>JBIIOJ010000277.1:0-4369 GCA_044337015.1 Pirellulales bacterium
AAAAGCGACTCCGCCCCGCTCACCGGTCTCGTGCAGACGATCCTCACGGCCTGCCCACAGGTCCGCCTGCTACGCGACCCGACCCGCGGCGGCGTGGCCGCGAGCCTCAACGAGATCGCCGAGACGGCGAAGGTCGGCATCGAGATCGACGAGGCCGCGATTCCCGTCGAGACCGCCGTGGCGGCCGCCTGCGAACTGCTCGGGCTCGACCCCCTCCTCGTGGCAAACGAGGGGAAGCTGCTCGCGATCGTGCCGCAAGAAGCCGCCGACGCGGTGATCGCCGCGATGCGATCTCACGAACTCGGCAGGCAAGCCGTCGCGATCGGCCGGATCGTGGGCGACCACCCCCGGGTCGTCGTGATGCGAACCGCCATCGGCGGTAACCGCATCATCCCGATGCCCCTCGGCGACCAACTCCCGAGGATTTGCTGAAGGGTAGAGTTACGGAACTCCTGAGGCGCAGGGGTTGACTTACCTCGCCGGGCGTCCGTTGATTGGTTCGATGTAGGTGCAGACTGGCAGTCTGCACCCCGTGCCACGCGGCGGAACCGCAGATTACCAATCTGCGGCTACAAGGCTTCCGCGATGCCACTCAATGGTTATGACGGAATCGATGTAGGTGCAGACTGGCAGTCTGCACCCCGTGCCGCGATATCCATCACACCAGCACGCTCGACGCACCGCTACGGCTGCACCGGTCCGCCGGTGATCTCGACGAGGGCGTTCGAGGCGGCCCGCTGCTCCGCCTCCTTCTTGTTGCGACCCCAGGCAGGCGAGTAGCGGGTGGAGCCGATCTGGGCGGATACCTGGAAGGTCTTGCTGTGGTCGGGCCCTGCCTCGCCGACGACTTCGTAGGTCGGAGTCACGCCGAAGTCCCGTTGCGAGAGCTGCTGGAGGATCGACTTGTGGTTCGACCCCTGGGCGCCAGAGGCGACGTTCACGATCTCCGGGGCCATGAAGCGGTCGATGAGCCGCTTCGCGGGCTCGAGACCGCCGTCGAGGTAGATCGCGGCCACGAGCGACTCGAAGAGGTCCGAGAGCACCGACATCGGCACGGGCCGGTTTACGGCGAGCCCCTTGCCGACGATGAGGAAGTCGATGAGGCCGAGTTCCTCGCTGATCCGGCTGCACGTCTCCCGGCTCACGACCACCGACTTGATCCGCGTGAGATCCCCTTCGAGCGATTCGGGGTAGAGCCGATAGAGCGTCTCGCAGACGACGAGGCCGAGGATGGCGTCGCCGAGAAACTCGAGCCGCTCGTTCGAGGCGAGCCGGTGCTGGGCCCCAGAGGCGTGGGTAATCGCGGCCACGAGGAGTGACTGGTCGCGGAATTCGTAGCCGATCCGCTGCTGGCAATCGGCCAGGTCGACGCCGTGGGCCGGGTTTCCGGCCGACCCGCGGCCCGCGGTCGTGTCCTTTCGTGCTGCCATCCTGCCGTTTTCCCTCGCGTGCCGACCCTGATTCGGGCCCAGGAAACATTACGGGCCGTTTTCCCCGGCTGTCAACGGACCCGTTCGTGACCGGCAGGCCAGGAAAACCCGCCTTCGAACACGCCGCCGACCTCCTGCGTACCAACCCCTATGCGTACAATCGACGCACGAAAGGGAGGATTTTCTTTCATGAACACCATTCACCGGATTGCATCGGGTTTTCGGATTCGGGGGTCGGCCTGCGGAGGATTGCCGGCCCTTGTGACGGTCGTGGCGATCTCGCTGGGCCACGGGCCCGTGTCGGCCGACGAGCCGCCCGCCGTCGCCGAGGCCCGCAGCCACGCCACGGCCCTGTCGAACGCCTTCCGCTTCGCGGCGGAAAAGGCCACGCCGAGCGTGGTCGTCGTCCGCAGCGAGACGAAGGCCCGGCGAGTCACGGCCGACAGGGATCCCCGTGGCGGCGGTCCCCGCGGGGGCGGCGAGAACCCCTTCAAGGGCACGCCCTTCGAGGACTTCTTCAAGGACGGGATGCCGGAGGGCTTCGAATTCCGCGGCCCCGGCGGGCAGGGCATGCCGCGGCGGAGCGGCGTCGGCTCCGGCGTGATCGTCGATCCGACCGGCATCGTCCTCACGAACAACCACGTCGTCGAGGGGGCCGACACGGTCACGGTCGAGC
Organism: Pirellulales bacterium; assembly: GCA_044337015.1. Lineage (GTDB taxonomy): Bacteria > Planctomycetota > Planctomycetia > Pirellulales > UBA1268 > UBA4655. The sequence continues at coordinate 2,107 of JBIIOJ010000277.1, forward strand.
TCTCCGACGGCCGGAAGTTCAAGGCCGGCGAGATCAAGACCGACCCCGAGAGCGACCTCGCGGTCGTGAGGCTCGAGGGGGCCAACGACCTACCCACGGCCAAGCTCGGCGACTCCGACACCCTCGAGATCGGCGACTGGGTGATCGCGATCGGGAATCCCTTCGAACTGGAGACGACGGTCAGCGCCGGCATCATCAGCGGCAAGGGCCGCGAGCTCGGCTCGATCCGCCGGGCCAAGTTTCTTCAGACCGATGCCGCAATCAACCCGGGCAACTCGGGTGGGCCGCTCGTGAACCTCGCTGGCGAGGTGGTCGGCATCAACACAGCCATCGCCAGCAACAGCGGCGGCTACCAGGGGATCGGGTTCGCGATTCCCGTCAACCTTGCCAAGTGGGTGAGCGGCCAGCTCATCGCGAAGGGTGCGGTCGAGCGGGGCTACCTCGGTGTGTCGATCGGACCGCTCGATGACGAGACCGCCACCAAGCTCGGCCTCGCCGGGAAGAAAGGCGTGCTCGTCACCGAGGTCATGGAAGGGTCGCCTGCCGCTGATGCCGGCGTCCAGGAACTCGACGTCGTCACGAGCTTCAACGGCACCCCGGTCGACGGGCCGCGGTCGCTCCAGGAAGTGGTCGAACGGTCGGAGATCGGCAAGCCGCACACGGTCACCGTCCTGCGGGATGGCCGCCCCGTGACGCTCAAGGTTTCGGTGAAGCCGCTGCCGGAGTCGGTGGCGGCCAAGGGGCCGAGCGGCCAGAGGCTTGCACCGAGCGGGGAGAACACGTTCTACTCCGCCGACCTTGGCATCGAAGTCCGCAACAAGGACGCCGAAGCCGAGAATGCCTATCCCGGGTTCGATGGCGTGATCGTCGACCGGGTCGATGCGGAGGGACTTGCAGCCTCCCGCGGGATCGCCGCGGGAATGCTCGTCCGCCGGGTCGGGAAGACGGTGGTGAAGAACGTTTCGGAGTTCGAGAAGGCTCTCGCGGGCGAGAAGGTGGAGAGCGGCGTCATGCTGCTCGTCCGCACGCCCCGCGGCAACCAGGTGGTGATTCTCCAGAAGGAGTGACGTCGGGGCCGGCCCCGCAGGAATGGCGACCCTCGGCGTCAACATCGACCACGTGGCCACGATTCGGCAGGCCCGCCGCACCGTGGAGCCGGATCCGGTCTGGGCGGCGGCGCTCGCCGAACTCGGTGGCGCCGACGCGATCACGGTCCACCTCCGCGAGGACCGCCGTCACATCCAGGATCGCGACCTCGAGGTGCTTCGCCGCACGGTGCAGGTGAAGCTCAATCTCGAGTGTGCGATCGTGCCGGAGATGGTCGCGATCGCCTGCCGGGTGAAGCCCGACCAGGTGACGCTGGTGCCGGAACGGCGGGAGGAGGTGACGACCGAGGGCGGCCTCGACGTCGTCGGCACCCGTACGATGACGGCCGAGGCGGTCCGGCGGCTCAAGGACGCCGGCATCGTCGTCTCCCTCTTCATCGACCCCGACGCCCGCCAGATCGACGCCGCAGTCGACCTCGCGGCCGAGGCGGTCGAGCTCCACACCGGCTGCTACGCCAACGAGACCGGCGAGGCGGGGCGACACACCCGGCTCGTCGAGCTCTCACGGGGCGGGGCGATGGCCCGGCAGGCCGGGCTCGCCCTCGCCGCGGGCCACGGGCTCACCTATCGCAACGTCGTGCCCGTTGCCCGGCTCGAAGGGATGGGGGAGCTCAACATCGGCCACTCGATCGTGGCGAGGGCCGTGCTCGTCGGATTCACGCAGGCCGTCCGCGAGATGAAGGCCCTGATCGGCTGACCGTCATCGCGGCCGCGTGCGATGCCGGAAGGTCTCGATTCCCATAACCTCGACTCCCGGGGCGATCGGGGCCTGCACCGTCCCCGGGCAGATGACGATGAGCGAATCGAGCCGCAGATCTTCCATGACCACCCGCATCGAGCGGGTGAACTGGGGCCGTTCGGCATACTTGAATTCGTAACCAAGCCGACGACCTTCGGCGAACACGAGCAGGTCAAGCTCGGCCCCTCCCTGAGTGCCCCAGAAATACGCCTGTGCCGGTCGGGTCTGCCGCAGCACCTGTTCGAGCGCGAAGCCTTCCCACGAACTGCCCACCTTCGCATGCGAGTGAAGCTGCGTCTCGTTCTCGATGCCGATCAGGTGATGCAGGATTCCCGAGTCGCGAAGATATATCTTCGGGGACTTCACCTGCCGCTTGCCGATGTTCTCGAACCAGGGTTGGAGCTGCCGGACCATGAAC
>JBIIOJ010000276.1:0-4369 GCA_044337015.1 Pirellulales bacterium
GGCCACGCTCCCCGGCCATGCCGGCGGCGTGCTCTCAATGGCGTGGGGGGCCACGGACGTGCAGCTCGCCACAGGTGGCAACGATGGGAAGGCGGTGATCTGGGACGTGGCCGGAGGCTCGCCGCGGAGGTCGATCGACGAATTCGGCAAGATCACGTCGCTGGCCTGGCAGCGGGGTGGGCAGTTGGCGGTGGGCTGTCAGGAAGGGGGCCTCGCGGTGGTCAATCCAACCACCGGCGCGGTGGTGAAGGAGGTGGTGCCGATCCGCCGCGGCTCTCCCAACCCGGTGAAGGCCGTCGCCTGGATGACCGGCCCGCCGCCGCGGCTCATGTTCGGCCAGGGGGCGGTCGCTCGGATGGCGGACATCGCCTCCGGCATTTCGTTGCAGAGGCAGCTCGCCATGGCGACCGAGCCCTCTCTCTCGCTGGCAAAAAATATGGTGGCAACGCCCTCGGGCGACCGCGTCGTGCGGTTTTGGAACGCGTCCAACGGGAAGCTGCTCGGGTTTCTGGTGGATGACGGCGAAGCCCTGGCGGCCGTCTCGGCCGGCGGAGACGTGGCGATGGATTCCGAGGCCAAGCCCGACCTCATCGCGGTGGTCGAGCGAGAAGACGGCCAGGAGTGGATGACCCTCGACGAGTTCGCCAAAGCCTGCGGCTGGAAGAACACCCCCAAGGCGATCAAGCTCCCCACGAAATAGGCCCGAAACCGGGCCTCGGCTGCCGGTTCCGTCAATTGTGCGGAATGAGGACCGGTCCTACCCTGAAAGAGGAGAGTGTCCGCGGTTTTCCGCACCTTTGAGACACGGGCTTCGGGCATGATCGCGAACTTTGCATCGGCACAGACGGTTCTCCGTGTCATGGCGATGGCGACGCTCGTCGCCGGCTGCCGGTGCGGCTTTGCCGCCGTCGCTAGTGTGCCGGCGAATGTCGCCGCCATCGTCGAATCGCGGTGCGCCGGCTGCCACGGGGGCGAGAAGCCCGAGGCGGGCGTTCGACTCGACGGCGAGTGGACGGCCGAGCGGCTCGTGTCGGCCGACGGCCAGGCCTGGTTCCGCGCCCTCCACGAGATCGAGTCGGGCCGCATGCCGCCCGAGGAGGAGGAGCAGCCGACCGCGGCCGAGCGGAAGACGGTCGCCTCCTGGATCCGCGGCGACCTGGCCACGCTCGAACGCCAGCACCAGGCACGAATCGGCCGCAGTCAGCTGCGCCGGCTCTCCCGCGAGGAATACGCCAACACGATCTTCGACATCTTCGGCTTCCGCCCGCCGGTGAGCATCGACCTGCCGGAAGACGGCCGCGTGGATGGCTATCAGAAGGTGGCCAAGGCGCTGCCGCTCTCCGCGGCGAGCGTGGATGGGTATATGCGGCTCGCCGACCGGATCATGGGCCGGCTGCTCAAGCCGCTGCCGGCGGAGCCGCCGCCGTTCAAGCGGTATAAGGCCGTGCCAGACAACACCTCGGGAGGACTTTACCTGAAACTCGACGACGAGACATTCGTCTCTTTCAATTCGCATCTCTCCTCGGGCCTGCTCGAAGTCAATTTCTGTGGCGCGCCCGGTCTCCACAAAATCCGGCTCTCGGTCTACGGCTTCCAGACCGACAAGCCGCTGCCCTTCGGCATCTACGCCGGCCACATCGGCGCCTATCCGCAGCTGGTTGAACTGGTCGCAGTCCTCGATGCACCGCCCGGCAAGCCTGACGTCATCGAGACCGATATCTATCTCGGCAGCGCCGACATGAACGACAAGGCTCCCGTCGGGGATGGCATCCGGCTCGTGCCCTTCGGCCTCGGCGAGCCCGTGCCGAAGGGCGCCCAGGCGAAGACCGCCGCCGACAAGGGCCTGCCGGGCCTGGCCGTGCAGTGGATCGAGGTGCAGCCCCTGAACGTGCCGTCGATCGGCGACCGTTGGCTGACGGCCGATTTTCCGCCCGAGTTCGACAAGGAACTCAGGAACATCCGCGCGGGCCGGCCGCATGGAGCCCCGCCTATTCCGGTCGGTAAGCTCAAGTCGATCAAGCCCGACGAGTTCCTCGCGGTCATGGAGAAGACGATCCGCCGGATCACCCCGCGGTTCTTCCGCCGCGATCTATCCGACGACGAGGTCGCGGCGACGATGGCCTCCATCAGGTCAGACATCGACGCCGGCCGCTGCGTCAGCGAGATCGTGCTCGACCAGTTCCGCCACCTGCTCACGTCGCCCGAGTTCTTCTGCATCGTCGAGGAGCCCGGGCCGCTCTCCGACTTCGCCCTCGCCACCAGGCTCTCCTATCTCCTCTGGAACTCGACCCCCGACGAGCAATTGCTTGAGCTGGCCCGTGTGGGAAAACTCCGCGACGCCAGAGTGCTCAGCGATCAGACCGACCGGATGCTCGCCGACCCGAAGGCGAATCGATTTTACAAGGACTTTGCAGCCCAGTGGCTCAGACTCTCGGCCATCAGCGACACGACGCCCGATCCCAAACTCTTCCCGGAATACCACCTGCCGGAGAACGACCTGCTCAAGTGGTCGAGCGTCGCCGAGACCGAGGCCTTTCTGAAGCTGCTCGTGGAGGAGAACGCGAGCGTGAGGGAGATCGTCGACTCGCGGCGGGTGATGGCCAACGCGGTGCTCGCCCGGCACTATGGAATTTCTGGCGTGGACGGGGCAGCGCTTCGCGAACTGCCGCTTCCGGCCGGCTCCCCCTTCGGCGGCATATGGACGCAGCCGGCCGTGCTGAAGGTGACGGCCAACGGCACCAACACGTCGCCCGTGAAGCGGGGCGTGTTCGTGGCGGAGCGTCTGCTCGGCGTGCACATCCCGCCGCCGCCGCCCAACATCGAGCCGATCGCCACCGACACGAGCTCCGCCACCTCGCTCAAGGAGAAGCTCGCGCTTCACGCCGGCAAGGGCTCCTGCGCCGCCTGCCATGCCAAGTTCGACGGCTACGGCTTCGCCCTCGAGAGCTTCGATCCGGCCGGGATGTTCCGTGAGTTTTACCGGACGACGGCGGCCGACACCGTCACGTGGAAGGGGCCGGCGAGCGGCGGCTGGGGAAGCACCGCGTCGGCCGTGAGCGCCGACTGGACGGGCGGCAACGTGCCAGGGCCGTTCGATCCCGTTGCCATCGTGGGCTCGTCGAACGGCACGATCACCTACGACAAGCCGCTCTTTTCCGACGCGAAGAACGGCCTCCATGGGCTCGCCATCGGCAACGCCAAGGCGGGCGAGGTCACGGAGCTTGTCACGTCGGCCGACATGAAGTTCCGCGCCGCCAATCAGCATGATTTCAAGCAGGTGGTCGTCGGCCCCGGCAGCCGCTGGCTGCATCGCGACGGCTCCGTCGAGATCAACGACAACGTGCTCATTGAAGGCGGCGCATTGGTTGTGACGGGCGGCACCTTCAAGGCGGGCATGTGGCCGGCGTGGACGCCGCTGGAGATCTCGCGCGGCGGCCGCATCGCCGTCACCGGCGGCAGCTTCAGCGTCTCCGCGTCCAACAAGCCACAGCTGATCGGGAACATCGGCACCGGGGCGATTGCCGTGAGCGGTTCGAGCAAGGTCGATATCCGCGGCCCGGTGCGGATCGGCAACGGAGCCGAGGGCCGTGGCGAGGTCGTCCTCGACACGAGCGAGCCGATCTCTTCCATCCGGCAGTTGGACGTGCAGCACGGCCGGCTCGCGATCGGGAAAAACGCGGCGCGGCTTTTCTGCAACTCCGGCACCCCCAAGGAGGGCACCTACCGCGTCGGCATGGCCGAGGCCCCTGCCGTGCTCGACAAACTCGGCGACTCCGACCTCGGGGCCGATCCCAACCAGGAAGGAAAAATCTTCATGGAGGTGGGCCCGGCGGGCACCGTCAACTGGCACGGCGGCGGCATGCTCACGAACAAGCAGAACGACATGGCAGTGATCGCGAATGCCGGAACGTTCAACTACCTCGACGAAACCGGCACGAACGTCTTTCACTTCGGCGGCCCGGCATTCGTGAATGCCGAAGGGGGGCGGTTTTTCTGGCGGGGCTCCGCCGGGCTCGACCTGCGAAACAGCCGCACCGAGGGAAGCAGTAGCTTGCGAAACGCCGGCCTGCTCGCCACCGGTCACGATGGCCCCGTGACGCTCCTTGGCGATCTCGTGCTCGAGAAGACCGGCACGCTGCGGATCGGGCTGGGCGACGAATCGGCGGCCGGGATCACTGTCGGCGGCAAGGAGGGCGGGGCGATCACGCTCGACGGCCGGCTCGAGATCGCGCCGCTCGCGGGCGACAAAACCAAGCTCGGCGGCCGCACGTTCACGATTCTCGCCCGGGCCCCGGGCGGCCCGGCCATCACCGGGAAGTTCGCAAGCACGAGCGACGACATCGCCACGATCGACTACACGGACGATGCC
>JBIIOJ010000048.1:0-14528 GCA_044337015.1 Pirellulales bacterium
GTGCTCGTCGACGTGGGCTACAAGAGCGAAGGCCACATCCCGCGGAACGAGTGGGACGAGACGGAGCCGGCTCCGCAGGTCGGCGACGTCGTGAAGGTCCTGCTCGAGGAGTTCGAGGACGGCGCCCTCGAGGAGCAGCGGGGCCTCATCACGCTCTCGAAGCGGAAGGCCCGCCGCATCGAGGACTGGCTCAAGGTGATGGAGAGCGTCAAGGAGAACGACGTCGTCACCGGCTACGTCACGCGGAAGATCAAGGGCGGCCTGCTCGTGGACATCTCGGGCGTGAACGTCTTCCTGCCGGCCAGCCAGGTCGACATCCGCCGCCCCGCCGACATCGGCGACTACTGCGGCCGGGCGATCCAGTGCCTCGTGCTCAAGATCGACGAGCCGCGGCGGAACATCGTCGTCTCGCGGCGGGCCCTCATCGAGCAGGAGCGGGCCGAGCGGAAGAAGCAACTCATGGAGACGCTCGAGGTGGGCCAGATCCGCCGCGGCGTGGTGAAGAACATCGCCGACTTCGGCGCGTTCGTCGATCTTGGCGGGATCGACGGCCTGCTGCACATCACCGACATGTCGTGGGGCCGCATTGGCCACCCAAGCGAGATGGTCGCCATCGACCAGGAGATCGAGGTGCAGGTGCTGCACATCGACCGCGAGCGGGAGAAGATCGCGCTCGGCATGAAGCAGCGGACCGCGAGCCCGTGGGCCAAGGTGGCCGACAAGTACCCGGTCGGCACGGTCTGCATGGGGACGGTCGTGAACGTCATGAGCTACGGCGCGTTCGTGAAGCTCGAGGATGGCGTCGAGGGGCTCGTGCACATCAGCGAGATGAGCTGGACGAAGCGGGTGAGCCACCCGTCGGAACTCGTGAAGCCGGGCGACGAGGTCGAGGTCGTCGTGCTCGCGATCAACAAGGAAAAGCAGGAGATCTCGCTGGGCATGAAGCAGACCCAGCAGAACCCCTGGGAAAAGGTGGCCGCCGACTACCCGCCGGGCGCCGTCGTGAAGGGCGTCGTGCGGAACCTCACGAACTACGGAGCGTTCATCGAGATCGACGACGGAATCGACGGGCTGCTTCACGTCACGGACATGTCGTGGACTCGGAAGGTGACGCACCCGAGCGAGATGGTGGACAAGGGGCAGGAACTCGAGTGCAAGGTGCTCTCCGTCGACCAGCAGCGTCGCCGGATCGCGCTGGGCCTCAAGCAGATGACCGACGATCCGTGGACCACCGACATCCCGGGCCGCTACAAGCCGGGCGACGTCGTGAAGGGCACCGTCACGAAGATCACGAATTTCGGTGTGTTCGTCGGGCTCGAGGACGGCCTCGAGGGGCTGCTCCACATCTCGGAGCTCTCCGAGGACAAGATCGAGAACGCCGAGGACGTCGTGAAGGTCGGCGACAAGCTCGAGGTGAAGATCCTGCGGGTCGACACCGACGACCGGAAGATCGGCCTGTCGAAAAAGCGCGTCGGCTGGTCGGGCGAGCGGGAGGCCGAAGAGGCCGCGGAGTCGGCGTGAGCTAGGGCCGGCCGTGATGTAGTGCCGGCTGCCGTAGCGGCTACTCGAGGCCGATCGCCTCGATCGGACCGATCGTTTCGGAAGCCGGCGTGACTCCGGCTCGCGGGGCGGAGCCGGAAGGGAGGACGTGGAGGAACTCTCCGCGGGCGATCCTGCGGTCGCTTCTTGGCTTCGGCCGTGCTGAGCCTGACGAGCAGCCGGTGACGACGAGCCTCCGCGGAGCGGCCGTCGAAGCGATCGTCAACGTGCGGTCGGCGTGGATCGCATGGGAATGTTCGAGTACCTCGCCGGCGGGGCCGTCGACGACGTCGAGGGCGATGACGAGCCGGCCCGAGACCAGGAGCACCCGCTGGCCCGGGCGCATCGCTGCGAGGTCCACCGCCTCGAGGTCGAGCGGCGGCATCGGTATGCGAGTCGGCTCGTTGGCGGCGTTGTCGATGGCCTGCGGCGGATCGACATGCGGAGGCTCGGGCAGCGGGACCTGCTTGGCCGGTGGGGTGGGCTTGGGGGGAGGGACGGGAGCTTGCGTCGATGGTCCGACCGCCGGCGCCGGCCCAGCGGGGAACGGCACGCTCGTCCGCTCGGTGATCCTGCGGCCACGTTCGATGAGCCGCGGCAGGTCGCCAGTGGCATAGAACCCGCCTGCGACCACCCCGAGCACCGTGAGTTTGGACAGGAACGCGTTCATGCCCTCGAGTATGCGCAGCAACTCGGGGCCACACGGGGCCGCCACGCGGTTTTTAGCGTGGCGGCCCGTGGCTCTCGAGGCCGGTTGACGCGATCGTGCGGATCGGGAAAGAAGGGCGGCCGCGAATGCGGCTTCACTTCAGGGCGGCGACGGCAGCGAGCACTTCCTTGTCGTGCCCCTCGGGTTTCACGGCCGTGAAAGCCTTCGCGATCCTGCCGGCGGCATCGATCACGAACGTGCTTCGGGCGACACCCATGTAGGCCTTGCCGTAGAGGCTCTTTTCCCGCCAGGCGCCGTAGGCCTCGGCGAGCTTGTGGTCCTCGTCGGCCAGGAGCGTGAAGGGCAGCTTGTACTTCGCGCGGAACTTCACGTGGCTCTTGGGCGAGTCGGGGCTGACACCGAGCACGACCGCCTTGTGCTTGCCGAGCTTCCCGTGCGAGTCGCGGAAGCCGCAGGCCTCGACCGTGCAGCCGGGGGTATCGTCCTTGGGGTAGAAGTAGAGGATGACGGGCGATCCCTTGAGCGCCGACAGCTTCACCTGTGAGCCGTCGTGGGCGATCGCGGTGAAATCGGGCGCGGGTGATCCCTCCTTGGCCCATTCCGGCCCCTTCGCGGCGACGGCCTTCGACGAAGCCTTTGCCGTTGCTGACTTTGGGGCCGCCTTCTTGGCGACTTTCCGAGCCGGCTTCGCCACTTTTTTGGCGGCGGGCTTCGCAGCTTTCTTGGCGGCAGGTTTCGCGGACTTCTTGGCGGCAGGCTTCTTTTTGGCCATGGTGACGGTTTCCGTGTGGAGTAGAGTGGCAGTTGAGATGGACCCTGCGTGTTCTACACCTGCTGTCGCCGTCGGCAAGGGCGGTGCGGAAGAGATTCCGCGTGATACACCCATCGTGGGGCAGCCCGTCGTCGCGCTCCTGACCGCGGCGGGCCGGTCGGCGCTCGCTGTCGTCGGCATGTTCGGCGGAGGGAGCGTGGAAGTCCTGTCGAGCTGGTTCCGGCCGAAGGGGCGGCCGCTGGTCGATCGTGACGCCGGGCAGATCGTTTTCGGTCGGTGGGGCCTCGTGGAACCCGGCGGCGGGCCGACGCCCGGCGGGATCCCGCCGGAGGACCTCGTCGTCGTGAAGCGGTCCTCCACGAGCTTCGAAATCCACCCGCACGGAGGTATCGCGGCAAGCTCGCGGGTTCTTTCGGATCTCGAGTCCGCCGGCTGCCGGCGGCTTTCTTGGCCGGAGTGGCTTGCCGCGACGGGCCGCTCCGAGATCGAGGTGGAGGCCCGGCTCGCCCTCTCGCAGACGACGTGTCCGAAGGCGGCGGCGATCCTCTGCCGGCAGCTTTCATCCGGTCTACTCGAATCCGAGATCGACGGGATCCGGCGTTTCGCTGCGGAGGGAAACGCGGCCGAGGCGGCCCGCCGTGTGGACAGGCTTCTGGCCTGGGCGCCGCTCGGTCTGCGGCTCGCGCGGCCGTGGCGGGTGGTCGTGGCGGGCCGGCCGAACGCCGGCAAGAGCAGCCTTGTGAACGCCCTCGCCGGCTTTGCCCGCAGCCTCGTGTCGAGCGAGCCGGGCACGACACGCGATCTCGTCGCGACGCGGATCGTCCTTGACGGCTGGGAGATCGACCTCGTCGACACGGCCGGCCTCCGGGACGATCCCTCGGGCCCGATCGAGCAGGCCGGGATCGACCGGGCCCGCGAGGCGGCGCTCTCCGCCGATCTCGTATTGGACGTTCGCGACGCGGGTGATTTTTCAGTCACCGCCGATAAGCGGGAAGAGCGACGGAAATCTCTCCCGTTCCTCACGATCCTCGCGAAGGTCGATCTCCCGTCGGTGGTCATCGTCGCCGAGCGATCGAGCCAGTCGGAATTGCCTGCCGACGCGATCCGCACGTCCGCCGTCACGGGTGAAGGCATCGACACGCTCGCTGCCGCGATCGTCCACCGGCTCGTTCCCCATGAGCCCGGGTCGCTCGACGCAGTCCCCTTCACGCCCCGGCAGGTTGCCGAGATTCAATCCATGGTGCGGCGCTAATACTGCGGCCGCTCAATACCGTGGAATGGTCGTGTCGACCTCGAGGCTCCAGGCGTCGATGCCGCCTCGCATGCTCTGCGCGTGCGCGAAACCCTGCTGCCGCAGCCACTGCACGACCCGGAGGCTCCGCACGCCGTGGTGGCAGTGGACGACGATCGGCCTTTCTCGCCAGGGCTCGAGTTCCGCGAGCCGTTCCGGGATCTCCCGCATCGGGATGAGCCTCGCCCCCTCGATCCTCGCGATCGCATGCTCGTCGGGCTCACGGCAGTCGAGGAGGAGCGAGTCGGGGGAGTGGCCGAAACGTCGCTCATGGACGTCGGTCGCGGAGAGTTCCGTTGCAGCGGGTTCTGCGGTCATGGCCGCGGTTTCTCCAGAAAAACAGTGGCTTCCAAAAAGAAGGCGGCCGGGAAGATTGTTCCCGGCCGCCCCGTGGGTCGTTCACGCTCGATGGGCGCGGCCAGCCGTCGAAGGGCGACCGAGCCCTTGACGGTCACTCCAGGTTTACAGGTTCGTTGCTCGCACGACTGAAGATCGACGCGTAGAGCGTCGGATCGATGTCGGTCGTGATCTGGCCCACATGGCCGTCGCCGAACACGTGCAGCACGATGCCGCCGGAATGGTCGCTCGACGCCCCGTGTGCCATGCCGTCGCCATAGACGGTCCATGGAGAGCTGGTCGTACCGAGGAACTTATTGGTGGAGCTAGCGTCGTAGTTGATCCCGACGCCAGCCGTCGCCCCCGACGCCATCACGGCTTCCGCCGTCGCGTTGCTCCTCCACCTGCCGTTCGTGTACTGCGGCCCGGTGGCGCCCGTACCGGCAAGATTCGTTGCCGTGAGCCACGAAGAGGCTCCGTCGATCCAGCCCGCATACCCGCGTTCCCGGGTCTCTGCGGCGAGGATCGTCTTCGAGGTGCCGTCGGAGAGGGCCCCGAGCGTCACGCCGTTCGGCCGCGAGACGTTGGCCAACGTGCCGGAGAGCACGGGATACGCGATGGCGCCGTTGTTGGAATGGGCGGTGCCCGAGATGAGGTGCGTGCCGGCATTGGCCTTGTAGTTGGTCAGAGCCACCTGCAGGGAGGAGTACTGGTTGTCGTTCGTCCAAGACACGCCGTTTGACGGCCCGGCGTTGCTGTTTTCCACGAGGCCGCTCCCGGAAAATGTCGGGCACTTCAGGGGGCCGATCACGACCGTCGAGGCCTGTGCGCCGACCGTTCCCGACGCCACGTTGAGGGTCGTGGCCGCGAACGGGCTGTTTTGAAAATTCGACCCCGAGGTCTTGATCGCGTTGTAGAGACCGACCTCTTCCATGTAAGGCAGGCTATGGACGACCCAGCTGTAGCCCGGCGTGGTCGACGCGTTGTTGGTCGCCTGTCCGGGCTGACCTGTGAATTCGTTTCGGTCAGTGGCGGCGGGAAGCTTTTGCTTCGTGCTCTCGAAGTTCAGGATGGCCAGGCCGACCTGACGCATGTTGTTGGAGCACTGGCTACGACGTGCCGCCTCGCGGGCAGATTGCACGGCCGGCAGGAGCAGGCCGATGAGCGTGCCGATGATGGCGATCACCACCAGCAGTTCGACGAGGGTGAACCCCCGGCGAACGTTCAAGTTCTTGGACATGGGAAACCTCCGGGCCCTTGCGGGCAATGAACCCTTTCGGGTGAAAAAAGAAATGAAAACATCCATCGGTTCTGGGAGTGGAAAGAATCGTTCGGAGATCCGTCGCGCGCAGGAGCCCGCTGAAGTAGGTTATGAATACCCCGGCGAACGAGCGATCAGCCGAAACCGCGTTTCCTGATCAAAAACGCCTTTCGATCCTTTCACAATCCCCTAACACAGTTAAGTATCGGCATTTTCAGGCCCGCCGTCAACCTTCGAACCCATGCCCGCCATCCAAGCCGATCCGGCCGCCGCCCGAGAATTCGCCCAGGTTGTCGTGCAACGGCTGCGGGAGGCCGGCCACCAGGCACTCTGGGCTGGGGGGTGCGTGCGGGACGAACTCCTGGGCAGGACGCCCGCGGACTACGACGTTGCCACCTCCGCCCGGCCGGTGGAGGTTCGGGAAATCTTCGGGAAAAGACGGACGCTCGCCGTCGGGGCCGCCTTCGGCGTGATCACGGTCGTCGGGCCGAAGGGAGCTGGGCAGGTGGAGGTGACGACCTTCCGGACGGACGAGGCTTACACCGACGGACGTCACCCGGCGGGCGTGACATTTTGTTCCGCCGAGGAGGACGCCAAGCGGCGTGATTTCACGATCAACGGGCTGTTCCTCGACCCCGCCACCGGGAAGGTTTTCGACTACGTCGGTGGCCGGGAGGATCTCGTCCGGGGGGTCGTGCGGGCGATTGGAGTGCCGTCGCTACGGTTCGGCGAGGACCACCTGCGGATGCTGCGGGCCGTGCGGTTCGCGGCGGTCTTCGGGTTCGTGCTCGACGCCGCGACCCGCGAGGCCGTGGAGCGGCTGTGCCACTTCGTACGGACGGTGAGCCCGGAGAGGGTGGCGGCGGAACTGCGGCTGATGGTTTCGAGGAACGGCCGGCGACGGGCGCTGGAACTGCTTTCGCAGACCGGGCTTGCCCGCGAGGTGCTGCCGGAAGTTTCCCCGGGAGGCGATGGGCCCATGACCGACGAGGGCTGGCGGCAGGCCTCGGCGATCATCGACGCCCTCGACGAGCCCGATCTCCCGATGGCGATCGCGACGCTCGTGGAGCGGGAAGGGGAGCGGGGCGAGGCCGCCCACAAGCTTGTTTTGGCGATCGCGCGGCGGCTTCGACTGTCGAACGCCGAGGCGAAGCTCGCCGGCTGGCTGTGCGCGGGCGTAGCCTCGCTCGAGGAGGGTGGCATGGGCGGCATCGAGAACCGGCCCTGGTCGACGCTTCAGCCGTGGCTCGCCCACGACGATGCCTTCCGCCTCGCAGACCTCCTGCGTGCGCGGGCCGATCTCGGGTTCGGCCGGACAGAAACCGCCGCCTGGGTGACACGGCAGCTCGAGCGGCCACGGCACGAGCTCGACCCGCCGCCGCTGTTGTCGGGCGACGATCTTCTCGCCATGGGGCTCGCCGAGGGAAAGCTTGTCGGCGGACTGCTCAAGTCTCTGCGGCAGCGGCAGCTCGACGGGGAGCTCTCCTCACGGGACGCGGCGATCGCCTTCGTCCGAACTCAGATGGGATGATCAGCCCGGGGTCGCGTTCGGTTTCGGGAGATCCTTCAGGCTCGTGAGCCTGAAGAGGTCGAGGAATTTCGGTGTCGTCGAATAGGTCGGCTCGGCTTCCCCCTCCCGATGGAGCGCGAGGAGGCCGCGGCGGACGAGCTGCCGCAGCGTGGCGGGCCTGGCGTCGCATCCGAGCTCGACGAGCCGGTCGCGGGCGACCGGCTGGTTCCAGGCAACGGTCGCGAGCACGTCGAGCGACTCCTGGTCGAGCCGAACGGTTCGCGACCGCTCCTCGAGGACCACCGCGAAGGCCGCGTATTCGTCCCGGAGCCGCATCACCCAGCCCTGCCCCTGCGAGGCGACCTCGTAGGGCCTGCTGTCGGCGGCGTAGTCGGCGCGGAGCTCCGCTGCGAGTTCATCGATCTCCTGCGGCCGCACGCCTCGCAGAAGAGACGCCACCCGTCTGCTCGTGATCGGCTCGCCGCCGGGAAGGCCGACGAAGAGCATCGCCTCGAGGATAGTCCTCGGGCTCACGCGGCACGCGCCGTCGGCCTCGGGCGCGTCGAGGTCGGGGGAGGCATCAATCTCGATCGTGGGCTGCGCGGCCGGGTCGATCGAGGAGGCGTGCGGCGACGCTTCGGGGGGCGATGCACCTATGAGGCCAGCGAAGGCCTGCGCGAGCCGGTCGATCGACAGTCCACTGTCGAGTGGCGGGGCCGCGAGGCCTTCGAGCGGCGAGGGGCGGGAATGCGTGTCGTCGGCCACTGTTGAGATTTTTATCCGTCACTTCCAACGCTTTGCGACGTGCTTCTTCATGAAGGCGATCGAGTCGGCTGCGAGCTGCTGCTCCGACGGGAACATCGTCCGCCAGATCTTCGTCGCGGCCGCGATGTTGGGGAGCGCGAGGCCGAAGGCCTCGACCACCATCCAGCCGTCGTACTTCGCTGCGGCAAGCGCGTCGAACGTCTCGTCCCAGTGGACGTGGCCGGTTCCCGGGATGCTCCGGTCGTTCTCGGAGATGTGCACGAGCACGCTCCACGGCGCGGCGGCGCGGATGGCCTTCGCGAGGTCCTTCTCCTCGATGTTTGCGTGGAACGTGTCGTACATCATCCGGCAGGAAGGATGGTCGACCGCCTGCACGAACTTCACCGTCTGCTCGACGCAGGTGAGGAAGTAGTTCTCGAACCGGTTGAGATACTCGGTCGCGAGCATCACGCCCGCCGACGCGGCGTGCTCGGCCACCTTCCGCATCGTCTCCACGCCCCACTTGAACTCGTCCTCCGTCGGTCCCTTCCCCGTGAACTCCCCGATCGCGGAGTGGAACGGCCCGACGAGCGTCTTCACGCCGGCGGCATGGCAGCAGTCGAGCGTCTTCTTCATAGCCTCGACCGCCGCGGCCCGCACGCTCGCCGACGGGCTGATCGGGTTGTCGCCCGCCCCGCGGACCGTCACGGCCGTACGGGCGAGGCCCATGCCGTCGAGCTTCCGGCCCCATTCGGCGTAGAGCTTTTGGTCGGGCTCGAAGATCGGCATTTCGACGCCGTCGTAGCCGAGCGACTTCACCGATTCGCAGATCGGCACGAGCCCTTCGTGCATCCGATCGGTCCAGAGCAGCAGGTTGAGTCCGTATTTCATGGTGGTCTCCGTTGGGGGCAACGAGTTATCGGTTCGGGACCGTCCCGAAGGCAAGCCCTGGAGGAAGGGCCGGCCGAGCCGCAGCTACACCTTTTTTCCGCGGGCTACGGTGCGTTTCTGGCGAGCCCGCCGTCCGGCGGGCTTGAGCCGGCGGCCGTCCCTGGTGGCGGGCGCGCTCTTGAGAGGCTCGGCGGCCCCCTCGAGCGGGTCGCCGGTCCGGATGGCGGCGAGCCGCTCGGTGATCCTCGCCGCGTACTGTTCCGAAAGCTCGAAGCCGACGAACGACCGGCCGAGCTTCTTCGCCACGGCGAGCGTCGTGCCGCTGCCTCCGAACGGGTCGAGGACGACCTCGCCTTCACGGCTGCTGGCGCGGATGATCCGGCCGAGCAGCTGCTCCGGCATCTGGCAGCCGTGCCAGCCGCTTCGCTCGGCGAACGTGCCGCACACCCGAGGGAAGTACCATGTGTCTTCGTCGGCCGAGAAGCCCTCGGGCAGATCCTGCGGCCGGAGGATCCAGGTGTCGTCGGGGAGTCGACCGGCCGGGCTCGCCCGCCGATCGCCATAGACGAGCTCACGGGCGCTCGGCACGCGGATGCTCTCCGCTTCGAACGTGAAGCGGTCTGGGGCCTTCACGAGGTGGAAGAGATGCGCGTGGGATCTGCTGAACTTCTGACGGCAGTTGACGCCGAATGTGTAGTACCAGACTACCCAGCTGCGGCACGTGAGACCCAGCTCGCGGGTCGCCATCACCTTGAGCTCCGCGGCGTACTCGTCGCCGATCGCGAGCCAGAAGGTGCCGTCGGGCACGAGCACGCGGACCACCTCCTGCATCCATCGACGCGACCATTCCAGGTAGTCGTCGGAGGATCGCCGGTCGTCGTAAGCGTCGTACTCGTAGCCGATGTTGAAGGGTGGGTCCGCGAAGGCGAGGTGGACCGATCCGTCGGGCAGCCGCCGAAACAGATCGAGGCAATCGCCCCGGTGGACGCGACCGAGATCGAGCGGCATGAAAAATTCCTCTCTTGAGCGGCTGATTGTGGCGTCGTGGCTGCGGAATCGGGAAGGGGGCGGGCGGTTTGCTTTCTACACCGGCGTCGGTGCCGTACACTTTGGCTCTCGGCCACGCCGTTCGCGGGCGATCGGATCAGTCCGGACGGGCATGGACCAGGATCGAAGGGAGAAATGAGATGCGTTGGGAAGGTCGTCGGCAGAGCGAGAACGTCGAGGATCGGCGGCGGATGTCGCCGCAGATGGTGGCGGGGGGTGGGCTGATATCGATCCTGCTCGTGGCAGCGCTGCTGTTCCTGGGCGTCGATCCGAAGGCGGCGCCGAAGATCGCGGCCGATCTCGCCGGCCAGAAGCCTGCGCCGCAGAATCAGCAGCCGGCCCAGGAGGCCAACGACGAGATGAAGCAGTTCGTCTCCGTCGTGCTTGCCGACAACGAGGATATCTGGGGAAGGCTCTTCCCCAAGGCCTTCCAAGGACGCTACAGCCCGCCGACCCTCGTGCTCTTCACGGGGCAGGTGAAGAGCGCCTGCGGGTTTGCCACTGCTGCCGCCGGGCCCTTCTACTGCCCGCTCGACCGGAAGGTCTACGTCGACCTCGCGTTCTACGAGGAGCTCAAGCGGCGGTTCGGCGCGCCGGGCGACTTCGCGCAGGCTTACGTGATCGCCCACGAGATCGGCCACCACGTCCAGAACCAGCTCGGCATCGCCGACAAGGTGCAGCGGATGCGGGCGAGGCTCTCCGAGAAGGAATACAACAAGCTGTCGGTTCGTATGGAGTTGCAGGCCGACTTTCTCGCCGGGGTCTGGGCCCACCACATGGCCCGCTACGGCGGTCTCATCGACGAGGAGGACGTTCGCGAGGCGGTCAACGCCGCCGCGGCGATCGGCGACGATCGCATCCAGAAGATGTCGCAGGGCTACGTCGTCCCCGACGCCTTCACGCACGGTACGAGCGACCAGCGGGTGCGGTGGTTCATGTACGGCCTGAAGTCGGGAGACCCGCTCCTGATGGATCGCGCCTTCGAGGTCGACTCCCCCTGACGATGAACGTTCTCCTCACCGGTGCGACCGGCTACGTCGGCGGCTGTCTCCTTCCGGAGTTGCTCAGGCGGGGCCACTCGGTCCGGTGCATGGTCCGCCGTCCGGATGCTTTTCGGGCAAAGGCCGAGCGGATCGTCCGCGAGACGGGAGCGGCCGCGGAGCGTCTCGAGCCCGCGGAGCGGCTGGAGATCGTGCAGGGCGACGCCACGGACGAGGCCTCGCTTGCCGCCGCGTGTGCCGGCATCGACGCCGCCTACTGGATGGTCCACTCGATGGAGTCGGGCGTCGACTTCGAGCGGGCCGACCGCCTCGCGGCCGAGCAGTTCGCCGCGGCGGCGCGTGCCGGGGGCGTGAGACGGATCGTTTACCTCGGCGGCCTCGGTGCCGACGACGACCGGCTCTCGGCCCATCTGCGCAGTCGCCACGAGGTTGGGGCGATCCTGCGGGCCGGGGCGGCATCGTCCTCGTTCGACGTGATCGAGCTGCGGGCCTCGATCGTCATCGGCCCCGGCAGCTTTTCGTTCGATCTGGTGCGGACGCTCGTGGAGCGGCTGCCCGTGATGATCTGCCCGGCGTGGCTCGCCACCCCCACCCAGCCGATCGCGATCGACGACGTGGTCGCCTATCTTGCGGCCTCGATCGAGCTTTCGGACGGCGAATCGAGGATTTTCGAGATCGGGGGGCCGGACGTCGTGAGCTATGGCGCTATCATGCAGGAGTATGCCAGGCAACGGGGCTTGAGACGCCTCATGATTCCGGTGCCGGTGCTCACGCCGCGGCTGTCGAGCCTGTGGCTGAAACTCGTGGCCCCGAGGTATTCGAAGGTGGGACGGAAGCTGATCGACGGCCTCAAGAATCCGACCGTGGTGACGAACCGTGCAGCGCTCGAGGCCTTCCCGATCCGGCCACTCGACCTCGAGCAGTCAGTGGCCGCGGCGATCCGGACTGAAGACGTCGAGTTCGCCCACCGGCGGTGGGCCGACGAATTCGAGGCGAGGGCCGCCGGCGCCGCGTCTTCGAGGCAGCGGTACGGCGGCCGGGCAGAGGGGGCCCGGCTCATCGACCACCGCATCGCCGTCGTTTCGGTCGAGCCGGAGCGGGCGTTCGCGGCGATCGAACGGATCGGCGGCGACCACGGCTGGTACGCCTTCGACTGGCTCTGGGGCCTCCGCGGCTGGATGGACACGCTCATCGGCGGGCCGGGCATGGGCCGCGGCCGTCGCGACCCGCAGACGCTCGCGGTCGGTGACACGCTCGACTGCTGGAGGGTAGAGGCGTGCGACCCGCCGAGGCGGCTAAGGCTCGCGGCGGAGATGAAGATGCCGGGGCGTGGGTGGCTCGAGTTCGAGGTGATCCCGAGGGACGGCGACACGACGATCCACCAGACCGCGATCTTCGATCCGAAGGGGCTCGGCGGCCTCGCCTACTGGTATTCGATCTGGCCGCTACACGAACTGGTCTTCCGTGGCATGCTCGCGGGCATCGCGAAGGCGGCCGTCCGCGGGTAAGCCACGATCGCGTGGACTGCCTCCGCTCGTGCGCGGATCCGATCACCGCTTTCGCGGATCCGCCAGCGTCTTCGGCTCGTAAGGATGGTCCCGCTTGCGGATGACTTCGGCCTTCACGATCCGGTCGGGGGCCGCACCCCCACCTCGCCTGCCCTCGGTCCGCACGAGCTTGGGCAGCACGTCGAAGCCCTCGATCACTCGTCCGAAGACCGTGTGCTTGCCGTCGAGGTGTTCCGTGGGGCGGAACGTGAGAAAGAACTGAGAGCCCCCGGTGTCCTTTCCAGCGTGGGCCATCGAAAGCGTGCCGAGGAAGTGGAGACGGGCGTCGGCCTTCCCGCATTCGCAGGCGATCGCGTGGCCCGGCCCGCCGCCGCCCGTGCCGGTCGGGTCGCCCCCCTGGGCCATGAAGCCGCCGATGACGCGGTGGAACGGAGTGCCGTCGTAGAAGCCCTTCGACACGAGCGCTATGAAGTTGGCGACCGTGTTCGGCGCCTCGTTTTCGAACAGCTCGACGACGACGTCCCCCTTCGTCGTGGAGATCTTCACGCGGGGGAGGTCGTCGGCCTTCTGTTCCGCCTCCCGCTTCGCCATTTCCTGCTTCAGCTTTGGCCGACTCTGGGCGATCGCCTCGGTGAGGTCCGAGACACGCTTCTTGTCGGCGCCATCCGCGGCCGCTTTCGCAAGCCACTTCTCGGCTTCGTCAAGGCGGGATGTCACGACACAGGCCGTGGCGGCCAGAAGCGAGATGTCGACGCTTCCGGCCTTCGCCCCGTCGAGCAGTTCGGCCAGCTTCAGCGACTTCAGCGGATCGTCGGCGTCGAGCGAGCCGGCGATGACGGCAGTCGCCACCTCGCGGGCCTCGGAATCCTTCGGGGAGACCATCGCCAGGGCCACGGCCGAGGTCTCGAGCGCCTCACCGAGCGCCTGCCCCTTCGCCTGCTCGGCGTCGAACTCGGCCTCGATCTTCGTCTTGTCGCTGCCCGGCTTCTGATACTCGGCCTGGAGCGTCGTCAGCCGCGCGACGAGGTCCCGCATCGCTGTCGAAGCCGCCTCGAAGTCGGCCTTCGCCTTGGCGGGGTCGATCTTCTCAATCACATCAGGCACCTCAGGCCGTGCCTGCACCTCCGGCCGGGCCTGCGGAGTCGCGGCGGGCTGGGCGAGAGCCGCCTGCGGAGCCAGAAGACAAATCGTCGCCGAGAGGAATCGCAGTCGTGTGGATATCATGACGCGGAGTATACGGCTGCCCGGTAGATTTTGAGAATCGCTCTCGACGAATCGGAATCACGATGAGAAAACCCGCCTCGACGGGAGCGGAGTCACCAGCGAGTCCGCCCCGGATCGCGGGGGGCGATCTCCGCGGTCGCAAGCTTGCGTTCGCTCCCGGCGGACGAACGAGGCCGATGAAGGACCGCGTCCGCGAGACGCTCTTCGACCTGCTCGGCCCGACCGTGAAGGGCTCGCTTGCCATCGACCTCTTCGCCGGTTCCGGTGCCCTCGGCTTCGAGGCGATCAGCCGTGGCGCCGCGAAGGCCATCTTCGTGGAGAGGCATTTCCCGACGGCCGACGCGATCCGCCGGTCGGCCCGCGAGTTGGGCATCGCGGACCGTGCCGACGTCCGTGGTGGCGACTCGCTCGTCTGGGCCCGCCGCCTTCCCGAGATCGACCGCTCGCTGCCCTGGCTCGCGTTCATCTCCCCGCCGTGGCGTTTCTTCGCCGACGAGGCGGTCGAGCAGGGCCCGCTGCTGGCGGTCGTCGCGGCGCTCCAGACGGCCTCGCCCGCCGGCAGCACGTTCGTCGTCGAATCCGACGGCTCCTTCGACGCCGCGAAGCTCCCCGAGCCGGCGAACTGGACCCGCCGCGAGATCCTCCCCGCCGTCCTCCACTTCTGGAAAGCCTCGAACACAGGAGGAGAATGAACCGATGGACGTGATCAACCGCCGCGACACCGTGCCCTTCAC
>JBIIOJ010000278.1:0-4348 GCA_044337015.1 Pirellulales bacterium
GCGGATCGCATCGTGGTAGCCATCGTCCCACGGATCCTTCCAGCCGGCGAGGGAGAGATAACCCTCGCAAGAGAAGAATTTTGTGACGGCACCCGGCAGCTCGCTCGCGCACCGCTCGCCGCACGGCGCGGGTTCGCCGGGCGTCCACTTCGGCTGGCCGAGTTTTGCAGGCTCGCCCTTGGCGTCGAACGAGAGCACCTTCTCCGAGCCGTCGGGGAGCGTGATGGTCTCCGGAACGGCGTCGCCGGGTGGCTGCGGCTGCTGGAGGTAGGCCACGAGCCGCCGGGCCATGTCATCGGGGATGCCGGTCACGCGGATCGCCCCGGCCGTGAGCCGCTCCCCCGCGACGACGTCGATCAACACCGCTTCCTTGCCATCGGGCCCCGGCCCGACCGTCACCGTCGCCCGTGGCTCGGGAAACCCCGCGGCCTCGAGGGCGAGCGGTACGCGGGTGCGGAGGGCGGCGAGATAGGGCTCGCGATCGGCCGTCGGGATGCCGAGCCAGTAGAGGTCGCCGTCGTCGAGCAGACCCTGCCGCAGGCTCGCGGCGGTCTCCGCCGAGAGACCGCGGACGACGAGCCTGTCGGCACCGCCGAGATCGCCCATGGGCTCGGCGCGGGCGACGGAAACACCGCCGACCAGGCAGCCGCAGACCGCGGCCAGAAACGACGGACGCACGCGGGACCAGACCATGTCACTCTCCTCCGGGGGCGGGAGGTTAGCCGGCACGATTCGCCCGACCCAAGGCCGTTTTCCGCAGCTGTCTCCGTTCGGCGGTGAATCGGTAGACTCTCGGATTCCTCGGGAAAGGAAGTCCGTCCGTGTCGAATTCGTGCACCGCCCTCGAATTGCTCGCCGATCCGCCCGGACCGGAGTGGGCCGCGACGGCGGCGGTCGTGGCCGTCACCTCGACGGAGCCCTTCTTCGTCCACCATGTGCTGTCGCTCCTCCGCGACCGGCTCTGTCCCGACGAGGACGATCGCGCGTGGGCGTGGCGGGAGTTCATCGGCGACGACCTGGAGGATGGCCGCGATGTCTTCGACGAGGCGGCGACGATCCCGATGTTCGCCACCGCGACGCGGGCGGCGGTCGTGCGTGCGGCCGACGCCTTCGTGACCCGGTTTCGCGAGCCGCTCGAGAAGCTCGCCGGCACTTCGCGGGGCCGCCGTGGGGTCGTGATCCTCGAGGTGAAGAGCCTGCCGTCGAACACGAAGCTCGCCAAGGCGATCGCGAAGGCGGGCGTCATCGTCGACACGGCGATCCCGCCAAAGGCGAACCTGGCCTCGTGGCTCGTGGCATGGGCGAAGTCGCACCATGGCCGGGCGATCCAGAAGGCGACGGCCGAGCGTCTCCTCGACCGGCTCGACAGCGACCTCGGCCAGATCGACCAGGCGATCGCGAGGCTCGCGGCGGCCGGCGGCACGGGAGCGATCCCTCCGGAGGCGGTCGACGAGATCGCGATGGGGCCCAAGGAACGGTCTGCCTGGGAGATGGTCGACCTGGCGGCGAGCGGCCGGGCGGCGGCCGCGATCTCTCACCTCGCCGACCTCATCGAATCGGGCGAGAGCCCAATCGGCATCGCGGCCCAGGTGGCGTCGGTGCTCAAAAGGGTTTCAGCGGCCGCGAGGCTGCTCGGCCTGCCGGCCGAAGCGGGGCGACCGGCGGGCATCAACGACGCGCTCAAGGCCGCCGGCGTCGCCGCGTGGCCCAAGGCGATGGACCAGGCGGCCGCGGCGCTTCGGCAGCTGGGGCCCCGCCGGGCGCGTTCGCTTCCCGTTTGGATTCTGGAGACCGACCGGGCCCTCAAGGGGGAAGCCTCCCGGGGCCTGCGGGCGCAGCTGGCAATCGAGCGGCTGTTCTGCAAGATGGTGGATCTGACGTCGATTCCGAACCGCCCCCCGAACCGCACGGAGAAACCGCGAGCGTGACCGCCCCAAGCCCCGCCCAGCCCAACGCGGCCAACGACCACTGGGACAATCCGCTCGCCGCCCGCTACGCGTCGGCGGAGATGGCTTCGATCTGGAGCAACCGGCATCGCTACCGGCTGTGGCGGGAGGTGTGGCTGGCGCTTGCGGAGTGCGAGGCGTCCCTCGGCCTGCCGATCACGCCCGAGCAGCTCGCGGAGATGCGGGCGAACCTCGAGCCGATCGATTTTGCGAAGGCGGCGGAATACGAGCGGCGGGTGCGGCACGACGTCTTCGCCCACCTCCACACGTTCGGCGACGCCTGCCCGAAGGCCCGAGGGATCATGCACCTGGGCGCGACGAGCGCCTACGTCACCGACAACGCCGACCTGATCCTGCTTCGCGAATCGCTCGAGTTGCTCATCGCGAGGCTCGCGACGGTGATCGAGCGGCTCGCGGACCGCGCCCGGGAGACCCGCGCGGTCGTCTGCCTCGGCCGCACGCATCTCCAGGTCGCCCAGCCGACGACGGTCGGCAAGCGAATCTGCCTCTGGATCCAGGATCTCCTGCTCGATCTCGAGGAACTCCAGCACCGCCGCCGGCTGCTCCGCGCCCGAGGGGTGAAGGGCACGACCGGCACGCAGGCGAGCTTCCTCGAACTCTTCCATGGAGACCACGAGAAGGTCCGCCGGCTCGACCGCATGGTCTCGCAGGCCCTCGGATTCGAGGCGTCGTACGACGTCACCGGGCAGACCTACTCCCGCAAGGTCGACACGCAGGTGCTCTCGGCCGTCGCCGGAATCTGCGAGTCGGCCCACAAGGCGGGCAACGACCTCAGGCTCGCCGCCGCCTGGGGTGAGCTCGAGGAGCCGTTCGAGCAGGAGCAGGTCGGCTCGTCGGCTATGCCCTACAAGCGCAACCCGATGCGGGCCGAGCGAATGTGCGGCCTCGGCCGGTTCGTGATGGGGCTCGTCGCCACCGCCGCCCAGACGACGGCCGTACAGTGGATGGAACGCACACTCGATGATTCCGCGCCGCGGCGGCTCGTGCTCCCGCAGGCGTTCCTCGCGACCGACGCCGTGCTCGTCATCTACGCGAACATCGCCGGAGGCCTCGTGACGATGCCCGGCATCATCGCCGCCAATCTCCGGCCCCACCTCCCCTTCCTCGCGAGCGAGAAGATCCTCATGGCGGCGACGACGGCCGGGGGCGACCGGCAGGAACTCCACGAGGCGATCCGCCGCCACAGCCACGCCGCGACCGCCGGCATGCGAGAGGGCAAGCCGAACGATCTCGCCGAGCGGCTCGCCGCTGACCCGCTCTTTTCGTCGATCGATCTCGCGAAGGCGATGGACGGCCTCGACCTTGCCGGCCGTGCCCCCGAGCAGGTGGACGAATTTCTCGCGGGCCCGGTCGCCGAGGCGCTCGCGTCCTGCCCCCGCCGTGCCGCGGCAGAAACGCTTCGGGTCTGACTTCCGGCGGCCCGCCTGAAGGATGCCGCATTGCCGCCGGCGGAGCGGACGCATCGTCGCTACGGTGAGGATACACCTGATGCTCCTCAACGTCCGCTCCGCCGGCGTTCAGCATCAGAGTGCCTGTGTGGCCCATTGAGCACCACGCTGGACTGGTTCGGGGCTGGCCGTGTGCCCGAGACGGCGTATGCAGACAAGCGAAGCAAGGATTGCGGAGCGAAGGCTGCATCCGAGCGAGCGGAGCACAGGATGTGCGTAGCGAGCGTCCGGCGAGGGCACACGGGCAGCCCCGAACCCGCCGCGGGCGTCCGGCGAGCGGCATACGGGCAGTCCCGAACCCCCCCAGCGTTTGAGTCGCCGTCCCGCATGGTCGCCGGAGTTCAGCGGCGGACGGTCGGGCGGGCGCCGAGGAATCGGCGCAGGCCGCTGATGAGCCGCGGGGTCGGCTGGCGGGCCGACTGCGTGTACATCGGCGTGCGGCCGTCGTACGTGACGATCACCTCGACCTCGTCGGCGGGAAGCGACACGCCGCCGAGGAGCGAGCGAAGCGGCTCCGTGGTTGGCGGGGCGGGCTCGGCGTCGGCGTCGGCTTCAGTGGCGTCGTCGGCCGCGATCTCGGCGACCACGAACGTGTCTTTGGCGAACGAACGGAATTCCGGATCGTTCACGAGCTTCGCGGCACGGATGCGGCCATCCTGGTCGCTCGCCCGCGAGACGACGAGCAGGATCGGCCGCTTCGCACTCTCGGCCTCCTTGACGGCATCGCGGACCGTTTCTTGGACGCGGTTGTCCGAGGAAGCGACCGGCGTGGCGGCAGGCGGCGCGGCTGCGGGTTCGGCGGCGGCGACCGCTGACCAGGCTCCGAGCTTCCGGTCGATCGAGGTGATCCAGGCCTCCGCTGACTGCCGCGAGTAACCCGGCTGGGCCGCGATCTTCATGCCGTCCGGGGCGATGAGCATGACGGTGGGAAAT
>JBIIOJ010000279.1:0-4328 GCA_044337015.1 Pirellulales bacterium
AGGGGCACGAGTGCGCCGAGGCGGCGATCGCCATGATTCGCCTGACCGCGGTGATTTCCGCACCGTCCTGAGGACCTCCAATGCCCACGCGAAGCCGCGGCCGTGAGATCGCCATGCAGGCGGCCTACCAGGCCGACATGAACCCCGCGATTGATTCCGGCGAGATCTCGCGGTTTCTCGAGGGCCGCCTGAAGGCCCGCGGCCTCGTCGCCTTCGCCCGCGGCCTCGTCGATGGCGTGCTCGCCCACCGAGCCGAGATCGATGCCGTGCTCGAGGCGGCGAGTGAAAACTGGCGGGTCGCGAGGATGGCGGCGACCGACCGGGCGATCCTGCGGATCGCCTGCCACGAGATCCTCCACACCGACACGCCCCCCAAGGTCGCCTGCGACGAGGCCGTCGAACTCGCCAAGCGCTACGGCAGCGTGGCGTCGCCGAAGTTCGTCGCGGGGATTCTCGGGAGGCTGCTCGCCGACCGGGGAGTGACCGCCTCATCGTCGAAGGGATAGCAGATGGCCTGGCTGGGATTCGGCACGTCGAGCGGATCGGAAAAGTCGGAAGAGGGCGGCAAGCCGGCCGGCATGCTCGACCGCCTGCGGGCCGGCCTGGCGAAGACGGTGCAGGTGCTCAACACCGACGTCCGCGACCTCTTCAAGAAGGAGGGGCGGCTCGTCGACGATGGCTTCCTCGAGGAGCTCCGACGGACGCTCGTTCGCACCGACATGGGGCCCGCCGCGGCCGAGGCGATCGTGCGTGACGTCCAGGCGAGGCAGCGGGCACGGGTGGTCGATCCAGAGGCGGTTCTCGACTCGATCCGCACCCAGTTGCTCGAGCGGCTTCGGCAGACCGACGCACCGCTCGCCGTCGCGGAAAGCGGCCCGACCGTGATCCTCGTGACCGGCGTGAACGGCTCCGGCAAGACGACGTCCATCGCGAAGCTCGCCCGGCGATTCACCCGCGACGGAAAGCGGGTCGTGCTCGGCGCGGGCGACACGTTCCGCGCGGCGGCCGTCGAGCAGCTCGCCATGTGGGCCGGCAGGCTCGGTGCGGAGATCGTCCGAGGGGAGCCGGGCTGCGACCCGGCGAGCGTCGCGCACCGCGCGGTGGCCCGCGCGGTCGAAGGAGGATTCGACGTGGCGATCATCGACACGGCCGGCCGGCTCCAGACGCAGGCCAACCTCATGCAGGAACTCGGCAAGATCCGCCGCGTCGTCACGAAGCAACTGCCCGCGGCCCCGCACGAGGTGCTCCTCGTGATCGACGCCACGGCGGGGCAAAACGCGCTCTCGCAGGCGAAGGGCTTCAAGGAGGCGGCCGGCTGCACGGGGATCGTGCTCGCGAAGCTCGATGGCTCGGCTCGCGGCGGCGTGATCGTGCCGGTGACCGAGAGCTTCGGCCTGCCGGTGAAGTTCGTCGGGCTCGGCGAGTCGGCCGACGACCTCGAGCCGTTCGACCCCGCAGCGTTCGTGCAGGCGCTGCTCGAGGGGGCATTCGGGTAGCACGCCCGCCCGCTGGCCTTGCGCGACCGGCAGTGTTTGCCACGGGCGGGCTTCCGGTCGCACCGGCTGTAGCGACGGAACGAAAATCCCCCCGCCGATCGGCCAAGACCGGACGATTTCATCTCCGGGGGGGGGATATCGCCTACGGACGGCTCTTTGGATCCGGCCGTTTTCCTCCCTCCCTTGGGAACGCCACCCCGAAGGCGAGTTCCGCCCTCGGGCTTTCACAACCAGGATTGGGAGCTTCACAGGTCATGAAACGCATCAAGATCTCCCTGCCACTTTCCGTCGCTGCCGGTCTACTGACCGCCGGCGCGGTGGTGGCAGCCGACGCGACGCCGAGTGCGCCGCGTCCGAGCGGTTACGAGTATGGCAACTACGACTACTTCGCCCAAAACGAGGCGGCTTCGCCGAGCGATGCCGCCCGGTCGGTCGTCGCACCGTCGGCGGCCGGGTCGTCGGGCAATCCGGCGCCGGTGATGGCCAACGTGCCGCAGGAGGACGCCTACCAGATGCGGGCCCTCCCGCCGCAGGAGGCCGCCGCCGAGGTCGAGGAAGGTCCGACCCGATACCTCCAGACCGAGGCGCTCGATTCCGTGGGAATCAAGACCTACGGGTGGGTCGACGTCGGCATCGGTGCCAATAACTGGGGCGCGCCCTGGAACGGCCCGATCACGTTCAACGATCGCGCCTGGCAGGGCCAGATGAACCAGCTCTACCTCGTGAACGAGCGGACGCTCGACACCGAGAACGGCGGCTGGGACTGGGGTGCCCGGGTCGATCTCCTCTACGGCACCGACTACATCTTCACCACGGCCCGCGGGCTCGACGCCGCGAGGGCGGGTGATCCGATCGGCCTCGGTGCGCCGCGGTGGGGCTACAACAAGTACTACGGCCTCGCGATGCCGCAGCTCTACGCCGAGGTGGGCTACAACGACCTCGCCGTGAAGTTCGGCCACTTCTACACGATCATGGGCTACGAAGTGGTGCCGGCGATCGGCAACTTCTTCTACACCCATGCCTACACGATGCAGTACGGTGAGCCGTTTACGCACACCGGCATCCTGACGACGTGGACGCCGAACGACCAGGTGATCTTCTACAACGGCATCACGAACGGCTGGGACAACTGGGACGACGGAATGACGACGTTCGGCCCGATCCAGAACCCAGGCTATCCCGGCGCCAACAGCAACGCCGCCTACCTCGGTGGCGTGACGCTCAAGAGCTCGGACGAAAGCCAGTCGCTGACATGGACGATCTCCACGGGCAACGAACTGGGCCAGTTCGGGAATGCAATTGCGGGGAACCGCTCGGTGTACAGCCTGGTCTACGTGAATGAGTTGTCCGACGACCTGACCTACGTGCTCCAGCATGACAACGGCTGGCAGTTCAACGCGTTCGGCCCGGTCAACAACCTCCAGACCGCGCAGTGGTATGGCGTGAACCAGTACATGTTCTACACGTTGAACGACGAGTGGACGGCTGGCATGCGGTTCGAGTGGTTCCGCGACAACAACGGGTATCGCGTGATCAACCCGCTGCGGAACTGGCTGTTCGGTCAAAATCCTGCGTACGGTGGATACACCGGCAACTTCTGGGCGCTCACGTGGGGCCTGAACTACAAGCCCAACAACAACTGGATCGTGCGTCCGGAGCTGCGGTACGACTGGTTCACGCCGGATCAGGGCGGCCTGCCGAACGGCAGTCCGTTCGGCCGCGGCGACCAGCTCGGCCAGCTCTACGGCGGCTGCGACGTGATCTGGCAGTTCTAAGCCCGGATCGAGTTGCGGTCGGAAGCTCCTGAAATCCAATAGGCGAAACGCACCACCCGCCGGAAACGGCGGGTGGTGTTGTTTTTTGGGATACGCCCGACAGGGTTTTCAACAGTCCCGCCCGGCGTCGCGAGGGGTGGTGGTCGGCCGCACCGCACAAGAAGGTCAAAGCCCAGAAAGGACTTACGGGCAGGAAGCTTCTCCACTTATTCCAGATTCTCCAATCTTGCAGGAAACGCTTTGGGGAGCCGCCGGGTCACCGGAAACTGATGGCCTTATCACCGGTGGTCCGATGAAACGCCCGTAGCCTTTACCCAAAGGCCGCTTTTTCGAGAGGAAAGGGTGACCCAGATGCTGCGATTCGACGTGCTCGACCGGACAGCCACGGCCGGCCCCGCGAACCGCCCCGGAAGAACGGCTCCACGGACGGGCAGACCCTCTCGACGCGCGTTCGTCGGCCTCATCCTCGCCGCCGTCGCATCGGCCCATTGCCAACAGGCTCGGGCGATCGACGGCTGGAGCGACCAGCCACAGGCGGCCTTCGAAGCGGCGCGAGAAAGCGGGCGGCCGATCCTCGTCTTGTTCACCGGCAGCGACTGGTGCCCGCACTGCCAACTGCTCGAGGAGCACGTGCTCGCGACCGACGCGTTCAGGGCGTGGGCCCGGGGCCGCGTGGAACTGCTCGTCATCGACATGCCGAGGCAAGGGATCACGACCGCCGTCCGCGAGGAGCGGTCGGCGGTGTGCAAGCGATACGGGGTGAAGTCATTTCCCACCGTCATGCTCATCGCCCCGGACGGCATGAAGATCGCGGCCCAGCCGGGTTACTCGCGGCAGTCCGCGGAGGCCTGGATCACCTCGATCGACCGGAAACTCGGAGCCTGGTCAGCGGTCGCCGCCGCCGAACCCGCAGCCGCGCCACCTGCCGCCGCGCCGGTCGCTTCCTCGGACAACCGCGTCCAAGAAACGGTCCGCGATGCCGTCAAGGAGGCCGAGAGTGCGAAGCGGCCGATCCTGCTCGTCGTCTCGCGGGCGAGCGACCAGGATGGCCGCATCC
>JBIIOJ010000280.1:0-4306 GCA_044337015.1 Pirellulales bacterium
GCGTCCGCTGCTCGATGAGGCAGAGTCGGCTCTCCCGCTCGCGCTCGAGATCGGCCGTGAGCGCGGCGATGACGCCGGTCTGCTCCTCGCAGGTCCGCTCGAAATTCCGGGCCTTCCGAAGCGAGCGCCGCCAGGCGCCGTCGGCGGCATTGAGCGATCGCAGGAGGACGCCGACGAGCTTGTCCGACTCGGTCAAGGAATCGACGGGCTGCGGCTCGGACGGCTGCTGTTCGACCGTCGCCGGTTGCTGGTCCGGCGGGAACATCCTGGCGGGTTTCGGCTCGGACGTCTTCACGGGCCGGTGGACCTCCGGGTCCGACGACCACCAGCGGGGGTCGGCGAGGATGCGGTCGCGGATGCCGGAGTCGCACATCGCGAGCAGCCGTTCGTTTGAATCCCGGCTCTCTTCGACGATCCTGCGGATCATCGGCTCGTCGAAGACGAGCGGGGTCGCATCGAGCTCGCCCGTGATCTCGCCGTCTGGATCGATGTTGCGAAGCCAACGCCAGAAGGAGAACTTCACCTCCGACATGTCGGTGCCGGGCGGCATGCTCCGCCGCAGGAGAAATCGGGCGATCTCGCCCGGGAAGCTCTCGTTGTGCCGGACCGTCCGCTCGGATGGAGCGCAGCCTAAGACACCGCAGAAGTCGTCGGTCACGGAGCTTCCCGTGAGCCGGACGTCCAATCGGGCGACGTTCGGCGCGGTTCGCCAATTCTCGAGCCAAGGGGCCCAGTCGATGCTGTCGAGCCGGACGTCGACCCAGACGTCGGTCGTCGTGCGGCCCTCGCTGTGCCGCTGCCAGTAGAGGGAGTTGAGCCAGGAGACCGGTGGACGCACGTAAGCGACGACTTGCAATGGCGCGTCGAGGATCGCCGTGAGCCGGCGGATAAGCCTGGGCTTGCCGTAGATCCAGGTTTCGTAGCTGAGGATCGGCACGATGCCTTCCTCACGCATCCGGTGCAGCTCCGCCACGCAGGCCTCGAGCTGCGCTGCGGGAGCGCTCAGGAGGTGCGGCAGGTCGGCGCTCATCGCGTAGTGCGCGGCGAAGTCCGCAGCTTTGTCGAGGAGTCGTGGCCCCCGCAGGAGCTCCCCACCGACGATCGCAACGTATTCGAAGGAAACCTCCGGCCGGTCGATCGCCGGCCGCACCGAATCCCAGGTCAGGTCGAACTGGAGCGCCGAGGAGCCCGTCTTCGGGGCGCCGACATGGATCACGATCGGCAGGTCACTTGGCATGCCGCCCTCTCACCGAAATGGTCTTCTCGAGCACGACGAGGAACTCGCGGCTCGACAATTCACTCACATCACCGAAAACGCCGAGGAGTGTCGCGTCGAGGAGACGGGCTTCGATGATCCTCGCAAAGACCTCGGTGAAGCTCTCGGGCGTCCACGTCGTGCAGTGCACGTCGAGGCGGTGCCCCTCGTTCCAACAAAACCTCGCGAAATCCATCGCCTGTGAATCGGTGTAGTGCCGCGGAGCCGCCGAAAAATCGGGCATCGGCGCCGCGTAGTCGGTTTTCCCGGAGTCGTCGAAGGACTGCGACAGAAAGTCCATCACCTGCATCGGCGTCGGGATGGAAGGATTCTCGATCGCCCACGCCACGACCTGTGCGAACGTCGTGTCCTGGCGGTAGCGGTTGATCGACCGCTCACGGTGGGGCAGCAGGATCGCGAGCCGCCCCCCCTCCTCGAGACAGTCGAGGACCTGGTGGATCCAGCCGAGCGGATTCGGCATCTGCTCGAAGACGTGCGAGGCCACGGCGTAGCCGAAGAGCCGGCCCCCGAGGCACTCCGCAAGCGTCCGGCCTTCGTGCCACTCGACGTCCGCCGCAGTTCGAAGGTCGCCGGGAACCTCCCTGCCGGGGACCGCGACGTACGTCACGTCGAACGTGCCGCGATCAGCGATCGGGGGGCTTGATGGCGCGAGTTCGAGACCCCGCAGGTGGTTGGGGCAATGTCGCATCACGAAACGTCGGCGGAGCTCGTCGGGATGGACGCTCAGGTCGGCTGCGGCGGTCGGCTGTTCGACGGCGTTCATGGTGGTGAAATTCCGAGTTGTCAGGCGGCACGTGTTCGCGAGAAAGTGCGGCCGCCGGCCGGGGCGGCCACCTTGGACGGCCGCGGCTTCCGGGCCCTGCCCGTCGCCGGCTCGGCCATCCAAGCGTTGACGAAGCCGTTGTGAGCCAGCCAGCGGACGGTCGTCCGGATCCCTTCCTCGAGGCCCGTCGTCGCGTGGTAGCTGATCGCGGCGGCCGCCTTGTCGATCGACATCACGCGCCGCGTGTAGCCGACCGGCTTGTCGGCCAGGAATTCGGGCCGCAGGTTCGGTCCGCATTCCCGCGCGATCACGCCGGCGATCTCCCCGATCGGTGTCTCTCGGCCGGAGCCGAGGTTGAAGATCTCGCCGTGGAACCTGCTTTCGGCGACCGCGATCGACGCGATGCCTTCGGCGACGTCGGTGACGTAGACGAAATCCCGGGTGGCCGATCCGTCCCCCCAGACGTCGAACGACGTCTCACCCGACGCCCGGGCGACGAGCGCCTTCCGCAGGAGCGCCGCTACGACATGCCCGCGGTCCTGTTCGAACCGGTCACCGGGGCCGTAGAGATTCGACGGGATCACGGTCACCGTGTCGACGCCGTGCATGCCGCACCAGTCCCTCGCGGCAATCGAAGTCGCCATCTTCGCGTAGCCGTAGGTGCCCGTGTCGCCCGACGGCACGCCGTCGTCGAGGAACTCCTCCCGCAATGGCAGCGGCACGTCGCCCGAGTAGGAGCATGGGGAGCCGGCAAGAATGAGTCGCCGCACGCGGTGCTCGCAGGCGGCCCTGATGACGTTGAGCCCGAGCCGGAAGTTGTCGTGGAAGGCCCTGCCCGGGCAGGACTTCAGGTAGCCGACGCCGCCGACGTCGGCCGCCAGGTGGACGATCGTATCGGCTCCGGCGAGCAGGTGGCCGGCGACGGCCGGATCGCGGAGATCTCCCTCGGGCCGGCCCAGCTCGCGGACCGCGACGCCGCGCGAGCGGAGCGACTCGACGACATGCCGCCCGAGAAAGCCGCGTGCACCCGTGACGAAAACCTTCATGGAGACCTCTCTTTGCGGAGCACCGAGGAGTAGATGCGTTCGTAGGCCGCGCGGGTGTTGGCGAGCGAGAAGCGTTCGCGGGCCACGGCCCTCTGGCGGCGTGTTTCTGGAAAGCACTCGTCCTCCCTGCGGACGCACTGGAGGATCGTGTCGGCGAGCACCTTTGCGTCACCCACGTCGACCGCGATGCTCGAGAAGGCCGTGTCGCGGTCCATGCGGTAGACGAACATCGATCGGGCACGCGATGTGATCACGGGCCGGTCGTGGGAGAGCGCGTCGGCGAGCACGGCGGAGCCCGACTGGCCGACCTCGTCGTAGGGCAGCACGAACACGTCGGCCTGGCTCATGGTGGCGGCCTGCTCCGCGGCGTCGCCGAGGAACCCGGTGAAGATCAGCCGCGACTGGAGGCCGCAGGCATCGGCCCGCTGGATGAGGTCCATCCAGTAGTCGTTGCCGGTGCGATCCTTGGGATGGATGCCACCTGCGACGACGAGCTTCACGGACTCCGGCAGGAGCTTGAGCGCCTCGAGCACGTGGCCGTGCCCCTTGTAGCGGCTCACGAACCCCGGGACCATGACCCAGGTTTCCCGGGCCCCCTTGCGAAACCGCGGTTCGACCCCGTCGCAGGCGACCGGCTCGATCGGGATCGGCACGACGTGGATCCGTTTCTTGAGCTTCGGGAACGTGGCGACGACGTGCTTGTAGGTGTCCTTGCTGTGGAGCACGATCGCGGAGGCACGGTGCAGTGCGGAGGCGACGTGCCGGTTGCGAAGGCGGTGGAGTGCCGACTCGATCAGCCGAGACGAGAGCCGGTTGCGCGGCCGCTTGCCCATCCCTGCCAGCCATGTGTGGAGGCTCACGACCGAAGGCTTCTGCAGCCGGCGCATGAACCATGCGAAGCGGCGGTTGGAGCCTGCGATCCGCCGGCCAAAGAAGCAGAACTCGTGCTGGAGGTGCACGATCTCGGCATCGCACGCGTTGACCCGTCGGATGAGATCGAGGAAGTAGGACTGCTCTTCCCGGCGGCCGATCCGCTGGTCGCTCTCGATGAAGTTGCGCAGGTCGAAGGGACGCACCGACGCGAAATCCTCGAGTCCGGCGACCAGCCGCTTCGCATACTCGGCGTTGCCGCATTCCTGGTCCCATGGGGTGAGCATGGCGACCTTCAGTTCGGCTGCGTCCGGTTCATCGACGCGGATCCGCGTCGAGACGACTGTGCCG
>JBIIOJ010000049.1:0-14335 GCA_044337015.1 Pirellulales bacterium
TCGGCCCAGTGGGGGACGCCTCGGGAGCCCTCCGGCAGGCCGGCGACTCTCGCGGTGATGGCGCTCGGCAAGCTCGGCGGCAGGGAGCTCAACTACTCGAGCGACATCGACCTCGTCTTCGTCTATTCGGCCGACGGCAGGGTCGAGGGGCCGAGAAGCTCGACGAACCACGAGTTCTTCGAGCGGGTGGTCCGCGAGGTGGTGCGGCTCGTCGGCGGGACGAACGAGCTCGGCATCGCCTACCGCGTCGACCTGAGGCTGCGGCCGCTCGGGGAGAAGGGGCCCGCGGCGATGTCGTTCGACGCGACGCTCCAACACTTCGACGAGCATGGCCGCACCTGGCAGCGGCAGGCGTGGCTCAAGGCGAGGGCCGCGGCGGGCGACGAGACGCTCGGCCGCCGTCTCGTGGAGCAGCTCGAGCCGTGGATCTTCCACCGCTGGCTCTCACGGGCCGATATCAGCGGCATCAAGGCGCTCAAGCGGAAGATCGAGCACCGGGCACGGATGGAGGGGGCCGAAGCGAGGGACGTGAAGATCGGCCGCGGCGGCATCCGCGACATCGAATTCGCGATCCAATTCCTCCAACTGCTCAACGGCGGCGACTCGCCGCAGGTCCGCACTCCCAACACGCTCGACGCGATCCGCCGCCTCGCGGAGGCGGGAGCGCTCACGGACCAGGAGCGGGGCATCCTCGAGGCGAACTACACGCTCCTGCGTTCCGTCGAGCACCGTCTGCAGATCCTCTGCGACCTGCGGACCCACTCGCTGCCGGAATCGGATGATGAACGCGGCAGGCTGGCCGTGCGGATGGGACACACGAAGGGGCCCGAGGGGCTCGCGGCCTTCGACCTCGCGATCGCCGAGGCGACCTCGCTCGACCGCCAGATCCTCGACCATCTCCTCCACGACGCGTTTCCCGACGAGCCCGATCCCGAACCGGAGGTCGATCTCGTGCTCGATCCCGATCCCGATCCGGCGACCGTCCACGAACTGCTCGGCCGGCACGGCTTCCGTGATCCAGCCGCCGCCTACCGGCACCTCCAGTCGCTGGCGGAGGAGAAGATCCGATTTCTTTCGACCCGCCGCTGCCGCCACTTCCTGGCCGCCATCGCGCCGCGGCTGCTCGCGGCGATCGGGAAGACGCCCGACCCCGACGCCACGCTCGTGAATCTCGCGACGGTCAGCGAGTCGCTCGGTGGCAAGGGCGTGCTCTGGGAACTCTTCAGCTTCCATCCACCCTCGCTGGAGCTCTATGTAAGCGTCTGCGCGTCGAGCCCGTTCCTCTCCGGGATCCTCGTCGGCAACCCCGGCATGATCGACGAACTGCTCGACTGCCTCATGATCGGCCGGCTGCCCACGAGGGCGGAGCTCGAGCAGGGTCTCGACGAGCTCTGCCGCGGCGCGGTCGACCTCGAGCCTATCCTCCACGCATTCAAGGCCTCGCAGCAGCTCCGCATCGGCGTTCGCGACGTCCTCGGCAAGCAGGACGTCACGCAGACCACGGCCGCCCTCTCCGACGTCGCGGAGACGGTCCTCCGGAAACTCGTGGCCCGCGAGGAGGCGAAGCTCGTCGAGCGGCTCGGCGAGCCCATGGCGGGGGAGGGCTCGAGCGTCGGGATGCGGGCGGAGCCGGTGGTGCTCGCGATGGGAAAGTTCGGCGGCCGTGAGATGAACTACCACAGCGACGTCGATCTCGTGTTCCTCTACGACCACGACGGCATCACCTTCCAGCCCCGCCGCGGCCGGAAGACCGCCGACTGCACGACGAACGCCCACTTCTTCAGCGAGCTCGCCCGCCGGGTGCTCAAGGCGTCGAATGCCTTCGGGCCGTACGGGAGGCTCTACGAGATGGATTCCCGGCTGCGGCCGAGCGGTCGCAGCGGCGCTACGGCGATCTCGCTCGACGCCTTCGACCGCTACTTCGCCCCCGACGGGCCTGCCGCGGTCTGGGAGCGGCAGGCGCTCACGAAGGCGAGGGTCGTCGTGGGCTCGCAGTCCTCCACGACGAGGACGATGGAGATCGTGGCGAGAGCGGCCTACGAACGCGACTGGACCGCCGACGAGATCGAGGCGATCCGGCGGATGCGATATCGGATGGAGGAGGGGGCCGCGGTGACGAACCTCAAGCGGGGCCCCGGCGGCGTCGTCGACATCGAGTTCGTCGTGCAGGCGCTCCAACTGGTTCATGGCGGCGGCGAAGCGGCGGTCCGCGTCACGGAGACGCTCCGCGGACTCGAGGCGCTCCACCATGCCGGGCACGTCGGCGACGGTCGGTTCGAATTTTTCGAGACCGCCTACCGCGTGCTCCGGGCAATCGAGGGGCGGCTGCGGCTCATGGACGCGGCCTCCCGGCACGAGTTTCCGGAGTCGACCGAAGAGCAGCGAAAACTGGCCCACCTGCTCGGCTACGCCTCCACCGAACAGCTGACGACCGACGTGCACTCTCTCACGGCCCGCACCCGCCGCGAGTTTGAAGCGGTCTTCAACGAGCTCGCCGCGTCGCCCACACCTCGTAGGCGAGCGGAAGCAGGGACATGAGCACGATCCCCACCACCACCAGCTCGAAGTTCTCCTTGACGACCGGCACGTTGCCGAAGAAATAGCCGGCGAGCGTGCAGACAGCCACCCAGAGCAGCCCGCCGATCACGTTGAACCAGAGAAACTGCGGGTAGTTCATCCTGCCCACACCTGCCACGAAGGGCGCGAACGTCCGGATGATCGGCACGAACCTCGCGAGCACGATCGTCTTGCCGCCGTGCTTCTCGTAGAACGCCTGGGTCTTCTCGAGATTCTCGTGCTTGAGGAACCAGGTATTGATCCGGAAGGCCCGTGGCCCGGCCCAGCGACCGATCGCGTAATTCAACGTGTCGCCGAGGACGGCGGCCACGAACAGCAGTCCGAGCAGGATGAGGATGTCGAGGTGGTCGGGATAGATCGCGGAAAGCGCGCCTGCCGCGAAGAGCAGAGAGTCGCCCGGGAGGAAGGGCGTGACCACGAGCCCGGTCTCGAAGAGGATGATCGTGAACAAAAGCACGTAGGTCCAGGGGCCCCACGACTCCATCACGGCATGCAGATGCTCGTCGAGGTGGAGAAAGATGTCGAGCAGTTGCCGCAGTGCGGCTGCAACGCCTTCCATGATGTCCGATCCCGTCAGCGTGATTCGTCTCGTTCCCGACGGTCTCGAAACCGCCGAACGAGCACATCATGGGACGGCGTCACGACCAGGTACACCCCGATCGACAAAATCGCGAGATCCCGTGGAGAGTGCCCGGGCGAAAGGAGCCACCAGAGCCCGCCGAGCGCCGCGAGCGTCGGCAGCAGGAGCGGCAGCCCCTCGAGATGGAGACGGAAAACCGAAGCCGCCAGGGACCGCGTTCCACGCTCTGGCATCACCGACCGCAGGTGCCGCCAGGCGTGCCAGCAGAGGTAGTAGAGTCCGACGGAAAAGAGCGGGTCTGCGAACCAGCCGACCGCCGCGAAGACGCCACACTCGGCCAGGAGCCATCCAGGAACGCGGCCACGGGGGCCGACCGACTCGCCGACGACCGCGACCGCAGAGGCGGCCAGGAGCGCCCAGCCGGCGTTCCTCACGCTCGAAGGATCGAAGAGCGGACCATGCGAAGCCGCCTGTGAATGCAGGAGTTCGACGAGACGATCGGCCACGGCCGCCGTCCGCTCGGGCCAGGCCGCCGCCGGCATGCCGAGAACGACGCCGGCCCTCGCCATTGCGCGGGCGGCCTCCGCCGGCAGCGTCCAGCCCGCACCACCCCTCCTCGTCGCGGCCGCCACGTTGCCGGGCTCCGTGTCGTGATGGCCGATGCCGAAGTGCCAGATGCTCACGAGCGAGAAGAGCAGGATCGTGGCGGCGGGCGCGACCGCGAAAGCCGCGGCGACACAGGCCATGCCGCCGAGGTAGAGCAGGCCCCCGAGCACGAGGTCGCGAATCGAGCGGCCGGCGAGCCACCTGCCAATGGCGACGTCGGCCGCACCGTGGGGAAGCCCGACGAGCACGAGCGACACGATCCAGACCCAGGGTCCGGAGGCTTCCGTCCAGCCGGGCCCTGCGACCATCGCGAGCATCGCGGCGCCGGCCAGGATCGCGAGCGGCACGTCCCGGAACGCGATCCGATCGAACGGCCCCGCGTCGGACTCCGCCGCACCGCTTTCGCGGCGCGGCGGAGTCGATGACGCGATTCCGGCCGCCTGCAGGGCGTCAGGCACGCGAATGGCCGTGCTCGTGGCTCATCGCCTCGATGCCGCGATAGGCCACGAGGCCGAAGCCGACCTTGTTGATGACGTCCGCGATGTTGTAGATGATCTCGCGGTACTCACCGTAGCCGGCACGAGCCATGAGGAATCCGATCGGGTAGATCGCCCACCCGATCAGGACGAACAGACGCATGGTCTCGAGCGCCTTGGCGAGCGGAGCCGGGGCCTCCATGATCGCCTGGCCGAGCGACATGTAGAGGACGTAGACGATGAACGCCTCGAATCCGCACGAAACGAGGAAGAACGTCCACCACCGCTCCGAGTTGACCTGCGAGGTCTCGGCGATGAAGGCCGTCACGATCATCGCGACGTCGAGCAGCACGAGCTGCCAGAAGAACTTCGTGCCCCGTTCACCCATGCGAAGGAGGAGCGGAAACTTCATGAGCAACAGCGGCGTCGTGAAGAGCCAGTCGACGTACCGCAGGGCCGTCGGAAACTCACCGGTCTTGTAGACGTCCGTCATCTTCAGGTAGTGGAAGCAGGCGATCGCGCAGACGAGCCCCGCGACCACCATCGTGCTCCGGTATTCCGGCGCGACGTTGTTCCTCATGAGGAAGAAGTAGAGCGCTCCCGCCCCCATCGCCACGGTCCCGGCGAAGAAGAGGTACAAGGTGAGCGTCTGAAGCTGCGTGCCGAGCCCGGCTGCCGGGTCGAACTTCATCGCCACGGCCCCGACGTCGGCCAACAGTGAATTGGCTGGCATGGAAAACATACGAACCCTCCCTTTCTGTCGCTGCGGTTGCGCAGCGAATTTCGACCCAGAACGAACGGTCACCGCGACGCGGTGAGGATCAGCTCGCTCTGGGTGGGAATTATTCACATGCGGGAGGGCCAGGCAACCACGAAACTCTTGCGATCTCCCCGCCCGACGGCCTCCGTCGACGCGGGCGAAGGGGGCCCGGCTCCGTAAACCGTTGTGCAGCCACGGGTTCCTGACGTCGTGCGGGACGCCGCGGGGCGTCACGCACCCCGCCTGCCGACCGTCGATTCCGCCTGGCGACGGATATCGAGGCCGACCCCGCGGCTCCACGCCTCGAGCAGCCGGCCGAACATCGGGCCGGGACGGCCGCAGCCGATCGGCCGTCCGTCGAGGCTCGTGGCGGGAAGCAGGCAGCTCGGCGTGCTCGTGAGCAGGACTTCGTCGGCCTCTCCGCACTCGTCGAGCGAAAGCGGACGATCCTCCCAGGGAATCCCCTGCTCGAAGGCAAGGCGGCGCACGTGGCCGAGGCTCACCCCTGGGAGCGCGTCGGATCGCGGAGGCGTGACGAGTCTTCCGCCGACCGCCGCGACGACGTTCGCCGTCGAGGTCTCGCTCACGCGGCCATGAGCATGGCAGAGGAGCGCCCGGCCGCCGGGAATCCTCGCGGACGCCTCGCGGTCTGCGAGGTGGTAGTGCATGCGGCTACGGCACTTGAGCTCGATCGGCCAGCAGTCATCGGGCACCTGCCTCACCGACACTCCGACGAGCGGAATACCGGCGGCGTACGCATCGGCCCAGAGTCGGAAGGCCAGTGGGAAGGAGTGCACCAACACCCGCGGGCGGCCGGCGACACCACCGTGCTGCGCTGGAAGGTCGCCGGGGGTCGCGACCACGCAGAGACCAAGATCGTCGGCCGCCTCGAGCGCCCCGTGGTTGCGGGCGGCGACCTCGCTCGCCGCCTCGAACACCTCCGAAAGCGGCATCGGCAGATCGATGCCCGCGACGGCCAGGGAGTTCGCCATGCGGCGGGCGTGCTCGCCGGCGAGAAACACGCGGCCGCGGAACGTCCGCAGCTGCTCGGTGACGGTCGCCCCGAGGA
Organism: Pirellulales bacterium; assembly: GCA_044337015.1. GTDB lineage: Bacteria > Planctomycetota > Planctomycetia > Pirellulales > UBA1268 > UBA4655. The sequence goes on from JBIIOJ010000049.1 coordinate 6,069, forward strand.
CGAATCCCGCGTCGCCGACCGGGATCGCAAGATGCTCCGCGGGAATGATCCGGCCGTCAGTCCACGCGATCATGCCCGCTCTGCGTAGCCGTCAGTTGCCTGCGTCGCCACCTGCCTGCGTCGCCACCTTGAATGGAGGATAGGGGATTCGAACCCCTGACCTTCTGGCTGCCAGCCAGACGCTCTCCCAATTGAGCTAATCCCCCGAATGGCTTCCGGGGGCGACAGCAGGCGGGAAACCTGATCCTGAAAGCTAACGCTCCCGTGAGGCCCTGTCAACGATGCCGCGCGGGCCTCACTCCTCGAGCAGCTTTCGGAAGCCCGCCTCGTCGAGCACGGGAACGCCGAGCGTGCGAGCCTTGTCGAGCTTGCTGCCCGCCTCGCTCCCCGCGACGACGTAATCGGTCTTCTTCGACACGCTGCCGCTCGCGCGGCCGCCGGCCCGCCGGATCGCCTCCTCGGCCTCGTCCCGGCTGAAGCCCTCGAGCGTTCCGGTCACGACGAACGTCTTGCCGGTGAGCGGCCCGGGCCGCACCCGCTCCGACTCCGGAAGCTCCATGTCGACTCCCGCCCCCGCGAGCGCCACGATCACGCTGCGGCCGTATCCGCTCGAGAGCCACTCGTGGACGCTCGCAGCGATCACCGGGCCGATCTCCGGCACGTCGGCGAGCTCCTCTTCGGATGCGTTTGCGAGCGAGCCGATCGAGTGGAACCGCTCCGCGAGGATCGTGGCGACCCGCGGGCCGACGTGGCGGATGCCGAGCGCGTTGAGCACCCGCACGAGCCCGCGTCCCTTGCTCTCCGCGATCTCGCGCACGAGCGACTCGGCCGACTTCCGCCCCATCCTCTCGAGCCCCTCGAGCTGGTCGACCGTGAGGGAGTAGAGGTCGGCGTAATCCCGCGTGAGTCCCCGCTCGACGAGCTGGTCGACGAGCTTGTCGCCGAGCCCCTCGATGTCCATCGCGCCTCGCGACGCGAAGAACCGCAGCCGCTCGCGGCACCTCGCCGGGCAGTTGACGTTCGGGCAGCGGATGTAGACCCCCTCTGGATCCTTCACCACTGTGGAACCGCACTCCGGGCACTCCGTGGGTGGCTTCCAGGCGTGCGGCCGCCCCTTCCGCAGGTGCTTCTCCACGCGAACGACGTGCGGGATCACCTTCCCCGCCTTCTCCACGACGAGCACGTCGCCGACGCGGACGTCCTTGCGGGCCACCTCGTCGGCGTTGTGCAGGCTCGCCCGCCGCACGATCGTGCCCGCGAGCTCGACCGGCTCCAGGTCCGCGACCGGGGTGATCGTGCCGCCGCGGCCGACCTGAACGCGGATGCCGGCGAGCTTCGTCGTCGCCTCGAACTTCTCGAACTTCCACGCGATCGCCCACCGCGGGTTCTTCGAGGTCGCGCCGAGCCGGCGCTGCTGGTCGAACGAATCGACCTTCACGACGAAGCCGTCCACCTCGAAGTCCAGCTCGTGGAGCCGTTCGATCAGCGCCGTGCCGTGCTCGACGAGCGAGTCGAGCGAGGAGAACGACCGTGTCTCGGGCGCGACGGGCAGCCCCGCCTCCCGCGCCCACCGCAAAAGCCCGGTCTGCGACACGGCGCCCAGGCCCGTCTCGTCGCCGACACCATGGCAGAAGAAGCCGAGTGGCCGCGTCCCGCACTCCCTCGGGTCGAGCAGACGGATGCTGCCGGCCGCGACGTTCCGCGTGTTCGCGAACGGAGGCAGGCCGGCCTTCACCTGCATCTCATTGAGCGAGACGAGCGCGGAATTGGTCATGTAGACCTCGCCGCGGACCTCGATCGACGCGGGGGGCTCGTCGATCGCGAGAACGAGCGGGACGCCGTGGATCGTCCGGACGTTGTGCGTGATGTCGTCACCGACGACCCCGTTGCCGCGGGTGGCCCCCCGCACGAGACGGCCGGCCTCGTAGGTGAGCGACACGGCGACACCGTCGATCTTCAGCTCGAGCACCCACTCGATCGGCTCGTCGGGAACGAGCTTCCGTACGCGTTCTCCCCACTTGAGCAGGTCTTCGCTGGAATACGTGTTCTCGATCGACAGCATCGGGGCGCGATGCCGCACCGACTCGAGCTCCGGCACCGGCTCTCCACCGATCCGCTGCGTAGGACTGTCGGGCGTGACGAACTCGGGATGCTTCGCCTCGAGAGCCTGGAGCTTCTCGACGAGCCGGTCGTATTCGAGGTCGCTGATTTCCGGCGACGCCTCGACGTAGTACTTTCGGTCATGAAGGCGTATCTCGTCGCGGAGACGCGCGATCACCCTGGCCGCAGGCTCACTCACCGCTCCCCTCCCGCTCGGCCTGCCGCGTCCGGCGGACCCGCTCCCCGTCGGCGTGGTCGAGGGCCACCGAACCGATCGTCGCGATCGCGAGGACCACGAGTTCGCCGATGAGGATCGCCGTGCCGTGCCGGTCCATGACCGCCTGGAGCGGATGCGGGTCGGCCGCCGCGCCGGCCCGGGCGGCCTTCACGCCTCGGAGCACGGCGAAAGAGTAGTTCGCCGCGGTGATCGTGAAGACCACGCCCATGACGCCGAGCAGGACGGTGAACGGGTTTCGACGCGGCCGTGGCATGCGTCCATGATAGCCGCCGCCCCATCCCGGCGTCGGCCGCTTATAGTGGCGTCATGACGCTTTCGCCGCCCGCCGTCGCCGAGGTTTGCAGGGAGCTTTCCGCGCTCGGAGAGCGGACCCGGATCGACGGTCCCTGGCGAAGCGGGGCGTTCGCGGCGATGGCCCGCCACGGCCTGCTCGCCGCGTTCATCCCGGCCGACTGCGGCGGGAACGAGGCCGCCGAGACGGAGGTCCTCGCGATGCTCGTCGAGGTCTCCCGAAGCTGCCTCACGACGGCTTTGGCGCTCACGCAGTGGGCGAGCGGCTGCAGGCTCATCTCCGCGGGATCGGACGAAGTCCGCAGGCAATACCTGCCCCCGCTCGGCCGGGGCGAGACGCTCACGACCGTCGGCATCTCGCAGCTCACCACGAGCCGCCGCCATCTCGCGTCACCAGTGCTTTCAGCGACGCTCGAGGACGACGGCTGGCGGCTCTCCGGGCTCTGCCCGTGGGTCACCGGCGGCGACTCGTCCGACACGATCGTGACGGGCGCGGCGGTCGCGGTGGGAGACGGGATCGTGACGCGGTTTTTCATCGTGCCGAGGGAGGCGGAGGGGGTGCGTGTCGATCCGCCGATGGAACTGCTCGGCCTGTCGGGGAGCCGCACGTCGGCCGTCCGGTTCGACCGGGCCAGCGCGAGCGAATCGATCGAACTCGATGGCGGCCGCGGCGTGCGTTCGGGCGGGCTCGCGACGACCGCGCTTGCCATCGGATCGGCGAAGCGGTCGATCGAACTGCTTCGGGAACTGGCCCGCGAGGGTGACGGCCGACCGGAAATCGAGCGGGTGGCCGACGGGCTCTCGACGGAGTACGAAGCGGCCTTCTACCGCATGACGCACCTGGCCGCGAGGCATCCATCCGCCGGCGACGTCGCCGACCGCGACGGCGTCCGCACGGAGGCTACGCACCTCGCCATCCGTTCCGCGCAGGCCTCGCTCGTGGCTTCGAAGGGCGCCGGTTACATGGTCGGCCATCCGGCCGAGCGGGCGATCCGCGAGTCGATGTTCTTCCTCGTCTGGAGCTGCCCGCAGGCGGTCGCGTCGGCCGTCATGTGCGAACTCGCGGGACTCTCGCCGTGATGCCGGAGACCGGGCCGTGAACGAACGCGTCGTGATCGTGCGGTTATCGGCCATCGGCGACATCGTGCATGCCATTCCAGCCGCGGTGGCGATCAAGCGGGCCCGTCCGGCCACGGAGATCGCGTGGGTGGTCGAAGGCCGGGCCGGGGACGTACTCGACGGGCATCCCGCGGTCGACCGGATCATCCGCGTGCCGCGTGGATGGCTGCTTTCGGCGGCGGCCGTCCGCCGGCTGGCGGGCGAACTTGCCGATTACCGCGCCGACATCGCGATCGACCTCCAGGGGCTGTTCAAGAGCGCGGTCGCAACGTGGCTGTCCAACGCTCCGATCCGCATCGGGGCTTCGCGTCCGCACGCGAGGGAACTGGCCTGGCTGGCCTCGACGCGGCGGGTCTCGCCGCGACGGCCCCACATCATCGAGCGACACCTCGAACTCCTCGCGCCGATCGGGATCGCCGCGCCGAGGGTCGAGTTCGCGATGCCCAGGCACGAGGCTGCCCGCGAGTCCGTGGCGAGCTGGTTTCCGAGGGCGGCTGCCGGCACGGCCGTGCTCAACCCGGGCGCCGGATGGGCCTCCAAGATCTGGCCGACGGAGCGGTTCGCAGCCGTCGCCCGCGGCCTCCGGAATCGGCACGGCGTCGCGTCGCTGGTCGTCTGGGGCGGCCCCGACGAGTCGGCCGCCGCGGACCGGATCGTGGCCGGTGCGGACGGCGCCGCGACGAAGGCGCCGCCGACGTCGCTCGCCGAGCTCGCCGAGATGGCCAGGCTCTCGCGGCTTTTCATCTCGAGCGACACCGGGCCGCTCCACATCGCGGCGGCGGTGGGCACCCCCTGCGTCGGACTCTTCGGACCCGTGCCGGCGAGCCGCAACGGTCCTTGGGGCAACATCCACGCGACGGTCGAGCCACCCGCGGAGATGCGGCCGCCGTGGCCGCGACGAAAGACCGACACTCGATCGATGGTCGCGATCGAGGCCGACGAAGTGCTTGCGGCCGCCTGCCGTCTGCTCGGCCGCTCCGCCTGATCGCGGCGCAATGGCGGTCGATCCCGAGCCGCTGACGGCTTTCCGGGGCACTGTCGGCCCCGCGGACCGGCCGATATAATCTGCTTCACTTCTGGGCGGCCCGATACAACTCGACCGACACGTCTCCACGGAGCATCAGCATGAGCCACGCAGAAGAAGTGATCCGCCCCCGCACGCCCCGCATCGGCGAGGAGGCACGGTCCACCGAAACGCTCCGCGACGCCGCCACCTACTCGCCTCCGCGGCTTATCGAGCTTTCGCCGCAGAACCTCTACGACAAGTGCATGGCGCTCGCCAAGAACCTCTGGTGGAGCTGGCACCCGGAGGTGACGAACCTCTTCCGCGAGCTCGACCCGATCAGGTTCCGTCAGCTCGACCACAATCCGATCGCGCTGTTGGCCGAGTTCACCCCGGAGAGGCTCGAGGCGAGGGCGGCCGAGCTCGTGCTCTACAGCCGCATCAACCAGGCCTACCGCAGGCTCAAGGAGTACGTTGGCGCCGAGGACACATGGAGCAACGTGAATGCGGGCGTGCTCGGCTCGAAGCCGGTCGTCTATTTCTCGGCCGAGTTCGGCATCCATGAATCGGTGCCCATCTACTCCGGGGGCTTGGGCGTCCTGTCGGGCGACCACGTCAAGAGCGCCAGCGGCCTCGGCCTGCCCCTGATCGCCGTGGGCCTCTTCTACAACCAGGGCTACTTCAAGCAGCACCTCGATATCGATGGCTACCAACACGAGGAATACCTCCAGACGCGGGTCGATCTGCTCCCGATCGAGCCTGCGATCGGCGTCGACGGCAAGCCGATCGTCGTGCAGGTCGACACCCGTGGCGGCGCGATTCAGGCCAAGGTCTGGAAGATGGCTGTCGGCCGCTGCAACCTCTATCTCCTCGACTGCGACGTCGAGGGCAACAGCCCCGAGGATCGCGCGCTCACGAGCCGGCTCTACGGCGGCGACACCCGCGTCCGGATCCGGCAGGAGCTGATCCTGGGGATCGGCGGCGTGCGGGCGATCCGGGCCCTCGGCGTGACGCCGGGGGTGTACCACCTCAACGAGGGCCACTCCGTGTTCGCCACGCTCGAGGCGGTACGCGAGCAGATGAACACGAACGGCTTCTCCTACGACGACGCCGTGCGGATGGTGGCCCGCCAGACCGTCTTCACGACGCACACGCCCGTTCCCGCAGGCCACGACCGGTTCGACGGTGGCCTCATGGAGGAGCACCTCGGGCCGATGCGCGACTCGCTCGGCATCTCGCACGAGCAGCTCATGGCCCTCGGCCGCGTCGAGCCCCACAACCACGCCGAACCCTTCTGCATGACCGTGCTTGGCCTCAAGCTCTCGCGGCGTGCCAACGCCGTCAGCCAGTTGCATGGCCACGTGAGCCGCAAAATGTGGGCGAACCTCTGGCCGTGGCGGATCGAGGAGGAGGTGCCGATCGGCCACATCACCAACGGCGTGCACGTGCCGAGCTGGCTTTCCTGGCAGATGCTCCAGCTCTACGACCGGATCTTCCCGGCCAACTGGTTCCGCAAGATGGGCGAGCCCGGCATCTGGCAGAGCATCTACGACGTCGATCCGGGCGAACTCTGGGAGACCCACTACGCCCTCAAGAACCTGCTCCTGCAGTTCGTGCGGCGTCGGGTCTCGCGGCAATGCCGCCGGCGCGGCGAGTGCGATGAAGCGGTCGAGGCTGCCCGCAACGTGCTCGACCCCAACATTCTCACGATCGGCTTCGCCCGTCGGTTCGCAACCTACAAGCGGGCCGACCTCGTGCTCAACGACCTCGAGCGGCTCTTCTCGCTCATCGCCGACCGCGATCGGCCGATCCAGATCATCTTCGCCGGCAAGGCGCATCCGGCCGACGAGCCTGGTAAGGGGCTCATCCGCAAGATCGCAAACCTGCGCCACGACCCGCGGACCAGCGGCCGGATCGTGTTCATCGAGGACTACGACATCAATGTCTGTCGCCACCTTATCCAGGGCGTGGACGTGTGGCTCAACAACCCGCGTCGGCCTCTCGAGGCCTCGGGTACCAGTGGCCAGAAGGTCGTGCTCAACGGCGGCCTCAACTGTTCGATCTTGGACGGTTGGTGGGCCGAGGCCTACGACGGCAAGAACGGCTTCGCGATCGGCCGTGGCGAGATCCACGCCAACGACGCGATCACCGACCAGCGCGATTACGAGGCGCTCTACGAGACGCTCCAGAAGGAGGTCATCCCCTGCTTCTACGATCGCGACGCCGACGGCCTGCCCCGCCGCTGGATCCAAATGATGATGAACTCGATCGGGTCACTCGCATGGCGGTTCAGCGCCCATCGCATGGTGATGGACTACGCTCGCGCCTGCTACGTCCCCGCCGCCGGCGGAGTGTCGTGCGACATGACGAATCGGTAGGCGATGAACCGATAGGCGATCAGCGCCGGCTCACTGCGGTTTCTGGCGGCGACTGAAATCGAGTTCGTCGCGCCACCGCTTCGCCTCGGCCTCGGCCGCGGTGAATTCATCCCGGGTTTTCTCGGCGGCCTCCGCACGCTCCTTCACCGCCTTCTCGGACGCCGCCACCATCGCCAGCGCCTGCTCGACCTCCTTCCTCGCCCGGAGGAGCGCTTCGTCGGCGGCGCCGTGGGCAGCGGCCCGCTCGGCCAGCAGTTTCTCCGCCTGCTCGATCCGCTTCCGGAGCTTCGGTGGATTCGTCTCGGCCACGCCGACCGGCTTGCCGTCGGCGATCGAGAAGGCGGCGAGCCGCCCCGAAAGATCTCCCACGAAAAGCCTCGCCTGATCGCTCGAGACCGCCACCCGCAGACCGATCTCCGGCAGCTGTCCGAAATCCCGCTCGCGGGAGCCCTCTGGCTTCCACGACACGACCTTCCGATCGCGGCCCGTGGTCACGAGGCGTCCGTCCGGGAGCCACGCGATCCCCTGCACTCCACGCGGATGCGCCTCCCATTCCTTGATCTTCTCGCCGCTCCTGCGATCCCAGAGGCGCACCTTTCCATCCTCGCTCGCGGTGGCGAGCAGGCCGCCGTCCGATCGCCAGGCGACCGACGTGATTCCACCGCCGTGTCCCTTGAGCACGGCGTCCTCCCGTGCGCCCCTCGTCTCCCAGACGAACGCGTTGCCCGCCCGGTCGCCCGTGGCGAGAAGCTTCCCATCCGGGGAAAACTCCACCGCCGTGATCCAGTCGGTGTGCCGCCGCACCTCGGCCACGATGGAGCCGTCCTCCGCCGAGAAGAGCCGAACGACCTTCTGCGGCCCGCCGAGGGCGACGGTCTTCTGATCGGCCGTGATGTCCGCGGCGAGCACCTGGTCGAACTCGTCGCCGACCTCGGTGAGCCGCCCGGCCGTGGCGACGTCCCAGATCACGACCCTTCCGCTCTTGGCGGCAACGCCGCCTCCGGCGAGAATCAGTTTCGCGTTGCGGGAGAAGCGGAGTGTCTTGACGTCCCCCTCCGGGAAGGGAAGCACGCCCAGGAAACCGAGCGACGAACCATCCAGGAGCAGCACCTGCCTGCGGCCTCCGACGGCGAGAACA
>JBIIOJ010000281.1:0-4289 GCA_044337015.1 Pirellulales bacterium
AACAGGCTTTATTCCCGCCCTTTCCGGCCGTTTTACAAAGTCTTTGCCGGCCGTTTTTGCAAATCTTCGCACGACGCAAGCGGCTTCCGGCGACTTAGAATAGAAGTCGTCATGACTCCCAATCCAAACCCTCGCTCCCGCGTCGCGCTCGTCACCGGTGCCGCCGGCGGCATCGGTGACGCGGTCGCCGAGGCATTCGCCTCCCGCGGATATGCGATCGCCATCACCGACCGCTGCGCCGATGGGCTCGCGCACGTCGAGCGGGCCCTGCTGCGGCACGGGGCCGACGTGCTCTCCCTGGCCGGCGACCTCGCCGACCTCGACTTTGCGGAGTCGCTCGTCCGCCGCACCGCGACCCGCTTCGGCCGCATCGACGTGCTCGTCAACAACGCCGCCGCCCGCGAACTGACGACGATGCGGGACATCACGCCGGCGGAGTGGGATCGCACGCTCCGCGTCTGTCTCACCGCGCCCGCCTTCCTCGCCCGCTGGGCGGCTGCTGAGATGCCTCCGGGGGGCGTGATCGTGAACATCGGCAGCATGATGGCGCGGCAGGCCCACGGCATCTCGCCGGCCTACATCGCCTGCAAGGGTGCGCTCGAGTCGCTCACCTACGACCTTGCGGCGCTCTACGGCCCGGATGGCATCCGCGTGGTCACCGTAGCGCCCGGTGCGATCGACACGGCGATGAGCCGGTTCCACGACGCCGACGGGCGGCCCGATGGTCGCGAGGACGATCCCGTCCGGGAATTCTCGGAGTCGATGGCGATGCTCGGCCGCTGGGGTCGCCCGGAGGAGGTGGCGAGGGCGGTCGCATGGGTCGCGTCCGACGAGGCCAGCTACCTCACGGGCACCACGCTCGTGCTCGACGGCGGCTGGTCGCGGATGCACATGCCGCCACAGGTGACGCAGGCACTGCTTCCCGAGGCTGCCCACGAGCCGGCCTGCCTGACGACGGCGCGGAAGGACTGAGCGACGAGGCACGCATGGCGGCGACCGTGAAAACACAAGCTGCCCGAGCCCGCCCACCCGCCCGGGCGACCCGCGACGTCGCCGTGATCCTCGATCCGTCGAACATGTACCAGCGGCGGATCATTCGCGGCATCGCCGAGTACGTCCACCAGAACGCCCGCTGGCGGCTGTTCATCGAGCCCGGCGGCGCCGACATGGTGCCCGACCCGCGGACCTGGCAGGGCGACGGCGTGATCGCGTATTTCGGGGACCGACGGACCGAGGAGTTCGTGGCCGAGGCGGGCGTGCCCGCGGTGTCGATCGAACGCGGCCTACGGGCGATGCCTCGGAAGATCCCCGTGGTGGCCACCGACAACGCGGCGATCGGCCGGCTGGCCGCGAAGCACTTCGTCGCCAAGGGCTTTCAGCACCTCGCCTACTGCGGGGCGACGGAGCCCTCCGCCTACTGGTGCGAGCCACGAGCGGCGGCCTTCGCCGCGGCGGCCCTCGATGCAGGGGCGACATTCAGCCGGTTCGCGCAGCGTCAGCGGATCGCCCGCAACTGGCCCGCCGCGCTGGCGAGCCTCGCCGAGTGGATCGCGACGCTGCCGCCTGGAACGGGCATCCTCGCGGTCAACGACGCCCGGGCACGGCATGTCGTCGAGGCCTGCGGGCTCGCCGGCCGCCGCGTGCCCGAGGACGTGGCGGTGCTCGGCGTGGACAACGACGAAATGCTCTGCGAACTCACGACGCCCCCCTTGAGCAGCATCGAGCACGACACCCGTGAGATCGGCCGTCGGGCGGCGGAAACGCTCGACACGCTGATGCAAGGCAGGCGGTGCCATGGCTCGGTGCTCGTGCCACCGGTGGGCGTGACGGAGCGCCGGTCGACGGAGCAACTCGCGACCGAGGATGCCGAGGTGGCGGCGGCAATCTCCTTCATGCGGGCCAACGTCGGCAAAGCGATGCACGTCGAAGACGTGGCTCGTGCCAGCGGCCTTTCACTCTCGACGCTCAAGTCCCGCTTCAAGGCCGTGGTGGGCCGCCCGGTGCATGCCGAACTGCAGCGGCTTCGGATCGAGGAGGCCCGTCGGCTTTTGGCGACGACCTCCATCCCGGTGAAGAAGGTCGCCGCGCTTGCGGGCTTCGTCGATGTATCGCACTTCACGACCGCCTTCCGTCGCCACACCGGCCTGCCACCGGGCCGCTACCGGACGCAGACCTCCTCCTGACAATTCGGCCATTTTTCCAAGAATTTTGGCTGATTTCGCAAGCCCGCTTGGGCTAGCGTACGGGCTTGGAAATCCCCTCCATCGCGAGCCCCTTCGATGATCCGCTCCTCACTCCCTCGCCGTCTTCTGCTGCTCGCCCTCGTTGCGGGGGTCTCCGGCCCCCGTCCGGCATTCCCCTACTCGGCCGTGCAAAACAAGGCCGACAACACCGAGATCCGTATCGTGCCCGCGCCGGGCAAGGTCGTGGTCGATGCCGCTCTCGACGACTGGGATCTGACGGGCGAGATCTTCATGTTCATCGACGAGGCGAGCCGGGAGTCGTATCACGTCCGCGCGGCGATGATGTACGACAAGGACTTCCTCTACGTCGGCGGCCACTGGAAGGATCCGACGCCGATGCGGAACGTCAACCACTTCGGCGGCGACGTTCAGAACGCCTGGAACGCCGACGCCATCCAGATCCGCTTCGTCTCCGACCCGGGGATCAAGTCCGACGCCTCGAACATCACGGGCGGGCGGATGTCGCCGGAGCAGCAGCAGTTCGTCAACCACATCAACCTTTGGCACTCGACCCAGGACGGGAAGGCCGGCTACCAGGCCAGCTATACGCTCGGCTACTCCGACGGCGTGCTCAATCCATCGGGCGTGGAGGGCAGGTTCGTCGAAGACGCCGATGGCAAAGGCTGCACGTTCGAGTACAGGATTCCTCTGGCAGTGCTGCGGGCGCCGCGGCCCTTCAAGGCGGGCGACAAGGTGCAGATGCAGTTCCAGATCCACTGGGGCAACGAGAAGGGGACGGAACTCAAGGCCGGCATCACCGACGTCCGCAATCCCCGCAGCAACACGCTCGGCTACATGGGCCCCGACGCCTGGGGCACAGGCATCTTCATGGAGAAGGGCAACCTGCCGCCGCTGCCCAAGAGCACCGCGGAGCGGGCGAGCGGGCACATTCCGGTGAAGTTCACGCTCCAGAACGACGGCAAGGCGAGCATCTCGATCCGCAACGCCGCCGGCAAGACGATCCGCACGGGCATCGGTGCGGTGCCGTTCAAGGCAGGCGAGCACGCCTGGATGTGGGACGGCCTCGACGACTTCGATCGGCCGGTGCCGGCCGGCACCTATGAGGCGAAAATCCTCACGCACGACGGCATCGGGCAGAAGTTCGTCTGCGACGTGGGCACCAGCGGCACGCCGCCGTGGCAGACCGAGGACGGCACGGGCGGCTGGGCAGGCGACTACTGGTCGCCGACGTTCGTCGCCACCGAGGGTGACCGGGTCGTCCTCGGCACAGGCAACGCCGAGGCCCAGAAGCCGGCGATCGGCACCGACCTCGAGGGAAAGAAACTCTGGCCCACCACGGCGACGGGGCTGACGCTGGCCCTGCGAAACGGCTTCGGCTACTTCGGCAACAACGGCACGCTCACGAAGTTTCGGCTTTCTGATGGGCAGCTTTCCCCCTTCGCCGACGGCAGGCCGACCGCGAAGGCTCCGGTCAATCGCGGCCTGGCGGCCCTCGACGACCAGACGCTCGTGACGGCCAACGGCGAACCGAAGCTGTTTCTCGTCGACAGCACGACCGGCAAGCAGAAGGCGGAGGTCGCGACCCCCGTGCCGCTCACCGGTGGACTCGCCGTGGACGCCAAGGGCACCGTCTACGCCGTGAGCGACAATGCCGTCGGCAGGGTGGATCCCAAGGCGGGCGGCTTCACGCCGATCGCGAAGGATCTCGACGAGCCGAAGATGCTCGCCTGCGACGCGGCCGGCAACATCTACATGTCACTCCAGGGGAAGACGATGCAGGTCTGGAAGCTCGACTCCGCTGGCGTGGTCGTGCAGAAGTTCGGCAAACAAGGCGGCCGCCCGACGATGAACGCCTTCGATCCCGCCGGGATGCTCAACCCCTACGCGATCGCGGTGGACAAGAACAACCGGCTGTGGGTCGCCGAGGACGACAACGCCCCGAAGCGGTACTCGGCCTGGAACGCCGATGGCTCGCTCTTCAAGGACTTCTTCGGCTCGCAGCCGTATTCGACCGCCGGCTACTTCGACCCCAAGGATCCTGAAAAGTTTTACGCCTTCAACTCCCGCTACGTCGTCGATTACGAA
>JBIIOJ010000282.1:0-4287 GCA_044337015.1 Pirellulales bacterium
TGCCGCCCGAAATAGAGAGCAATCGCGTGGCGAGCGTGGAGTCGTTGTTGAACCGGTAGGTGGCGTTGTTGCCGACGATCGTCATGGGCGAGGAGATCGTGTCGGTGTGAGCACCGGCCCCGCCCGTTGCCGCAATAGTGCCGCCGGAGGTGAGCAGGAGCGAGCCGCCCGAGAGCGTGTAGCCGAAGGCGCCCGAGTTGCCGGCGTCGAACGTGATGTTTTGGATGTTGCGGTTTGCGTCGACCGTGACCGTTCGGTTCGCGCCAGTCAGAAGGGCACTGAAGTAGGCCGCGTCGGTGCTGTTGGTGGCCGTGGTCGACCCGGGGATGACGCTGCCGACCCAGTTGCCGCCCGTGACCCAGTTGCCGTTGTTGTTCGTGAGGCTCCACGTGCCGTCGGCGGCGAGGGCCGGAAAGGGCCATGCGCAGGCGAAAACGATGACCGCCGCGAGGCGGCTGCCCATCGAAAGCGACCGGGAAATGTGGCTTTCCATGGCTTCCCCCCCCGTTTTTTAATTTGGGGGTTCTCCGTCCGGCCGGACTCCGCAAACCGCCCTACCGTTTTATGTTTAGCGAATCCGGGCGAGATCCCGCGAAAATTTTTTGGACGGCGAAAAATTGCGGTTTTTAGGGGCTCTTTGGGGGACGGGACAGGGTTGGCGGAGTATTCGATCCGCCGCGGGATTTGCCGGGGAGCGGATAAATAGAGGGGCTAAAAATTCACACTCCCCCCCGGAATTCCAGATGCCTTCCTCCGCTCCAGCACCCGCCCGTTCGATCGTCCGTCTCGCCGCGGGCTTGACCGCGGCGGTCGCGGTTCAGTTCTCCGCGTGGGCGACCGAGACCGAGAATCTCAATTTTCAGATCCTGCCCGCCCCGGGAAAGGTGGTCGTCGACGGGAAGTTCTCTGACTGGGATCTGACGGGCGGGGTTTTCGCCTGCAGCGATGTGGAAAACCTCCGGGACCAGTACAGCCAGTGGTTCCACGCGATGTACGACGGCGAGAACTTCTACGTGCTCGCCCGCTGGAAAGACCCCACGCCTCTCAACAACCCCGGCGTCAAAGGCGACATGGGCTTCCAGGCCGACTGCCTGCAGTTTCGCACGTTGACGACCGACGCGGCCGGCAAGGCAAAGACGGCCCACTGGGACTGCTGGAAGTATCGCGACGGCGGCGACGTCGTGAGCGTGCAGTTCGGCCAGAGGTTCAACGAAGGCAAGATTCCCGACGCCAAGGCCGAGGGCGTCAAGCAGGCCTTCGCGGTCGACGCCGACGGGAAGGGCTACGTGCAGGAGATCGCCATCCCGTGGAGCCTGCTCACCGCCGATAAGAAGCCGCTCCAGGCCGGCGGCCGCATGGTGATGACGCTCGAGCCGAACTTCACGGCCGGCTCGCTCGGCCGCATCACGATGAAGGACATCTTCAAGCCCGGCGTCCAGATCGACCGCGTCTTCACGTTCCAGGGCCCGGGGTGCTGGGGCTACGCGACGCTCGAGAAGACTGGCAAGCTCAAGCCGCGGGCGATCCGTCTCTCCGATGGCCGCGAATTCGCCGTGACGATGGAAGCCGGCCTGCCGGTCGTGAATTGGTCGGGGCTAATCCAGAGCAAGGAACTGCCGGGGTTCAAGCCGATCCGCTTCGCGATGCCGTTCGACGGCTACGTGTCGCTGAACCTCGTCGCCCCGGACGGCACGGTCGCCCGCCAACTGCTCACGTGCGGGTTCTTCACGAAGGGGGAGCACGAGGTGAAGTGGGACGGTCTCACAACCCCGTACTGGCGAACCCCAGGTGAGCCCGTGCAGCCGGGCACCTACACCTGGAAGGGGATCGCGCACAAGGGGATCGGCCTACGGCTCCGCGGCTGGGCCTCGAACGCCGGCAGCGCGCCCTGGGACAGCTCGAAGACGTCCAACTGGGGCGGCGACCACGGCGTGCCGCTTTCGTGCACGACCGACGGCGAGAAGGTCTATCTCGGCTGGACGGGGGCCGAGGCGGGCAGCGCCATGCTGGCGTGTGACCTGCAGGGCAACGTTCAGTGGAAGCACACCCATGGCGGCATGGGCGGCGCCGAGGTCGTGGCGGTGGATAAGACCGCCGGAGAGAACGGCATCGTCTACGTCGACAAGTGGGGCCAACTGATCTACCGGCTCGACGCCAAGACCGGCACCTACAGCTCCTGGAAGGGAAGGAATTCCGAGACGTTGCCGATCGCCGCCCTCTTCGAAGCGACCGTCAAGGAAACCGGGAAGGGCATGCCCGACCGGATCGAGGGGATGGACGCGCACAGCGGCAAGGTCTACGTGAGCTGCGACTCCGCAGGCTTCCGCCGCGCCGACTTCCGGGATGTGAAGTCGCTGCTCCTTCGACTGGCGGCGGGAGACGGTCTGCACGGCACGCTCTTCGGCAAACTGCATGTGAACTCGCAGAAAAAGATCAAGGCTTTCAAGGAAGATCCGACTCTCGACATCGGCGAACTCTGTGCATCGCCCCACTACCTCATCCCGGACATCCGCGACGACGTGGTCAACGCGCTCAACGGATTGCTTCGAGACACGAGCCTCGCGCCCGATGCCGCGAAGCTCTCCGAAGGCGACCTCGCCATCGCGAACCGCCGGTTCATCGAGCAGGCCCTGCCGCAGGACATCCTGCCCGTGCGGGTCGGCTTCGTGGCCGTGCTCGACGGCGCTACGGGTAGCGTGCTGAAACTCATCGACATCGAGAAGCCCGGCTTCATCCGGGCCGTGAGCGACGAACTCGTCTACGTGGTGCAGGATCGCCGCAAGGTGCTTGCGGTCAACCCGCAGACGGGAAGCATGAAGCCCGTCCTCACGGGGCTCGAGGGCGCAAGCGGCGTGACCACCGACGATCAGGGCCGGCTCTACGTGAGCGCGCGGGGAGCCGAACAGCAGGTGCGAATCTTCACGGCCGACGGCAAACCCGCTGGCACGATCGGCCGCAAGGGCGGACGCCCGGCGATCGGCCCCTTCGTCCGCGACGGGCTGCTCAATCCGGCTGGCCTCGTGGTCGACAAGGAAGGCAAACTCTGGGTGGCGGAGGCCAACGAAACGCCCAAGCGGTTTAGCGTGTGGCAGGCCCGGGCGGCGGCGGACAAGAAGGAGGGAGACTTTCTCCGGGATTTCTTCGGACCCACGCACTACGGCGCCAGCGGCGGCGCGATCAACCCCCGCGACCCGAACATCATGGCCGGCGAGGGCTGTGAATGGCGGATCGACCCCGCGACCGGCCGGGCCGAGTGCCTGGGAACGTTCAACAACGATTTCGACGGAGCCGCGGTCTACGCCGAAGGGAGCAACGGCAGGCTATATCTCGTGACCATCAGAGCCGGGAGCCACGACCCGATCCCCCGCCTGTCGATCCGCGAGCGGCTGGGCGACGCGAAGTTCGCCCTCCGCGGCAGCATCGTCGTCGACCCCAAGGAGAAGAAGACCGTCTTCTGGGCCGACGCCAACGGCGACGAAAAGCAGCAGCCCGAAGAGCTGGCGACGCATCCGGCGGCCCTCACGATGACCGGCTACCTGGGCTGGTCGCTCAACATGAACGGCGACCTGACCCTCTACGCCAACGGCCTGCAGTTCAAGGTCGCGGAGTTCACCAACTGCGGGGCGCCCCGGTACGACGTCGCGGGGGCACGCCAGATCGCCCCGATGGGCGGCGGCGCGGTGCCCACACCCGACAATCGCAGGCTCACCACCGTCGATGAACGCTACTTCAACTGCTACGACACGGCCAACGGAAAGCTTCTCTGGAAGTATCCCAACACCTTCTCCGGCGTGCACGGCTCGCACAAGGCGCCGCCTCCGGAGGTCGGCCTCATCCGCGGTGCGTTCGGGCTCGTCGGCAACGCGCTACTGCCCACGCCGATCGGCGGCATCTGGGCCATCAACGGCAACATCGGCGAGTGGCACGTGCTCACGGAGGACGGCTTCTACCTCACGCGGCTCTTCCAGGGAGACGGCTTCAAGATCCAGTGGCCCGACCAGGCGGTGCCCGGCACGATCCTCGACAACGTGCCCCCCGGTCTCGGCGGCGAGGATTTCGGCGGCTCGATGCGGCAGGGGAAGGATGGCAAGGTCTACATCCAGGCGGGCAAGACGGCGCTCTGGAACGTCGAGGTCACGGGGCTCGACACGATCCAGGGTCTTTCCGGCGGCCAGGTGACGATCGGCGCCGACGACGTGAAGACGGCCGGAACGTTCCGCGAGAAGCAGCTGCAGGCCGCGGAGGGCAACAAGAAGTACATGGTCAAGAAGGCCGCGGTTGCCTTCA
>JBIIOJ010000283.1:0-4280 GCA_044337015.1 Pirellulales bacterium
TGCGGCTGGGAGAACTGCACGCCGTCGAGCGCTTCCTCGGCCTTCTGGGACAGGATCGGGTGGTCGACGAACGCGACCTTGCCGTCCTTCTTCACCTGCTCGAACCAGGAGAGGCCATAGCCGTGGCCCTGGATGCTCGTGACGATGTCGGCGTCGCCGTCGCGATCGACGTCGAGGGCGTGCATCTGAGCGCCCCCCTTGCCGAAGTCGGCCGGCTGCTTCTCCCAGGCCGGCGGCGTCTGGCCGGCTGCCGCGGCGGCGGGCTGCAGCCAGTAGCCACTGTTCATGAGGAGGTCCGGCCTGCCGTCGCCGTTCATGTCGCCGACGCCGAGCCCGTGCTGGTACTGGCCCCACTTCTCTGGAGTGGAGCAGGGCGTGAACGTCCACCGCTCGGTGGCGGTCTTCTCGGAGGGCTTCGCGTATCCCAGGACGCCGCCGGTGTGGAAGACGAGTTCCCCCTTGCCGTCGCCGGTCGCATCGAGCCAGTTCGGGGCCTCGTTGTCGACCGTTGGATGAACGAGGTGCTTCGACCAGTTGTCGGACGTGCCGCGGCCGCCAGGGTTTTTGAACCAGTGCACGGCCTTGCCGGGCCACTCGTTGACGAGCACGTCGAGGCGGCCGTCGGCATCGACGTCGGCCACGGCGGTCATGAAGTTGTCAGAGTAATTGTTCGGGTCGAAGTCTTTCGCCGGGTAGATCTCGAACCGTTCGGTGAAGGCCGGGCCCGCGTACCAGTGGGGTCCGTAGACGACGTCGGCGTGTCCGTCCCGGTCGATGTCGCCGATCGCAGCCGCTTCGGCGTGGAACTTGTCCGTCAGGACCTTCTTCTCGAACGCGACCGGCGACTCCGCGGCGGCGGAGGAAGACAGGAAGAGAAGAAGGAGGATCGCGGCCGGATGGAAGCCGCGAACAGCGGCGCGGGCAGAGAAGGGGAGTCGGAAGGTTGTCATGGGGTTCCTCGGTTGCGGAGCACCCCAGAGTGTACGATCCGCGCTACGGGCGTGCAGCGGTCCCGCCGAGCGATTTGATGTGGGTGAAGAGGTCGGAGACCTCCTGTGGCGGCATCGATTCGAGCAGCCCCTCGGGCATGATCGAGACGCTCGTGAAGCCGGCCTGAGCGACGTCCTTCACCGCGAGGCGGATGTCGGCAGTGTTCGGCTGGCGGATCACGATCCCGTCCGGGTCGCGCGAGACGAGCAGCCCCTGCACGATCCGGCCGTCCGTGGTCACCACGCGGAAACTTCGGTATCCCCCCTCCATCGCTGCGTTCGGCGTGAGCACGTTGCGAAGGATCGCCTCCACGCCCGTGAGCCCGAGCCCGTCGAGGGAGGGCCCGACCTTGCCCCCCTGGCCTCCCTGCTGGTGGCAGGTGAGGCAGCGGGCTGCGAAGACGTCTCTCCCCTTCGTCGGATCGCCCCGCGATTCGGCGAGCCCACGGAAGCGGGCGAACTTGTCCTCCCGCGCGGCGAGCTCGGTGGCGGTCACGAGCTTCGGGGCATCGATCGCCGGTTCGATTCGGGCCTTGCCCGCCAACTCGCCCCACGCGGCCCCGCCATGGAACGACGCCAGGCTCGGGGGCCTCGTGTCGTCGCTGGTGTAGCTGCGGTCGAAGTCGGCGAGGATCTCGTCGGCCGATCGGCATTGATTCCAGACGCGGAACTCGGCGATCCGGCCGTGCGTGCCCGCCCCTTTGGGCGTGCTGTACCCGATCCGCAGCCCGCGGTAGGGGGTCGTGTCGTGGGCCGTGCCCTCGGCGTCGAGCTCGCCGTCCACATAAAGCCTCAGCCTGCCCTCGGCATCGCGGCTGACGGCGTAGTGCGTCCATGTTCCGGGCGTCGTCTTCGACTTCGCGGTGACGATGTCGCCGTGCGACTTGGTCCAGACGCGGAAGCGTTCGTCATGGAAGTTCATGTCGAGGCTGCCATCGGCGGCGAGCAGGCTGTCCTGGCTGCCGATCGGTGATTCGAGGTTGACCCATGCCTCGACCGTGAACGGACCGTCGAGGTTCACCGTCGCCGCAGCGTCGGCATCGCCGCCGGTCAGCCGCAGTACGGTCGGGGCGTCCGCCGTGAGGTCGTCCCAGATCTTCGAGAGCGCCGCGTCGTCGCCGAGCACCGTCCGCATGTCCGCCACGGTCGCGATCGGCAGGCTCGCGGCGTCGATCTCGTCTTTGGCCATGGCGGCCACGAGGGCTCGTGCTCCCTCGCGATGCCGCGCGAGAGCCGTCGCCGCCGCCTGCCGCTCGGCGAAGTCGAGAGCGTCCCATGCGGCGACCAGGCTGCGGCAGGCCGCCGCGTCCCGTGACTCGGCCCAGGCGGCAATCGCATCTGCCCTGAGTTGCCGGTCGCCATCCGCCGCCCCGAGCACGGCGCGGCCCGTGTCGCCCGACATCACCCCCATCTCGCGGAGGCAGCGGACCGCCGCCCGCTTGAGGTCGGCTGCCGCGGTGGCGTCGGACAGGATTGCGGAAACCCGGGGAGCGAGGCTCGTGATCTTGAAAGCTCCTGCCGCCTTCAGGCCGAGTGACCGGTCCTCCGGCGACCCGCCTGCGGCGAGCAGGCTGCCTGCCGCACGGGAGACGATCCGCTCGATGGCCTTGGCATCCAGACTGGTGCGGTGCTTGAGGAGCGCCGCGAGCGTGGCCGGCCGCGACTTCACTTCGAGGGCGAGCCGCTCGAGTCCCGCCGCCACCTTCGGCGAACCCGACTGCGTGGCGAGCACCCGGACTTCCTCCGCGTCGGGGGGGCGATCGAGGTCTGGGAGGATCTCGAGCACGCTCGAGGCCGCCTTCGCCGGATCGAGCGCGAGCGAGGCGAGTATCCGATTCTCGGCGGGAACCGCCCGTCCTGCGGGCGAATCGAGGAACGCGGCGATCCGGTCGGCATGTTTCTCCAGGGCCCATCGGGCGAGGCATCGCTCGAATGCACGGTCGTAGACGGTCCAAGGGTCGCCCTGCGCGGGCCCTCGGCCGAGTTTCACCATGAGAGCGATCGCGCCGGCGGAGTTGCCGGGAATGCGACGCAGCGCGTCGCCGACCGCCGCCCGGACCCGCGGCGAAGGATCATCCACGAGCGGCGCGGCGAGCCTCAGGAAGTCGGCCTCCGGGCACGCCTCGGCGGCGATCCTGATCGCCTCGTGCCTGAGGTCGGGGTCGTCGTCCGCGACGATCGTTTCGAGGATCGGCGTCGTCGCGGCGCCGAGGCCCTCCAAGGCCCAGAGAGCACCGGCGCGACGGCCGACCGGAGCCGCCGGATCCGTGGCGATCCGCACGAGTGCCGGAACGAGCGGCTTCGCTGAGCGGTCCACGATCTCCTGCCAGGCGAGATCGGCGACCCGGGCGTTCGGCGAACCGAGATGCGCGGGCAGGTCCTCGGTAGCCGCCTTCGAAATCGCGACCGGCTCCCGCACGGCCTGCGAGCCATGCCGGATTCGCCAGATGCGGCCGCGAATGCGGTCGCGGTCGGGATGGTTCCGCGGCACCTCGTTGTGGGAAATGACCTTGTTGTACCAGTCGACCACGTAGAGGCAGCCGTCGGGACCGAACTGGATCGCGACCGGACGGAACGACCTGTCACCGCTCTTCAGGAGATCCGGGCCCTTGCGATACGTCCATCGCGGGCCGTCGCGGGTGGCGATGATCGACTGAATCGAGGAGGTGATCGGGTTGGCCACGTAGAAGATCCGCTCGCCGGGGTTCGAGCCCGCCCCTGCGCCCCACGGCCCGGGCCAGCCGTCGAAATCGTCGGCGAGTGCGAGGCCGCTGAGTCCCGTGCCGCCCATCTGCGGCGGTGCCAGAGGCGGAGGCATCATCGGCTGATCGGGCCGGAGCCGATCGGGTGATCCGGTCGACACGAGCACGCCCGGCTCGTACGGGAAGATCGGATAGCCTTTGTCGTTGGCCTCCTGCAACCAGGTCTCACCGGTCCGGGAGATCGTGAGGCCCCAGATGTTGTTGGGCCCGGCGGTGAGCGGTTCGAACGCCGAGCCGTCGGGACGAAACCGGCCGAGCTTGCAGGCGTCGAACCGCACCTGCTTCGCGCCGTCGGCGAACGTCGCTTCGCCCGGTCGCTTCACGGTCGAACTGTTGAACAGCCCCTGCGCGAGCAGGACCCAGCCTCCCGGCGCCCGCGTGAACTGGTGCGGAAAGAGATGCGAGTCCTGGATGCCGAAACCTTCGAGGACGGTCTTGAATCCGTCGGCCCGGCCGTCGCCATCGGCGTCGTGGTAGAACCGGATCTCGGGGCCATACTGCACGAAGGCGCCATCGCGATGGGGGAGCA
>JBIIOJ010000284.1:0-4276 GCA_044337015.1 Pirellulales bacterium
TCTGGGCCGTGAACTGGTAGTCGATGAGGCCGCCGAGGTTTTCCTCGAGGAGCGTCGTCACCGCGAAGGCGACCCAGGTGGGCACGAGGGCGTTGCTCCGCTTGCGGCAGTATTCCCGGCGCTGGATCGTGTCGATCGTCGCGGCGTAGGTGCTCGGCCGGCCGATCCCCTTCTCCTCGAGGGCCTTGGTGAGCGTCGCCTCGGTGTAGCGGGCCGGGGGCTGGGTCGCGTGCGAGGCCGCCTCGAGCCGACGGCAGTCGACCCTGCGGCCGACCGCTGCGGGAGGGAGGATCGTCTCCTTGTCGGCGAGCTCCGCCTGCGGGTCGTCGGAGCCCTCGACGTAAGCCCGGAGGAATCCCGGGAACTCGATCGTCTTGCCGCTCGCGGAGAAGGTTGCAACGTCGCCCGAGTCGCCGCCGCTCTCGAGGAGCATCGTCGTCTGCTGCCCCCGCGCGTCGGCCATCTGGCAGGCGATCGTCCGCTTCCAGATCAGCTCGTAGAGCCGCAGGGCGTCGAAGTCGAGCTCGGCCCGGAGCGAGTCGGGCGTCGGCATGTCGAAGCCGGCAGGCCGGATCGCCTCGTGGGCTTCCTGGGCGTTGGCGACCTTCGTCTGGTAGATCCTCGGCTGCGTCGGCATATGGTCGCCGCCGTACATCCGCTCGACCGTCCTGCGGACGGCGGCGATCGCCTCGTTCGCGAGGTTCGTCGAGTCGGTTCGCATGTAGGTGATGTGGCCGTTCTCGTAGAGGCTCTGGGCGATCTGCATCGTCCGCCGGGCCGTGAAGCCGTACTTGCGATTAGCCTCCTGCTGGAGCGAGCTGGTCGTGAACGGCGGGCTTGGTCGCTGGGTGAAGGGGCGGTCTTCACGGGAGGCGACCGTGAAGACGCCGCCGGAGAGCCGATCCACGAGATCCTGGGCCTCCTTCTCGCCGAGCAGGATCACCTTCTCGTCGTCCTTCAGGCGACCGGTCGCGGCGTCGAAGTTCGAACCCTTGGCGATCGGCTTGCCACCGATGGCCGTGAGTTTCGCCTCGAAGCCGCCGGTCTCGGCAGCGAACGTCCCCGTCAGGTCCCACCATGTTCCGCTGCGGAACGCCATCCGCTGCCGTTCCCGGTCGACGAGGAGCCGAACGGCTACGCTCTGCACGCGGCCGGCCGACAGCTTCGGGCCGACCTTCTTCCACAAGAGCGGCGACACCTCGTAGCCGTAGAGGCGGTCGACGATGCGGCGGGTCTCCTGGGCCTCGACCAAGGCCGTGTCGATCGACCGCGGGTTGTCGAGCGAGGCCTGGATCGCCTGCTTCGTGATCTCGTGGAAGACGAGCCGATGCACGGCGACCTTCGGCTTGAGCACCTCCGTGAGATGCCAGCTGATCGCCTCCCCCTCGCGATCCTCGTCCGTCGCGAGGTAGAGGGCGCTGGCGTCGGTGAGCAGTTCCTTGAGCTTCGCCACCTGCTTCTTCTTGTCGGGGGAAACGACGTAGAGCGGCTCGAAGTCGTTCTCCACGTTCACTCCGAGCTTGGCCCAGGACTCTTTTTTCAGTTCCTTGGGAATCTCGTCGGCGCTGTGGGGCAGATCGCGGATGTGGCCGACGCTCGCCTCGACGTTGTAGCCGCTGCCGAGGAAGCCCCGGATCGTCCGGGCCTTCGCGGGCGACTCGACGATGACGAGCGGCTTCCCGCTCCCCGCCTTCGCCCTGCTGCCGGTTTCCCCGGCCGCTTTCGCCTTCGCCGTGGCCGAGGACTTCGTCTTCGGCGAGGCGGACTTGGCCTTCGCAGCCGGTTTTGCAGGTTTCTTCGCCATCGTAACGTCCGTGGGGGGTCGATCGGGATTGCAGCAAATGGAGGTCGCGCTACAATCAGGCCCGCAAAACCCCGGTGGTCGCGGGCAAAAGCTCTAAAGCGTTATCCTGCCCGGGTTTTCCTTGTCAAGTCTCGGCGGTTCGGCCGTGCGGGAATAGGAGAGAGGCATGGCCGGTTCTTTCGACGTTTTTCGCAAATACCAGCGTTCGCTGCTCGTTGCGGTCGCCATTCTGGCGATGCTCGCGTTTTTCGTGCTCCCCCCCTTCCTCCAGATGGGGTCGAACGCCTCCTACGGGGATCCTGTCGCCGTGGCTTGGAAGGGCGGCGGCCTCCGCGAAAGCGAGCTTGAGCGGGCGGTCGCGATGCAGGCGGCCGTGAACCGGTTCGTCGTGCAGAGTGCGGCGGCGGCCGGAAGGGATCCCTCGAGGATCTCGCTGTTCCCGGAAAACGAGGAGGCGGTCGTGCGGACGCTCCTGCTCGCGGAGGAAGCCCGCGAAAACGGCGTGGTCGTGAGCGACCGGGCCGTCAATGACTATCTCTCGCAGTTGACGAACGACATGGTCAGGCCCGAGCAGCTCGACGGCATCATCGCTGGGCTGCGGATCGGGCCTATGGGAGTGTCGCAGGCGGATCTCTTCTCGGCGCTTCGGACGGAACGGGCCGCGTGGGCCTCGCTCATCATGGGGCAGGCGGCGTTCTCCGGGGATCCGCCCGGATGGCGGTGGGAGGCCTTCCGGCAGCTCGAGCAGTCGGCCGTCGTGGAGGTCGTTCCGGTCGACGTGCGGGGGCTTGCCGACGAGGTGCCTGCGCCGTCTGAGGCGGTGCTTCGGGCGTTCTTCGACCGATTCAAGGAGCGGCTGCCGGAGCCCGAGAGCCGCGAGCCCGGCTTCCGCGAGCCGCATCGCATCGAGGCGGAGTACCTCGTGGCGAACCGCAAGCAGATCGAGGAGACGGTAAGGGGCGAGGTCACCGACGAGGCGATCGCCGCCTACTACGAGAAGAACAAGGAGCGGCTGTTCCGGGCGACCAAGAAAGAAGAGCCCGCGAAGGAGGAGCCCAAGAAGGACGAGCCTGCGAAGGAGGGCGACCGGATCGAGCAGGAGGCGAAGCGGGTCGATACCGATGACGCCGCGAAGCCGGACGCTGCGAAGCCGGACGCTGCAGCAGCCGCCGACAAGCCCGCCGCTGAAGGCGATGTGAAGGCGGCGGCCGAGGCCGAGAAGTCTCCAGCCGAGGCCGAGAAGACTGCGGCCGATGCCGAGAAGTCGGCGGCAGGTGAGGCAAAGGAGTCAACGCCCGCGTCCGACGGATTCGAGCCGCTCGAAAAGGTGAAGGATCGGATTCGCGACGAACTCGTGCGCGAACGGGCCGAGAAGAAGATCGACGCGATCTTCACGGCGGCCGCGGCGGACGTCACCGGCTACGCCGAGGACCTCGCCGTCTGGCGGGCGCGGAACGACGGCAGGTCGGCGGAGCCGCGTCGTCCCGATGTGGAGGCGATCGCGAAGGTCCAGGGGCTCGAAAGCGGCACGACCAGGATGGTGTCGGCCCGCGACGCGTCGGAAATCGCCGGAATCGGCCGCAGCTTCGAGTTCACGCCCGACCCGGGCAGCCGGTTCGGTGTGCGGCAGCAATCATGGCTCGAGATGATGTTCGGCAGAGGCAGCCTCCTTCTCAGGCCCGCCACGAGCCGCGACATCGACGGCAACCGCTACCTCTCGTGGAAGATCGAGGACCGTCCCGAGTTCACGCCGACGTTCGAAGAGGCGAAGGCAAACGTCGAAAAGGCCTGGAGGATCGTCGAGGCGCGGGAGCTTGCGAGAACGAAGGCGACCGAGATCGCCAGGAAGGCCGAGGCGGAGAAGGCGACTCTCGAGGCCGCCGTCGCCGGTCGCACCGACGTGAAGGCGACCCAGGTCGGCCCGTTCACGTTCCTCACGCAGGGTTCGGCGCCGCTCGATGCCCCGGCAGTGCTCTCCAGTCCGAAGGGGCTCGACCTGCCCGGGGAAGCATTCATGAAGGCGGTCTTCGCCCTCGAGCCCGGCGGCACCGCTGTCGTGTTCAACGAGCCGGAGACCGTCTGCTACTGCGTGAGGCTCGTGTCGTACGAGCCGACGGCCGACGAGCTGCGGCAGCGGTTCCTCGACGACCGGGAGGACCAGTCGCGGCTCGCGATGGTGTCGCAGCGGCAATACCAGCGGCAGTTCGGCGAGTGGGTCGGGAGCCTCGACAAGAAATACGCCGTCGAGTGGAAGCGTCCTCCCCGAATCGCCCGCGGCGAGTGACTGCGGGATCTCGGACCGACGCCGCATTGCCGCCGGCATTCCGCATCAGAGTGCTCGTGTGACGGCCGGGAGAGGGTGCCCGTGCCCATCGCCGGACGCTCGCTACGGGCATCCTGCCCTTCGCTCGCTCGGATGCAGACTTCGCTCCGCAATCCTTGCTTCGCTTGTCTGCATACGCCGGCTCCTGG
>JBIIOJ010000050.1:0-14255 GCA_044337015.1 Pirellulales bacterium
TCGACGCGACGGTTCGGCGGGTCGAGCCCGCGGCGTCGGTTCCGGACGAGGGCGGCGCGGTGCCGGAATAGACACAGGGCCGGAATAGCCGAAGGTCACCCGCTTTCCGGCCGGCTGTTACACTCACTGCGCCACGACGGGGCAACAGGGCCGCGACACGGCGGAGCAACAGGGCGATGGCAGATCACAAGGGTGCGATTCCGCGGCTGGTCGAGCAGTTCGCCCGACTCCCGGGCATCGGCCGCAAGTCCGCCGAGCGGCTCGCCTACCACGTGCTGAGGATGCCGGCAGAGGAGGCTTTCGAGCTGGCCGACGCCGTGAGGGGCGTCAAGGAAAAGCTCCATCCCTGCCGCACCTGCTTCAACCTCTGCGAGGAGGAGGAGTGCGGCATTTGTCGCGACTCCAGGCGGGATCGCGGCGTGCTTTGCGTCGTGGAGCAGGTCCGGGATCTGCTCGCCCTCGAGGAGGCGGGCACCTACCGCGGTCTCTACCACGTGCTCCAGGGCAGGCTCGCCCCGCTCGACGGGGTGGGGATGGAGAAACTCACGATGCGTCAACTGGGCGGCCGGGTGAAGCAGGGAGGCTTCAGGGAAGTGATCCTCGCGACGAGCCCCAACGTCGAAGGAGACGCCACGGCGCTCGCCGTGGCGGAGTCGCTCCGCGGGATGCCGGTCGAGATCACGCGGCTGGCGCGGGGGCTCACGGCCGGCAGTTCGTTCGAGCAGGCCAACCGCGACATGATCGCCGACGCGCTGTCGGGCCGCCGCAGGCTCTGACGAGCGAGGCCCTTCGGGCGTTCCACCGGGGCTTCGAAACAGGCCCGGAAGTCCGCGAACGACGCCGTCCGCGAGGCCCTGTGATAGACTTCAGTTGTTCGGCCCGGTGGCCGAACGACTCTCGAAACAGGCTGGGGCGCAGCGATGCGGATGTCTTTCGGACAGGAAATGCGGATGGCGCAGAAGCAGCTGCTTGCGCCGCGCATGATCCAGTCGATGGAGATTCTGCAGCTGCCGCTGATGGCTCTCGAGGAGCGAATCGAGCAGGAGATCCAGAACAACGAGACGCTCGAGGTCGAGGAGCCGGAGTCGCAGGAGACCGCAGTGGCGGCCGAGCCGACGGATGCGTCGCCGATCGGCCCCGACGAGAAGCCGCTCGTGGTCGACCAGGAGCATGCGAACCAGGCCGACTTCGAGAGGTCGTACGACTGGTCGAGCGAGTATCCCGACACCGACGAGGAGCGGTCGCGGCCGTCCGCGTCTCGGATCGAGGAGTCGTCCGACCGGTACCTCGACGAGATGGCCAACATGCAGGAGCGGCCGGAAACGCTCTCCAACCACCTCCACGACCAGCTCTCGCTCTACGACCTCACCGAGGCGGAGCGACAGGCCGCCGACAAGATCATCTACAACCTCGACGCCAACGGCTACCTGCCGATGCCGCTCGAGGAACTCGTCGATCCGGACGGGCCCGCGAGCCAGCTCGAATCGCTCCGCAAGGCGCTGTCTATCGTGCAGAGCATGGAGCCGGCGGGAGTCGGGGCCAAGGATCTCAAGGAGTGCCTGCTCCTGCAGGTGCGGCCCGACACGCCCGATGCCGCCAAGCTGCGGCGGCTCATCAGCGACCACCTCGAGGATCTCGCCGCCAATCGGCTGCCGCTCATCGAGCGGAAGACCGGCTTCACGCTCGAGCAGATCGAGGAATTGCGGGAGCAGCTCCACGCGCTCCAGCCGAAGCCCGGGGCCGTCTACACGACGTCGTTCGTGCCGGCGGTGAAGCCCGACGCCTTCGTGGAACCGGCCGCCGACGGCACCTGGAAGGTCAGGCTCGACGACGTCGACCTGCCGAACCTCCGGATCAGCCCCTACTACCGCGAGCTCCTCTCCTCCTCCGACACCGATCCCGCCACGCGGGAGTACATCAAGCGAAAGATCAACGCGGCGCAGTGGCTCATCGAGTCGATCGAGCAGCGTCGCAGCACGCTCCTGAAAACGGCGCAGGCGATCGTCGATCACCAGACGAGGTTTCTGGCGGAGGGGCCGGAGGCGATCGAGCCACTGAAGATGCAGCAGATCGCCGACCGCATCGGCATGCACGTGACGACCGTCAGCCGGGCCGTGGACGACAAGTGGATCCAGACGCCCCGGGGCCTCCAGCCGCTCCGCCGCTTCTTCGTCGGCGGCACGGTGAGCGCCGACGGCGACGAGGTCGCCTGGGACGCCGTACGGCTCAAGCTGCAGGAGATCATCGACGCGGAGCCGAAAGACAATCCCTACAGCGACGACGAGCTCGTGGACCAGCTGGCGAAGCAGGGCATCACCGTCGCCAGGCGGACGGTCACGAAGTATCGCAAGGCGATGAACATCGCGAGTTCGCGTCAGCGGCGAGATTGGAAGCTCGCCCGCGGTGCCGCCGCTCCCCCCGCAGTCCGGCCCGATGCTGCAGTCCGGCCAGAATAGTCGAAAGGGAATTCGCCATATGCGGTGTCCATTCTGTCGCGTCGACAACGACCGCGTGATCGACTCCCGGGCCGGGGACGACGGGAACATCATCCGTCGCCGACGGGAGTGCCTCGGCTGCAAGAAGCGGTTCACGACCTACGAACGGGTGGAGCGGCAGCTCTTGACCGTGGTCAAGAAGGACGGAGAGCGCGAGCCCTTCGACCGTGACAAGATCAAGCGCGGCCTCGCGAAGGCCTGCTGGAAGCGGCCGGTGAGCGAGGAGGACATCGAGGGCGTGGTCTCGGCGCTCGAGATGGAGCTCTACGGCGCCCTCGACGGGGACGTTCCCAGCGAGGTCATCGGGGAGCGGCTCATGGAGCTGCTGCGACAGCTCGACCAGGTGGCCTTCGTCCGCTTCGCGAGCGTCTACCGCGAGTTCAAGGACGTCCGAGACTTCGTCGACGAGCTCGAGCCGATCCTGGCCGAATCCGCCCGACCGGTGCCCGAGAAGCAGGCCGAGCGGGAATAACGACGATCAGCGGGAATAGTCGCCGCGGGTTCCGCCGGTTTTCGATTCGAGCCGCACCTGCTCGATCGTCATGCCGCGGTCGATCGACTTCGTCATGTCGTAGATGGCAAGCGCCGCGGCGGTCGCCGCGCAGAGCGCCTCCATCTCGACGCCGGTCCGGGCGGTGGCGGTGACGGATGCCTCGACGAGAATCGTCGCGGGGGTGTCGCTGGAGACGCTGATCTCGACCGACTCCAGCGGCAGCGGGTGGCACAGGGGTATGAGGTCGCTCGTCCGCTTCGCCGCCATGATCCCGGCGATCCTGGCCGTGGCGACGGCGTCGCCCTTCGCGAGCTCCCCGGCGAGAATCCTGCGGATCGACTCGGGCGAGGCACGCAGCCTTGCAGTCGCCCTCGCCGTCCGTCGCGACACGGGCTTGTCACCGACGTCGATCATCCGGATGCCGTGGGGAGAGGCGGAGGTCATCGGCCGAATCATAGCAGGCTGGAGTGAAAACGTCCGCGGGCCGGCGTGTCCCCCCGACACACCGGCCCGCGGGAAATGGAGTCGATCGAGCCGCGCTTCCTAGACGAGCTCCTTGCGGGCGCCGATGAGCGTCCGCAGCCGCTCGGCGAGCAGCGCGACGTCGAAGGGCTTCTTGAAGCTCTCGTTGACGTGCGCGCGGTCGACCTGGATCGTCGAGCCGTCGTCGGGAAGCAGGGCGATCACGATCGTCTCCGCATACTCCGGATTGCGTCGGAGGTTCTGACAGATCTGCTGCGCGTCGATCCGGCCGATCGAGTAGTCCACCACGATGCAGTCGGGGTGGAAGCTCTCGGCCTGGATGCCCGCCTCGAAGCCGCTCGCGGCGACCTGGATGCGGAACGAGCGATCGAGCGGCAGGTGCTTCTTCAGGTTCTCGATCAGGACCTGGTCCTGGCCCACCATCAGCACCTTCGCCATCGCCTCGTCCTCGAGGTCGCCCAGCGGCATGCCGTGCTCCTTGAGGAACTTGATCAGATATTCGCGCGGAATCCGGCGGTCCTGTGAGCCGGGAATCCGGTATCCCCGCAGCCGGCCGGAATCGAACCACTTGCTCACCGTTCGGGGAGCAACTTTACAGATCTTGGCGACCTGTCCTGTCGTGAACACCTTCATCGATTGGACTCCATTTTCACTGAGAACCGTGCACGGAATCCGGGCCGGCCCGCCCCCGAAGGAACGTGCCGACGAGATCCCCCCTGTCGTGTTCGCCGCGCTTCGACGCGGCGGTTCTTCGCGAACGGGGAGCGGCACGGGCCGAACCCCGGGTCTGGAGGGCCCCGAGACAGAAGGGGGCCGAGAGAGTCCGACTCCACGCGGGGCCGCCAATCCGGCACCGCGTCTCGACGTCGGCTCGCAGGTTTCCCCCCCTGCATCGAACCGCGGTCGAACCCTCGCTTGCGCTTGGGCACGTCCGCGGCATGACCATCCACGGGGATGTATCGAAAGATCGCGTCGTGCGACTTGAGCCGTTCTGCGCGGAAACGCCGGCGCGGTGGGGGTGAGGCCGGATTTCCCGCGGCGTCGCCCGCCCGGGGATCGCGTCAGGCCGCCTTCGCGAGCGTCACCCTGGCCTGCTCGAGCCTCACGGCGACCCGTTTCGAGACCCCCGACTCCTCCATCGTGACGCCGTAGAGCGTGTCGGCGGCGGCCATCGTCTTTTTCGAATGCGTCACCACGATGAACTGCGTCGACGAGAGAAAATCCCGCAGAACACCCACGAACCGATCGACGTTGGCCTCGTCGAGGGCGGCGTCCACCTCGTCGAGAACGCAGAACGGGCTCGGGCGACTCTTGAAGATCGCGAGCAGGAGCGCGACGCAGGTCATCGTCTTCTCACCACCGGAGAGCAGGGAGATGCTCCGCGGTTCCTTGCCCGGCGGACGGGCGACGATCTCCACCGTCGTGTCGAGCAGGTCGACGTTCGGGTCGAGCACGATGTCGGCCTGGCCGCCGCCGAAGAGATTCTCGAAGAGGCCCTGGAATTGCCCGCGGACCGTCTCGATGGTCTCGGCGAGAAGCCGCCGGCTCTCCTCGTCGATCTTCGCGATGAGCGACTCGACGGCCTGCTTGGCGTCGGTGAGGTCCGACAGCTGTGCCTGCATCGACCCGTGACGACTTTCGAGCGCCTCCGCCTCTGCGACCGCCTCGAGGTTCACCGAGGGCATCGCGGCGAGCCGTCGGCGATGCTCCTCGATCTCACGCTCGAGGGCGTCGCGGTCGCCGGGGTAGGGCTCGGCCTGACCGCCGGCCGCGGCCCGCTCGGCCTCGATGTCGAGGCCGTAGTCGTCGCGAATCCGCTCGACGATCCGGTCGCGGCGGTGTCGTACCTCGCCGGCCGCGAGCCCGGCCTCGTGGAGCGAGAGCGAGAGCGAGGCGATCGCGTCGCGTGCCTGTTCCGAGGCGGAGAGCGCCGCGAGCCGTCCGGAAGAGAGGCGGTCGCGGGTATCGAGGAGGTCTGCCCGCTGCGCTGCGAGTCGTTCGGCGTGCCAGCAGGCCTCGGCGTAATCGGACGAGCGGGCGAGCCGATCGAGGTCGTGCTGTCGACGGCGATCGTCGATCGACGCGAGGCGTTCGGCCGCCGCATCGAGCCGGCCGCGTGCGGCCGTGCACTCCATGCGACGGGCCTCGAGTCCGGCGGTGGCCGCGAGGAGCCTCTGGCGGTGTTCGGCCTCCTCGACGCGGATCCTGGCGACGGCCTCGATCGCCTCGCCACGGCTGCGGTTGAACGCCTCCAGCCTCGCCTCGGCGCGGGCGACGGCGACGGCGGCGGCCGTGGCGGCGTCGAGCGACTCCCGCTCCACGTCGCGGGCCCGCTGCAGCTGCTCGCGGATGGAGCAAAGCCTGCTCTCTTCGCGGCGATGGGCGGCCTCCGCCGCCGCGATCGCCGTCTCCTTCGAGACGGCCTCGCGCCGGAGTCGGTCGAGCTCCGATCTCGCGGCTGCGGCCGCGGCCGACTCGGCGTTGCATTGGCCGCGGGCCCTGCGGAGTTCGTCGCGGAGTCCGGCCTGCTCCAGCCCGCAGTCGGCGAGCTCGCGGCGGCAGGATTCGGCCCGGCGCTCCAGCTCCTCGATCCGCGAGGGAATCGAGGCGAGTTCGCTCCGCCGGGAGACGAGCCCGGCGCCGGCCCCGCTGCCGATCTCGAGCCGGCCGTCGGAAGAGAGCATCTCTCCGCGGGGCGTCACGAAGAGGCTGCCGGCCGCCATGGAGCCTGCCAGGGAGGCGGCGACGCGGAGCGAGTCGACGACCCAGACCCGCGAGAGCAGCCGTTCGGCGACGCCGTTCGGCGCGGGGGGCGGCGAGAGGAGACGGTCGAGCCGGCCGAGCACGCCCTGCGCGGCGACCGCGTCGGTCGATGGTGCGGGCAGGCGGTCGGCGATGACGAAGCCGGTGCGTCCGCCGCCCGCCGCGACGGCCGGCAGGTCGGCGAGCCACGCCATGCACTCGTCGGAGGAGTCCACGAGGAGGTGGCCGGCGAGCTGGCCGAGCGCGGCATCGACGAGAGCGGCCACGGCCGGCGGGGCGTCGATGGATTCGGCGACGAGGCCCCGACTCCCGGGCACGCCGGCCGCGAGCATGGCGCGGGTCGACTCCGACACGCCCTCACGGCTGCCGACAAGTTCATCGAGCACGAGAGCCCGCTCGCGACAGGCCTCGAGCTTCGCGGCGGTCGCCGCGACCGCATCGCGGCGGGCGATGGCGAGCTCGGCAAGATCCTTCTCTCGCCCCTCGAGCGCGGCGAGTTCGCGGTGCGCCGACTCGAGCCGGGTCGTGAATGCCGTGAGGGTGCCCTCGGCGGTGGCGACGGCGTCGAGCGATTGGGCATGGCGCTCCCTCGCCGTGGCCACCGAGGCACGCGAGTGGTCGGCGGCGTCGGCGACCCTCGCCATGGCGTCCTCGAGTCGCACTACGGCCGTGCGACTGGCGGCATGGGCCGCCTCCGTCTCCCGGAGGACGTGGCGGGCGGATGCGACCGCGTCCCGAACCTGCGACGCGTCGAGGCTCGACGAGCCGGCGGTGGTCTCGCTGGCGGCGAGCCGCTCTCGGATCGCTGCGGCCTCGAGGCCGCGGGCCTTCTCCTCCTGCTCGGCCTCCGCGATCGCCCGCGTCGCCTCGAGGAGTCGGTGGCGAAGGTCGCGGAGGTCGCCGGCCGCGTGCAAGGCCTCGTCGTCGAGTTCGCGGCTCCGGCCGGCCAGCAGCCCCATCGAGGTTCTCGCGGCGGCCGCCCGCTCCGCGAAGCTCGAGAGATGCTGCTGGAGCGAAGCGAGTTCGGTGTCGTTCGCCTGTTCTTCGGCGACGATGTCGGTCAGCCGCGACGAGGCGTCGGAGAGCACTCCTTCATGGACCCCGATCTCTTCCTGCGTGCGGGCGATGCGGTCGGCATGTGCGGCAGCCGCCTCTTCGACCGACGCGAGGTCGATGGAGGCCGCCGTGAGCCGGAGTGACTTCAGCCGGGCGGTGAGCTCCTGGTGTCGGCGGGCCCGGGCTGCTTGCTGCCTGACGGTGGCCAGGCGTCCGGCGATCTCCCCGAGCAGGTCGGCGAGCCTGCGTCGGCTCTGGTCGGTCCGCTCGAGCCGTCGGAGCGCCTCGGCGCGCCGGCTGCGGAATCGGGTGATGCCGGCCGCCTCCTCGAAGACGAGCCGACGGTCGCGGCCGCTGGCGACGAGCAGGGCGTCGACGCGGCCCTGTTCGATGACGCTGTAGGCCTCGGTCGCGGCCCCCGTGCCCGAGAAGAGCTCACGGATGTCGCGCAGCCTGGCGATCTGTCCGTTGACGAGGTACTCGCTCTCGCCGCTGCGGTAGACGCGACGGGTGATCCGAACCTCCGCCGACTCGACCGGCAGGAGGCCGGCCGAGTTGTCGAAGAACAGCGACGTCTCTGCGGAATTGAGCGGCTTGCGGCCGGCCGACCCGGCGAAGATCACGTCGGCCATCTCCTTGCCGCGCAGGCTCTTCACCGACTGCTCGCCGAGCACCCACTTCATGGCATCGACCACGTTCGACTTGCCGGACCCGTTGGGGCCGACGATCGCGGTGATGCCTTCGGGGAACTCGAACCGGGTCCGGTCCGCAAAGCTCTTGAACCCGACGAGTTCGATCGCGGTGAGGCGTGTCATGACGTGGACGGGTCGCCGGACGCCGCCGAGCGTTCGGCGCGGTGCCCCCGGGCCTCCGGGTCGTTCGGCTTCGAGGCCTCGCCGCCGATGGCCGCCTCCTCGTGGAGGCTCGAACGTGGGGTCGTGGCATCGGGCACCGCGTCGAAGGCGAGCCTGCTGGGCAGCGCCCGCATCGCCTTTGCCTGCTGCAGGAACTGGACGACGTCCGCGTAGGTTCCGTCGAGGTCGGCGATCGCGCGAATCACGCGGTCGACCCGCGCGGGCACCGTCGCCGTCCTGTCGTCCTCGCCGGCGGCGAAACGGCTGACCGTCGCCGAGGCTCCCTCGACGATGACGACGATCGACGAGCCCGCCTCGGCACGCAGCCCTTCGCTGAGCGGATGGTCGGTGCCGAACAAGACGATCTCCGGACGGAAGCTTCGCGTCGCATGGACCAGCGGCGGTCCCTTCACGTCGAGCACGTGGAGCGAGAACGCGTCGCCGAGTCGGTCGCCGCGGACGAGCGGCCCCTTCGGATCGATCCGCCAGAGCGTGCGGAACGCGCCGTATCGCGTCTCGGCGCTCGCGTTGTCGAGCAGCCCCTCGAGGGCGTCGATGCCGTTGGCGTCGTCGAGCACGGCGAGCGCGTCGAGGGCCGCACTGCGGACGCTGCGAAACGACGATGCCGCCTCGGCGAGGTGCTCCGCGGCCGTCGATTCACCGAGGTAGGCGAGCGCCTCCGCAGCGTGGAACCGCACCTCCGGGTCCTTTGAGTCGAGCGCCGCGCGAAGGGTCGGAACGGAGTCCTTTCCGATCGCCTCGAGCCGGATCGACGCATTCGGGGCGGTGACCGGGTCGGCGAGCTGCCGCGACAGCAGTTCGAGCCGCTCGAGCCGCCGGCCCGCGGGCTCGTTGATTGCGACCGCACGCACGGCGCGGACGTACCGGTCGAGCGAGTGCGCATAGCTTGGTGGGATCTCCAGCTCGATGAAGCGGTCGGTCTTGGGCGTGGCCACGCCCCGCTTGGAGCCGCGGATCACCGTGTGGAACCGCCTGTTGATGCAGTCGCCGATCCGCTTCGACAGCGCGATCGAGCGGTGGTCGGCAGCGATGACGAGGCCGATCTGCCGGGGGACGAGCACCACGCCACCGCCGGGAATCCTCGCCCGTAGCTTCGAGACCCCGTCGCGAGTGGCCTCGGAAACGGGATCGACCAGCACCGGCCCCTCGACCGACGCCAGCATGTGGCCGTCGCGGACGCGGTTGCCGAGCACGGCCATCTCTGAAAGCCGCGTCTCCATGAGCCAGCCGCCGCCGAGACTCGCCGTGTCGCTGTCGCCGGGAACCTCGAGCACCACGTCGAAGCGGTCGCCCTTTCTCGCCCCCGGCGGGATGAAGCCGCGGGCCCAGACAAGCGACGTCGTCGGCGAGGCGAGCAGCCGGTTCGGCTCGACGACGCCGCGAGCCTGCATGTCGGCCATGAGGGCCTGCCTCTGGGCGGACGGCGGTGGATCGCTGCCCGTGCCCGCCAGTCCGGTCACGAGCCCCGCGTTCTCCACCCGCTGCTGGGCGAGGCCCCAGGCGTTCGCGTAGTCGCCGACGAGCTTCGTCGACGCCTCGACCTGCACGAGCGACTCGACCTCCGGGCTCTGGCTGCGGATCGACGGCCCCGCGCAGCCGGCGAGCATCGCCACCAAGGGCAGCCAACGGTGCGGCGAGGCGAAAGTGACGGAGAGATTCATGGACGTGCTTCCGCGGGAAAATGCGGTCAGAACGGTCGGGGACAGTAGGAACGACGTCCCGGCCGGTCAAGGCGGCTTCGGCCGGCCCCGGTCCCGTTTTTCAGCGTGAAGCCGCCTTGGAAGACGCCGGTCCGGCTGCTACGGTTCGCCCCCCGCGACCGGATCCGTCGGACGCGGGCAGCAGGGGTCGGTCACGGAAGAGGAGTTGAGGCAGTGTCCGCGTCGACAGACAAAAAACGCCTGAAGGTGCACGTCCGCTGGATGATCCGACGAGACATGGGGGACGTGCTCGGCATCGAGGACGAGGCGTTCGAGTTCCCCTGGTCGGAAGAGGACTTCACCCACTGCCTCCGGCAGCGGAACTGCATCGGCATGGTCGCGGAGATGGCCGACGCCGTGGTCGCGTTCATGATCTACGAGCTGCACCGCACACGTCTGCACGTGTTGAACTTCGCCGTCTCGCGGCAGCATCGCCGGCTCGGCGTCGGATCGCTCCTCGTCGACAAGCTGTCGGGAAAGCTCACCCCCGAGCGACGCAGTCGCATTCTGCTCGAGGTCCGGGAGACCAACCTTCCGGCACAGCTCTTTTTCCGATCCTGCGGCTTCCGCGCGATCTCGGTGGTCAAGGACTTCTACCAGGACACGACCGAGGACGCGTATCTCATGGAGTATCTCTGCCCTGCGGCGGAGATGCCGCAGCTGCGTCGGATGGCCGGCTGACCGTCGCCGACCTCGGCAGGAGCGACTCCTCGACGAGCCCCAGCCGCCGCTCGAGCCGTTCGAGCACGACGTGCTCCTCGTCACCGGAGGCGAAGACGGTGAGCACGGGTCCTCCCCGCGGGATCGGCGTGCCCTTCGCCGGGATGTCGGCCACCGCGGGCAGTCCGTCGTCGTCGCGCCAATCCTCGCGCCACCGCATCCAGCTGTCGAAGGCGGTTTCCGGGACGACGGCCTGTCGTGAGGCGAACAGCACCGCCTTGCCGAACACCTTCGAATGAATCGCGGACGGCGGCGGAGTCGCCTCGGCGAACCCGCAGGCCGCCAGGTGCGAGGCGGCGAGCGACCCGCCGCCGCTCCGCTCCCAGAGTTCCATCGACGCCGTGGGCCGCGGATTCACCTCGAGCGGGTGCACTCGTCCTTCGTCGTCCAGCACAAAGTCGATGCCGAAGAGTCCGATCAGGCCGGCCTCGGCCGCGACGTGCCACCCGAGCCGCTCGACGACCGTGGCGACCGCTTCCGGCATCCGTCGCGAGATGCCTCCGCACCAGGCAAACTCCGACCCGCGGCTCGGAGGCCATCCGACGAGCTGCCGCGCCGTGAGGAAGAGGTCGGTGCGGCCCTTCGCCGCGAGGTACGCCGCCGAGCAGGGCACTCCCTCGATCCATCGCTGCCAGACGAGCCCGCGGTCTTCGGCGGCCGCCCCGATCCACCGATGAATCCCGCGGCCGCCAGCGCCGGCCTTCGGCTTGACGAGATGGCTGCCGTCGCACGGGATGCCGACGGCCGCGTCGTGGGTGTCGGGCATGGCCAGACCGACCTCTCTCGCCCGAGCCGCCAGCCAGGCGGGATCACGGACGAGCCTGACGGCGGCCGCGGAAGATCCCGCCAGAGGCCGCTCGGCCGCGATGGCATCGAGGATGTCGGGCCGATTCTCCAGCCCGCCAACGTGGCACCACGCCGCCGCCGGCAGCGGGCGAAGGGCAGCCACGATGCCGTCGGGATAGCGGTCGACCCGTGTCGCGGAAACACACGATTCGACGAGGTCGGTGTCGCGGAACAGGTCCGCCGCGTGCATCGGGATGCTTGCGCGGAAGCCGCTCTGGGCCATGGCGCGGCCGCTGGCCCCCACGACGATGAGCGGCGGAGGGTTGCAGTGAGGGGCCAACGTGCTATTCTCCCGGCGTCCTGTCACGTCCACCATACCGGTGCGGCGGTGGAACAGTTCTGAATCGGACCCTCCGGGAGTGCAAGGATATGTCGATGTTCATCGGTGAGGCGCTGTGCGGCGACGGCAACGAGATTGCCCATATCGATCTTCTCATTGGCAGCAAGGACGGTCCGGTCGGTCACGCCTTCGCCAATGCCCTGGCCCGCCAGAGCGAGGGGCATTCGAACCTGCTCGCCGTGCTCGCCCCGAACGTCGCTGTGAAGCCGGCGACCGTGATGATCACGAAGGTCACGATCAAGGGAGCCAAGCAGGCCGTGCAGATGTTCGGCCCGGCGCAGGCCGCGGTCGCCAAGGCGGTCGCCGACAGCGTCGCCAAGGGCGTGATCAAGGAGAGCGACGCGGAGAACCTCGTCATCGTCTGCGGTGTGTTCATCCACTGGCTCGCGGCCGACGACAAGAAGATCTACGACTACAACTACCAGGCCACGATGGATGCCATCGCCAACGCGATGAGCGGCAAGCCGACCGCGAAGGAGATGGTCGCGGCGAAGGACTCGGCCGCGCATCCTTTCAGGGGTTTCTAGTGGCCTTCAAGGGTTTCTAGTGGTTTTATGCCCCGGCGGATTCTGATCCAGCTCGACTGCGACGACCAACCGAGCACGTTCGATGCGGTCGTCGCAGTCGATGCCGGGGCCGACGTGCTGCTGCGGCACGGGCGGGTGTCGCCGGCGAATGTCGCCGGACTCGTGCACGGCGCGATCTTTACCCGCGGCGGGAGCGACCTGGCGTCGACGGCGATCTTCATCGGCGGCTCGGACGTCGAGGCGGCCGAGGCGGTCCGCGATCGCGTCGTCGGGACGTTCTTTGGTCCGATGCGGGTGAGCGTGTTGCTCGATCCCTCGGGCGCCAACTCGACCGCGGCCGCCGCCGTGGTTGCGGCAGCGAGGCACGTCGGCCTGGCAGGCACGAAGTCGCTCGTGCTCGGCGGCACCGGGCCCGTGGGCCGGCGGGTCGGGCGGCTGCTCGCCCGGAAGGGGGCGCGTGTGTCGA
Source organism: Pirellulales bacterium (assembly GCA_044337015.1). Lineage (GTDB taxonomy): Bacteria > Planctomycetota > Planctomycetia > Pirellulales > UBA1268 > UBA4655. The sequence continues at coordinate 12,765 of JBIIOJ010000050.1, forward strand.
TCGCATCGCGATCGGCCGAGAGGGGCGACGCGGCGTGCAAGGCGATCCAGGCGGCCGTTCCCGGGGCCGTCGTCGAGCCGGTCTTCCCCGGCCATTCGCTCGATGCAGCGGTGGCCTCCGCTTCCGTGATCGTGGGGGCCGGTGCGGCGGGGGCGACCCTGCTGTCGGCCGACGCGGCGAGGGCGGCCCGGGAGGCGAGGGTGATCGTCGACCTCAATGCCGTGCCACCGGCGGGCATCGGGGGCATCGTCGCGACCGACAAGGCCTCGCCTGCCGCGTGGAACGACCGTCTCCTGCTCTACGGCGCGCTCGGTGTCGGCGGCACGAAGATGAAGATCCACCGTGCGGCGATCGGCAAGCTCTTCGAACGGAGCGATCTCGTGCTCGACGCGGAGGACCTGCTCGCCATCGGCGAGTCGCTCGAGACGCGGGCGACGTGAGCGGCGAACACTGCCCTCGAGCCTTCCCGAAGGTCGGGGACACCCCTCCCAGTCCGCGTTCTTTACCTCTTCTTTCGCTTCGGCTTGCCGCCGCGGGTGGCGAGGAGCACGATCGCGAAGAGGATCGCCGTTCCGGCGCCGATCGTGATGATGTTGCGCCGGACGCGGCGCACCGCCTTCTCCTCCGGCGTCAGCCGTCGCAGTTCGATTTCCTGGCCCCCGTGACGGATGGTCTGCGGCGGTGGCTCGGACGTGTCGAAGAGTTGCCGTTCGAGCGGCATGGAAGCCGCCGACCGCTGTGCCGCCGGCTGCTGCGGCGCGAGGAATCCGCCCGCGCAGATCGGGCAGGCGGCCGGCTGGCCAAAGAACACGGGCGGCACCGCGATCGCCGCGTGACAGCGGGGGCAGGCGACCGCCAGGAGGGAGGTTTCAGCCGGAAGTGAGTTCATGCTGCGACTCGGGAGCGTGGTACGCGGACGCGTGGGCAGCGTTGCCGGCGACATGCGGCACGACCGTCGCCTCGGAGGCGGAGATCCGGCCGACCAAGGAGGCGGGGATGCGGCAGTGCACCGTCACCTTCTCCGGCGTGAAATGCCGCGAGAGCACCTCGCCGTGGGCCGCGAGCCAGGCGAGCAGCCGGCCGTTGGCCGGCTGCACCTCGACGTCCACGTCGCGAAACCCGCGGGCGAGCGCGTCGCTCGCGGCCCGCTTGAGCCGTTCGATGCCCGCTCCGGAACGGGCGGAGATCGGGATCGCGTGAGGATACCTCTCCTCGAGCCGCCGCACGACCGCGCGGTCTTCGATCGCGTCGATCTTGTTGAGCACGAGGATCGCGTCCTTCTCGTCGACGTCGAGCTCCGCCAGCACGTTTCGCACCGCGGCGATCTGCGAGTCGACGAGCGGGCTCGAGGCGTCGGCGACGTGGAGCAGGAGGTCGGCCTGACGGGTCTCCTCGAGCGTGGCCTTGAAGCTCGCGATGAGGCGGTGGGGCAGGTCACGGATGAAACCGACCGTGTCCGAGAGCAGCACGGGACCCCAGTTGGGCAGCCGC
>JBIIOJ010000051.1:0-14222 GCA_044337015.1 Pirellulales bacterium
GCGGACGTTGAGGAGCATCAGGTGTATCCTCACCGTTGCGACGATGCGTCCGCTCCCCCGGCGGCAATGCGGCATCCATCAACTGCGCCGGAGCAGTTTCCCTCCCGCAAGCCAATTCGGCCTCCTGCAGACCGGTCCGCCGGATTCATTCAGCCGCCGCGGGAGAGTTCGGCGGCGCGGTTGCTGGCGGCGACGACGGCGGCGGCGATGCCCTCGGGAACGCCTCGGGTGTCCATCGTCGTGAGTCCGGCGAGGGTCGTGCCGCCGGGGCTCGTGACCCGCTTGCGGATCTCCTCGGGCGGTTCGCCGGTCTGCGCGAGGAGCGCGGCCGTGCCGCAGAAGGTTTCCCGGGCGAGCCGCGCGGCGAGGTCGGCCGGGAGTCCTGCCGCCACGCCGCCTGCCGTGAGGGCCTCGACGAACCTCGCGATGAAGCCCGGCCCCGATCCCGACACGCCGGTGACCGCGTTCATGAGCGACTCGTCCAACTCGTGGACGGTGCCGACGGCCTCGAGCAGCGACCGAACGGTCGCCGCCTGGGCCGGATCGACGGCGGGCGTTTTGCAGACGACGCTCACCCCCTGCCCCACGAGGCACGGCGTGTTGGGCATCACGCGGATCACCCTGCGCGTGCCGAGCCGGTCGGCGAGCTGATCGAGAGACAGGCCGGCGACGATCGAGACGACGACGGCCGATTCCGGCATGCGGCCCTGCACTGCCGCCGACGCCTCGGCGACCTGCTGCGGCTTCACGCAGAGGAACACGATCCCTGCCCGCTCTGTGGCGGCGCCGGCAGAGTCCGCGAACGCGATCCCGGGCACGGCCCCGGCCAGCCGGATCCTTGCCGACTCGGAGGGGTCGAACACGACGATCTTCTGCGGCACGACGAGGCCGCTCCGCACGAAGCCCGACGCGAGCGCCAGAGCCATCTGCCCGCCCCCGATCATCGCGATGCCGGGAACGGTCATTTCAGCTCCTTTTCGATCGCCTCGAGGTCGATCTTCGACGCCCAAAGCTGGCTCGCCCGGTCGGCCGACCGGCTCGCGGTCCAGAGGAGAAGCCGGCCGTCTGGTGAGAACGAAGGGAGCACGTCGGCCCCCTCGTGGTCGGTCAGCCGCAGCGGCACACCCGCTTGAAAGCGGTCGTCAGCTTTCGTGTCGTACTTCGTAATCCAAAGGTCGTAATTCGGCCGGGCCGTCGGGTCGGAGTGGTCGGCGCCGGTCCAGATGAGCCACTGCTTCGTCGGGTGCCAGTAGGGCGCCCAGCGCACGCCGTTGCCGCTCGTGACGGCGACGTCGCCGGAGCCGTCGGCCCGCATGACGTGGATCTGGAGCATGTCCTTCGTGAGACGGTCGGTTCGATAGGCGATCCAGCGGCCGTCGGGGGAGAAGAACGGCCCTCCGTCGTAGCCCGGAGCGTTCGTCAGCTGCCGCACGTTCGTGCCGTCGGCGTCCATAACGTAGATGTCGGGGTCGCCATCACGATCGCTCACGAACAGGATCCGATCGCCATCGGCCGAATAGGAGCACTCGGCATCGTAGCCGGGAGAGTCGGTGAGCCGAGTGAGCCCCGTCCCGTCGAGATTCACCCTGAAGAGTTCCATCTGCGGGTCGAAGTCCCACTGGTAGCGACGGCGGCGGCCGCTGCGACGGTCCTCCTCGGCCTGTGCTTTCGCCGCGGCCTCGGTGGCGTCGAGCGAGGGGTCGAGGTGGCTCGATGCGAAGAGCAGCGATCGTCCGTCCGGATGAAACCACGCACACGTCGTGCGGCCACGGCCCGTGCTCACGCGGGTCGCCGCTGTTGGCCGTGCAGCGGCCTCGTCGAAGGGTTGAACGTAGATCTGGTAGAACGGATAACCGCGAGGGATTCCCTGGTAGGCGATCCGCCGCCCGTCCGGCGAGAAGTAGCCCTCCCCCGCTTTTTCGAGGCCCTCGGTCACCTGCGTGGGTGGCGAGAGGAACCGCTGTTCGAGTTCCGATCCGCTCGCCGCGCCCGAAAAGCTCGCCGTCAGCGAGGCGGCGACGGCGACGATCGACAGGAAAGTTGGTCGTTGCATGGCCGGAAAGGATATGCTCCCGAACGAGATCCGGCCGGAGGAGCCGGGATACGATCGTCCGCGAAGGAGTCCGCGAACCGATGAAAATCTACACGAAGACGGGCGATGCCGGGGAGACGGGGCTCTTCGGCGGTCCGCGGGTCCGCAAGGATGACTCGCGGATCGAGGCCTTCGGCACGGTGGATGAACTCAACAGCCACCTCGGCGTGGTGCGGACGTTCTGCGGCGGCGGCACGATTCCCGGCGGCGGCAAAATGGTCGAGGGTGGAAAGGGGCTCGACGCCCTGCTGCGGCACGTCCAGTGCGATCTCTTCGAACTCGGTGCGCAGCTCGCCACGCCGAAGCCGGATGCGGAGCGGATCACGCGGCGGCATGTCGAGGCGATCGAGGCGGCGATCGATCGTTACGACGGATCGCTCTCGCCGCTCGACTGCTTCATCCTTCCCGCGGGTAGTCAGGCTGCCGTCGCCATGCACGTCGCGCGGACCGTGTGCCGCCGGGCGGAGCGCCGGGTCGTCGCGCTCGCGGGCCAGCCGGGGGCCTCGATTCCTTCCAACGCGATCGAGTATCTCAACCGCGTCGGCGACCTGCTGTTCGTGCTGGCGAGGCACGCCAACGCCGTCGCCGGCCTGTCAGACGACCCGTGGCATGCGACCACGCCATGAGTAGCGCGCCGTCCCGCACCGACGGCGTGGTCGCCCGTGCCGCGGCGGCGGTCGATCGTGCCCGGAGCCGGATGGCCAGGCATCTCGCCTCGCAGGCATCGGGCCCGCAGCTCGGGGCGTTCGCCACCGAGCTCTTCGAGGAGATCGTGCTCGACGTCTATCGCACGATCCTCGCGGACGTCGGCGGGGACGCGGAGGCCCGTGTCGCCCTGATCGCCCACGGGGGCTTCGGTCGATGTGAGATGGCCCCCTTCTCCGACGTCGATCTCATGCTGCTGCACGACGAGCGAACGCCGGCGCAGGGGCTCGTGGCCGACGTCGCGGGGCGGCTGCTCAAGGACCTCTTCGACGCCGGGCTCGAGGTCGGGCAGAGCGTTCGGACACCCTCGATGGCCGTGCGGCTGGCATGGGATGACGCCACGGTCTTCAGCTCGCTCGTCGACGGTCGGCCGCTCGCCGGCAATCCCGAACTGTTCGCCCGGATGAGCCGCAAACTGAGGGCGATGGCGAGGCGGCACCCGCGTCGGATCTCGCAGCGTCTCATCGAGGCCCGCCGGGCCGAGCGCCGGCGTTACGGCGAGAGCGCGGCCGTCCTCGAGCCGAACGTGAAGCGGTCGGCGGGCGCGCTACGCGACGTGCAGTTGGTGCGATGGCTCGGCGCCATCCGTCACGACGAGCGGTCGTTCGACGACCTCGTCATGGTCGGTGCGCTCACGCGGACCGACGCCGACGTCCTGCGTCGGGGAGCCGATTTTCTCATGCGGCTGCGGTTCGAGATGCACCTGGCCGCCGGGCGTGCCGAGGACGACCTGCGGCGGGACCAGCAGCTTGCGATCGCGGAGGCCCGTGGCATCGGTCAGGAGGGCGGGCTGCTCGGCGTCGAGCGGTTCATGCGGGAGTATTTCTCCCACACCCGCAAGATCGCGGGGATCGCCGGGGCGATGGAACGCCGCAGCGAGATGGCCTCGCCCGTCCTGCGTGGCATGGCCCGTTGCTTCGGCCATCGTGTCGACGATCCTTTTCGGCTCACGCGGCTCTCCGTGACGGTGCCCGCCTCCGGCGTTCCCGGCGTGGCGTCGAGCCTCGCCTCGATCCTGCGGCTGTTCGAGCTGGCCATGCTCTTCAATCGTGACGTCGATCCGGCGACGCTCGAGGCGATTCGTCGTGTCGTGCATCCGGAGCAGCTCACCTTTGACTCCGCCGCCAGGGCGAGGTTCCTCGCGCTCTTCAACCATCCGCTGCGTCTCGCGTCCGCCCTTCGCGACCTCCACGAGCTCGGCGTACTCGAGCGGATCATCCCCGCCTTTAGCCACGCCACCGGCCTGATGCAGTTCAACAACTACCACAAGTTCGCCGTGGACGAGCACTGCATCCACTCGGTCGAGCAGGCGGCGTCGTTCGATGGCAGCCCGGGATGGCTCGGGAAAGTCTGGAAGGAGATCCGCCGCCGCCGTCCGCTGCTGCTCGCGTTGCTCCTGCACGATCTTGGGAAGGGGCACGTCGGGGACCACAGCGTCGTGGGGGCACGAATCGCGAGGGAGACGGCGGCCCGGCTCCAGATGCCCTACGACGAAATCGAGATCGTGGAGTACCTCGTCGCCAACCACCTTGCCATGGCCCACCTCGCCTTTCGGCGGAACACCGGGGACGAGAGCCTCGTCGTGAGGTTCGCGGGAGACGTCGGCTCGCCGGAGGTGCTGCGGATGCTCGCCCTGCTGACCGCGGCCGACACCAGCGCCGTCGGTCCCGGCACGTGGAGCCAATGGAAGTCCGATCTGCTCGAGGACCTCTACTCCCGCACGATCGACTACCTCGACGGCGAGAATCCTTCGCGGATGGCTCATCGCAACCGCGTCGCCCTCGAGCGGCTGCTCGACGAGCGGTCCGCGACGGAGCCGGTCCGCAAGCTCGTCGCCTCGCTTCCCGCCTCGCTCCTCCAGACAAAGCCGCCGGACCAGATTCTCGAGGAACTCGTTCACCTCGCCGCGCTTCCCGAGGCGGGCTGCCTCGTGCGGATCGGCTGGCAGCCCGCGACGTCGATGCTCGCCGTGACCGTGGGCACCCGCGAGAGCGTGGCCCCCGGTATCTTCCACAGGCTCGCCGGGGCCCTCTCCAGCCTACGGCTCGGCATCCTCGCGGCCGACATCCACACCTTCGGCGACGGGCTCGTGCTCGATCATTTCTCCTTGCAGGACCCCGATTTCCAGGGCGAGCCGCCGGGACATCGGCTCATGGAGATCGAGGAGGCGATTCGCCGATCGCTCGAGCCCTCGAGCCACCCCTCGTTCCGGAGAGTGTGGGGGGTGGCCGATATGGCCGCGACGGGTCCCGCGCCACGGGTCAGGATCGACAACGAAAGCTCGGACACCACCACCATCCTCGAGGTCTTCGCCGACGACTCGCCGGGGCTGCTCTACGCCATCGCGAAGGCCATCTTCGAGTCGGGTCTCTCCGTCCGATCTGCCAAGATCGGAACCTACCTCGACCAGGTCGTCGATGCCTTCCACGTCACGGACGGCTCGAACTCCAAGATCTCCGACCAGCGGATGCTCGACGACCTGCGTTCGGCGGTCCAGTCGGCCATCGCGACGCTCTGCCGGTAGGCGGGAGGTGAACGCGGCCCGGGGACGGCGGACCTGGATGGGTCAGCGGGCGGCCTTCGGGATCGCGAGCAGCCTCTCCCGCCATTGCGGTTCGAAGCGGTCGAGCGGCATGCCGACCAGCGCCTCGAATTGGCGGACCGGATCGGATGCCGTGGACGGCTGGAACATTCGCCGCAAGGCGGCCCGATCGAGCACCGGCTCGAGCACCGCCACGTGTACCGCGAGCCCCCAGGCCACGAGGTAGGCCTGCTCGCTCGCCTCCCGTCTTCCACCGTGACCGACGAGAAATGCATCCGATCCGGACAGGAGAACGTCCGCCAGCCGCGGGCCCCGCGACGAGGCGAACAGCAGCCTCAGCGGCTCGAGGCGGGCGGGGTCGGCCGCGTCGAGCCTCAAGTCGCCGACCTCGAGCACCGCGGTCTCGAACACCTGCGCGAGCCCCTCGTCGAGCCAGACGGGCAGCGTGACGCTCCGCCCGACCGATTCCGCGAGCCGGTGGGCGTGCGCGTGCCACGCCTCATGGGCGAGCCTCTCGTTAAAACGCTTCCGCACGGCGTCGAGTCGCTGGACGTTGCCGCGGCGCGCCGAGGCGATCCGGTCGGCTGCCTCCGCCCGCTCTCGTTGATGCCGCGCGCGGGCCCGACGCACGATTTCGGCCCGCTGGGCGGCCGGGATGCCCTGGTGCTCCAGCCGCTCCGCCAGGTCCCGCAGGAGCGGCTCGATGCCGCGATCGTGGGCGGCGAGCTCGAGGTCCGCCGCCGAAAGCGACTCGCTCGCCCGCTCGTGCTCCTCGACGAGCATGGGGACGTCGCCTCCGGTGACGAGAAGCCGCTTCGCGGGCACGAAGATCGCCGGGTTTTCGATGGCGACCCCGAGTGTCCGCTGCACCTCGCGATACTCCGCGTCGCTCCCGCAGATGCGTACCGTGAGCCTGCTCGACCCGCCGATCGGCAGGAGGGTTTCGAACGCCGCAAACAGCTGTTCGAGACGGACGATCGTCTCGCGGGTGAGCGGGTCGGTCGCGGAGCTCTCGAGCTTGAACGACTCCCCGTCATAACGTAGCCGACCGGTGTCGGGGTCGCGGGAGAGCCGCACCGCGTCCTCGGCCCGCCGCCTCTCCGATCCGCGGTCACGAAACTCCTGGATCCTGGCGGCGAGATCGTCGTGCTCCTTGGCGGGCAGCCGGTCGATCGACCGCACGCGATCCCGACCGAGCGAGGGGCGGGCGACGAGATACATGCCACGGCCCGGCCGCCTCACGACCTCCGTGAAGGCGATCGAGTCGCCACCGTCGTCGTGGTCGAGGATGCCCTCGAGCGACCGACCGTCGACGAGTTCGACCCGCTCGAGCTTCCAGGCCGCTGACGACAACGGGGCGGTCGCCGCCGGCTCGGCGGCCGAAGCTGCCGCCGCCAGCATGGCCATTCCAAGCAACACCGGCCGAGCCGTCATGGTCACCCGGCCACGAAACGGTTCAGGACGTTCTCGAAGAGTTCCTGGCGGCCGCTGGCGACCTCCGGACCCGGCCCCATGCCGAGGGCCTCCTGGGCGAGCGACTTGAACGACTCGCTGCCCGATTCGATCCGCTTTCCGAGTTCGGAAGACCATGTGGCGTACCGCTCCTCGACGAGCTTCTGGATCGCGCCGTCGGCCCGCATCGCCGCCGCGATCTCGAGGCCCCTGGCGAACGCGTCCATGCCGCCGACGTGAGCGTGAAAGAGATCGACGGGATCGCAGCTTTCGCGGCGGACCTTCGCGTCGAAGTTCACGCCTCCCGGCGCGAGCCCGCCGTACTTCAGGATCGTGTACATGATCTGTGTCGTCAAATAGATGTTTGTCGGAAACTGGTCGGTGTCCCATCCGACGAGCGTGTCGCCCGTGTTCGCGTCGATCGAACCCAGGAAGCCCTGCAGCCCCGCGTATTCCAGTTCGTGCTGCATCTCGTGGCCGGCGAGCGTCGCATGGTTGGTTTCGATGTTCATCTTCACATGCCGCTCGAGGCCGTAGGTCCGCAGGAAGTTGATGCAGGTCGCAACGTCGAAGTCGTACTGGTGCTTCATCGGCTCCCGCGGCTTCGGCTCGAAGTAGAACTGGCCGGTGAAGCCGATCTCCCTCGCGTGGTCGACCGCCATCCGCATGAACGCGCCGAGGTGGTCGAGTTCCCGCTTCATGTCGGTGTTCCAGAGGCACTGGTATCCCTCGCGGCCGCCCCAGAAGACGTAGCCGGCCCCGCCGAGTTCGTGGGTCACTTCCATCGCCTTTTTCACCTGGGCGGCGGCGTAGGCGAAGACACGGGCGTCGGGGCTTGTCGCAGCGCCCTGCATGTAGCGGGGATTGCTGAAGAGATTGGCCGTGCCCCAGAGCAGGCGGATTCCGGTGCGGTCCTGGTGCTCCTTGAGACGCTTCGCGACCGCATCGAGGTTCGCGTTGGACTCCGCAAGCGTCGCCCCTTCCGGGGCCACGTCCCGGTCGTGGAAACAGTAGAAGGGTGTGCCGAGCTTCTCCATGAACTCGAATCCGACCGCCACGCGGTCGAGCGCGGCCTCCAGCGTGTCGCCCCCTCGCTCCCACGGCCGCCGCATCGTGCCCGGGCCGAAGGGGTCGCTGCCGGTGCCGCGGAACGTGTGCCACCAGGAAACGGCGAAGCGAAGGTGATCGCGCATCGGCTTGCCTTCGACGAGCTTGTCGGCGTCGTAGTGCCTGAAGGCCAGCATGCTGGTGGCCTTCGGCCCCTCGTAGCGGATCCTGCCGATGCCCTTGAAAGCTTCTGCCGTCGCCATCGCTTGCTCCTTATTTCCTGGCCGTGTTTATTTCCTGACCGTGTGTTCGAGTCGTCCGGTCGGCCACCTCATTTCGACTCGGCGGATGGTATACCCCGGTAACGTCCGTTTGTCGCGGGTGGCGTGGTTGTCGCGGCTCCTCCCCGCATCTGCCGTGCTACGATACCGACTCCAGCCTGCTACGCCCTCGGCCGCCGCAAGGAACCGCTCCATGACGAGCATCACGCCCGCGCCTCCAGAAATCGTTCGCACGAAGATCGTCGCGACGCTCGGGCCGGCCTCGCGGAGCGAGGAGGTGCTCCGCGGGCTCGTGGAGGCGGGTGTAGACGTCTTCCGACTCAACATGGCCCACGGCTCGATTCCGGAGCACGAGGAGTCGCTTGGGCGAATCCGCCGCGTGTCGGACGAGCTCGGCCGGCCCGTCGGCGTGCTCGCGGATCTGGCCGGCCCCAAGATTCGGCTCGGAGAACTGCCAGGAGGATCGCTGGAATGTGCGGCCGGGGCCACCCTGCGGTTCGTCCGGGGGACGGAGCCTCGAAATCCTGACGAGCTCACGACGACCTATCCGCCGCTCGTCGACGAGCTTGCCGTCGGCGATTCGGTGATGCTCGCCGACGGGACGATCAGCCTCGTCGTCGAGGAACGCAACGCCGACTGGGCCCGCTGCCGCGTCGTTCAGGGGGGCGTGGTCCGCAGCCGCCAGGGGGTGAACCTGCCCGGCGTGAAGCTCTCGGTCGCGGCAATGAGCCCCGCCGACTGGCAGCACGCCGAATGGGCGGCCGCGAACGGGATCGACTTCGTGAGCCTGTCGTTCGTCCGCAGTGCTGTCGAGGTGAAGCTGCTCAAGGAGCTGCTCCGCACCCGGGGCTCCGTGGCTCGCGTCGTCGCGAAGATCGAGAAGCGGGAGGCGATCGACAATCTCGACTCCATCGTCGATGCCGCCGATGCGGTGATGGTGGCCCGCGGTGACCTCGGCGTGGAGACTGACGTCGCAAGCATCCCGATGGTGCAGAAGCGGATCATCCGCGCCTGCCAGCGATACCAGAAGCCGGTGATCGTCGCGACGCAGATGCTCGACAGCATGCAGCACGCGAGGCGTCCGACGCGGGCCGAGACGACCGACGTCGCCAACGCGATCCTCGATGGCGCTGATGCCTGCATGCTCTCCGGCGAGACGGCCATCGGCGAGCATCCCCGGCTCGTGGTCGAGATGATGCGACGGATCGCGAAGGAGACGGAGCGGCAGTACCTCGCCGACCGCTGGCGATATCTCGACGGCCGGTTCGCGGCCCAGCGGGGCGCTGCCGGCATTCCCGTGCAGGAGTTCCTCCCCTCGCCCGAGTTCCTGGTGGAGGGGCTCCACCCGATCACGCAGGCCGTCGTCGACGCGGCCAGCCGGATCGCGGCCGAGCTCGACGCGAAGCTCGTGGTCGTGGCGAGCAAGTCGGGGCTCACCGCGATCGCCCGCTCGAAGCGGCGGGGGGCCGTGCCCACCGTCGGGCTCTCCGACAGCGCCGCGACGCTCCGGCAGATGGCCCTGTATTGGGGGGTCACCCCGCTGGCGACGAGTTCCAGCAGCGACACGCTCGAACTGCTCGGCCACGTGAGCGAATGGGGGCTGCGTTCCGGGCGACTGCACCGCGGCGACCGGATTTTGCTGGTGGCGGGTTCCGGTTTCGGCACAGGAGGCCACAATATGGCCCTGGTCCACGAGGTATGAGGAGGTCGCAACAGGACAACCCATGAAGAAGAAGTGCGTCTTGGCGTATTCGGGCGGGCTCGACACGAGCGTCATCCTCGGCTGGCTCATCGAGCAGGGCTACGACGTGATCGCGGTCTACGTCGATCTCGGGCAGCCCTGCGAGGACCGGCAGGCGACCCTGAAGAAGGCCCGCGACTGCGGCGCTATCGAATCGATCATCGTGGACGTTCGCGAGGAGCTCTGCCGCGACTTCGCCTTCCCCGTGATGCAGTGGCAGGCCCGCTACGAGGGCACCTACCTGCTCGGCACGTCGATCGCCCGGCCGCTCATCAGCAAGGTCTGCGTGGAGATCGCGCGGAGCCGCGGTGCGACCGTCTTCGCGCACGGCGCCACCGGCAAGGGAAACGACCAGTGCCGCTTCCAGCTCGCGGCCGTCGCGATCGACCCTTCGATCGAGATTCTCGCGCCCTGGCGAATCCGCGAGTTCCGCGAGCGGTTTCCCGGCCGCACGGAGCTGCTCGATTTCTGTGCCGAGAAGAACATCCCTGTGAAGGCGTCGAAGGGGAAGCCCTACAGCTCCGACGAGAACTGCCTCCACACGAGCTACGAGGCGGGGCTGCTCGAGGAGCTCTCGACCGACGGTCTCTCGCTCGTCGACTTCGGGATGACCGTCTCGCCACAGGCGGCTCCCGACACGCTCGAGGCGGTGAAGATCGAGTTCGAGCACGGCGTGCCGACGGCGGTGAACGGACGCCGCATGGCGGCCCACGAGATCGTGCTCGCCCTCAACGAGATCGGCGGCCGCAACGGCGTCGGCAGGATCGACATCGTGGAGAACCGGTTCGTCGGCATGAAGAGCCGCGGGGTCTACGAGGCCCCGGGCATGACGCTGCTCTACGAGGCTCACCGGCTCGTCGAGCAGATGACACTCGATCGAGACCTCGTCCATCTGCGGGACGGCATCAGCCCGGTTGTCGCTGAGGCCGTTTACTACGGATTCTGGTACTGCGCGAAGATGGATGCCCTGCTCGCCTTCATCCGCGAGGCGCAGAAGCCGGTGACCGGGAGCGTGACGCTCCACCTCTACAAGGGCAACGTCATGGTCAAGGACCGGCAGAGCCCGCAGAGCCTGTATGACGCGGCGATCGCCTCCATGGAAGGGTGCGGCAGCAGCTACGACCAGACCGATGCCGAGGGTTTCCTGCGGATCATGGGCGTGCCGCTGGCGGTGCAGGCCCGCGTGCGGCCGAGGGGCTGATCCGCTACACGCATGCGATCGTTCGTTCGCGGAATCGTATGTGCCGTGAAGGTCGGGCTGAGGAGGCCGGCATCGGCGGTCGCCTGTGCGGCCGGTTTCATGGCCGGACTCGCGTTCGCCCGTGGCGACGGGGCGACCGGTACGACAGGCATCGAGATTCTCGTCGGCGGCCTGCTTGCCGTCGCGGCGATCGGCGAACTGCCCGACGGTCTTTTGCGAACGATGTTTTTCCGAACCGTACGACCGTGGCCGGCCGAGGCGGTCGCGTGGGCTGCCACCCGGTCGCTGTTTCCACTCGTCGGCGTGGCGGCCGCGGCCGCTGGGTTCGGCCGGGAGCCCCTGGGGAATGGCCTCGCGGCGATCATGCTGGCGATCGTCGCGACCGCGTTCACTCAGGCGGCCGTGCAGGCCGGGGGCGGCCGGGGCTCGGAGCCGGCCACGGCGGCGCTGCTCGTCGCGTCAGGGGCCGCCGGGGCGGCATGGGCAGGCCTCTCGCCAACGTGGCTTGCGGCCGGTTGGGCGTCCGCGGCGGTGGCGGCGGGGCAGTTTGCCGGCATCACGACCGCTAAGGAGCGGCTGACCTGCCCCCGCGGCCGCGGCCGGACTGTCTGGCTCTGGCCGCTGCCTACGCAGGGCAGACTGCGGCCGTCGATGACGGCGGTGGCGATGCTCGTGGGGCTTGCCGCGATGGCGGCGTGGCTCGTGCCGCAGCCGCCGATGGCGAATCGCTACGCTGCGGTCGCTGCCGCTGTGTTCATCGCGGTCGCCTCGCCGCAGATGACGATCGCCGACGGTGTCGTCGATCGTGCCGCCTGGACCGCCGTGCTTCAGCCGGCCCGATACGGCACGGGATGGCCCCCCGCCGGCAGGATCGCCCTCGGCCACCTGGCCTTGTTCGCCTGGCCGCTCGTCGTGGCGGGCGTGCTCACGCTTCGGCTACCGGGAGCCGCGGTCGCCACCGCCACCGCGGTCGCGCTGCTCATCCTTCTGGCCGGCCTGGCCGCGGCGATCGTGGCCTGCATGCAGAGGGGTGGATTCGGGGCGGAGACCACGTTTGCCGCCATGCTCGCCGTTTTCGCGGTGGCGTGCGCGTGGTGCGGGCCGGGATTGGCTGAATTCCCTGGATTATCGCCGGTTTGATGGTCCGAGAATCGATGTTGAGCCCTGGAGAGGCAGATGCGACACTCTGTCGCGGTTCGCCAATCCAAGGGAGTCATTCGTCGTGAACGGAATCAGCCACGCCCGGACCGTCTGCGGCGCCATCGCCGCCATCGCCGCCTCCGCGGCCCTCGCCGCTGGGGACCCCGCGTTCGTCCCGAGCGAGCGGATTTTGCCCGACACGACGCGGGTCTGGGTGAGCATCCGACAGCCCGACGCCGTTCGGGCGAGCTTCAACAAGACGCAGCTCGGCAAGATGTTGCAGGATCCGGCGATGCAACCGTTCGTGAAGAGCTTCCGGGAACAGCTTCGCAACTCCGGCCGCCAGCGGCTCAAGAAGCTCGGGCTCACGCTCGAGGATCTTGAAAAGATTCCATCCGGCGAACTCGCGATCGCCTGCGTCGAGCCCAGGAAGGACGTGGCCGCTGTCGTCCTGCTCGTCGATGCCACGGGCAACGAGCGGGACCTCGCCGCCCTCATCGAGCAGATGACGGACCGGATCGGCAAGCAGGGAGGCCGCCGGCTGCCACCGGCCGCGGCAACCCCCGAACTCGTCGCCTTCCAGCTGCCCCCCGACCCGGCTGACCGCAGCGGCAAGCCCGAGTTCGCGGCCTTCGCCTCCAAGGGGTCGGCGCTCGTCATCGGCGACGACGTCTCGGTGGTCGCCGACGCCTTCACCCGGCTTTCGAAGGGGAGGCCCGATTCGGTGGAGTCGCTTCCGGCCTTCCGCCCGGTGATGGAGCGGACGGCGAAGGGGCTCCCGGCGGGCCGCACCCCGGTCCGTTGGTACGTCGACCCACTGAAATACGCCGGGCTCATGGAAACGCTGCGCAACGAGCGGGAGCGGGCGCTGCCTCGGACCGGTTCGAAGAACCGTTCCGGCGAGGAACAGAGGGACCGTCGCGTCGACGTGCTGCTGCGGAACGGTTTCGACTGCATCCTGGGCGCCGGTGGTCACGTGGTTTTCGACGCCGGCAGCAACGAGGTGCTGCACCATTCGCTCGTCTACGCTCCGCCGCTGCCCGGCCGCGAGCCGTTCGGCACGAACAGGTTCAACTCCTCGGCGAGGATGCTGCGGTTCCCGAACACCACCTCGATCGACCCGCCGGAATGGGTGCCGCGGGACATCGCCCGATGGACGGCGTTCGAATGGGACATGAAGACGGCGTTCAAGAGCGCCGAGCCGATCGTCGACGACATGGTGGGTGAGCCCGGGGCCTTCGACGACATCATCGTGACGCTCCGTGAGGATCCGGATGGCCCGCAGATCGAGGTCGAGCGGGACCTGATCGAAGCCCTCGGCACCCGCGTCGTGGTGGTCAGCGACCACGTGCACCCGATCGACGCCGAGGCCGACCGGCTGCTCGTCGCAATCGAGGCCAAGGACGCCAAGCTGCTCGCGGCCACGATCAACAAGAGCATGCAGTCGGAGCCCGACATGCGGCGGGTCGAGCACGGCGGGCACGTGATCTGGGAACTCGTGGAGAAGGACATCACGATCCCGAAGCTCGAGGTGGAGACGTCCGCCGGCAAGATCGCCCATGAGGATTCCCACCAGGACGACGCCGAAGAGGGTCGCCGCAGCCGGCGGGAGCGGCTCCGCGAGCGCGAGGAACGGCTGCTTCCGCATTCGGCCGTCACCGTCGCCCACGGCCACCTCTTCATCGCCTCGCACATCGATTTTCTGCAGAAGGTGATCGACACGTCGGGAGGTCCGGAAGCCCTCGCAGCATCGGCCGATTACAAGGCCGTCACCGCGGAGACGCTGAAGCTCTTCCCTTCGAAGACGGCCCTCCGCTCGTTCGGCCGCGCCGAGGAGACGGCTCGCCCCACCTACGAGGCGATCAAGAACGGCTGGATGCCGAGTTCGAAGAGCCTGCTCGGCCAGATGCTCAACAACATGCTCTCCGACGGCAAGCCGGGCTCGGTCCGCACGCAGCGGATCGACGGCTCGACGCTGCCCGAATTCGACGTCGTGCGGAAATACTTCGGCACGATCGGCC
>JBIIOJ010000052.1:0-14200 GCA_044337015.1 Pirellulales bacterium
CGTTCGCTTCGGCCATCCTGGCCTCCGCTCACTCGGAGCTGTCTGCGCTCCGCCATCCATGGCTCCGCTGGCCAGCTACGCCGGATCCATGGCAGGGGCGACCCCTCCTTGGTTCATTCCATGAAGACAGGGGGGCGAGCTGATCCCTTTCCGCTCATGATCGCCAGAAAAAAAATCCTCACCGACGAGATGGTCGCGAAGATCGAGGCGCTCGCGCCGCGGTATCCGAACCGCCGCGCGCTGACGCTGCCGGCGCTCCACGTCGTCTACGCGGAACTGCGGCACGTGCCGCTCGAGGCGGTCGTGGAGATCGCCGAGGTGCTTGGCCTGGCGCCCGCGGAAGTGCAAGACACGCTCTCCTTCTACCAGTTCTTCCCTCAGCAGCAGCCGTGTGGGAAGGTGCGGGCGTTCGTCTGCCGGTCGGTCTCATGTGCGCTGCGGGGGGGCGACGAGCTGCTCGATCGGCTCTGCCACGCCAACGGCATCGAGCCCTACGGCACGACGCCCGACGGCGAGCTGACGATCGAGCCGGCCGAGTGCCTCGGGGCCTGCGACTTCGCGCCCTGCATCCTCGCCAACGACGACCTGCTTGCGAACATGACGCCCGAGGCCGCCCAGGCCGAGCTCAAGAAGCCACGCGGGAGGGCCACCTGACCATGCCTGCTTTCAAGCCCATCCTGCTCGAAGCCGTCGGCGTGCCCGACGGCCACACGCTCGCCAGCTACGTCGCCCGAGGCGGCTACGCTCCCGTCGCGAAGACTCTCGCCGAGAAGCAGCCGGCCGACGTGATCGAGATGGTGAAGTCGAGCGGCCTGCGCGGCCGCGGCGGCGCGGGCTTCTCGACGGGCCTCAAGTGGACCTTCCTGCCGAAGGACCATCCGGGGCCGATCTACCTCTGCGTGAACGCCGACGAGAGCGAGCCGGGCACGTTCAACAACCGCATTCTCATGGAGGACGACCCGCACCAGGTGATCGAGGGGATCATTCTCTCGTCCTACGCCACGCGGGCCTCCACGGCCTACATCTACCTGCGGTACGAATACCCGAGGAGCTGGCAGCGGCTCCAGTCGGCGATCGACGAGGCGTATGCCGCCGGATGGCTGGGCAAGAACATCAAGGGCTCCGGCTTCTCGCTCGACGTCTACCTCCATCGCGGCGCCGCGGCCTACATCTGCGGCGAGGAGACGGGCCTCATCGAGAGCCTCGAGGGGAAGCGGGCCTGGCCGCGGATCAAGCCGCCGTTCCCGGCGATCGAGGGTCTCTTCCGCAAGCCGACGGTCGTCAACAACGTCGAGACGATGGCCTGCGTCGCGCAGATCGCCCGCCGCGGCGTCGACTGGTTCAAGTCGATCGGCGTGCCGGCCGATCCGAACAATCCTCGCGACCCCGGCAGCTACGGCCCGAAGCTGTACTGCCTCTCCGGACACGTCGAGAAGCCCGGCTGCTACGAGGCGCCGCTCGGCATCACCGCAAGGCAGCTCATCGAGGAGCACGGTCGCGGCGTCTGGAAGGGCCGCCGCGCGAAGGCCGTGATCCCCGGCGGCATTTCGATGGGACTCATGACCGAAAGCGAGCTCGACACGCCGCTCGACTTCGCCGGCCCCGGAAAGGTCGGCTGCCTCGGCCTCGGCACGGCCGCCGTCGTCGTCATCGACGACCAGACGAGCATCGTCGATTTCCTCCACAATTCCTGCCGCTTCTTCGCCCACGAGTCGTGCGGCCAGTGCACGCCCTGCCGGGAGGGCACGAGCTGGTCGCTGCGGATGCTCGAGCGGATCAAGGCGGGCAAGGGACGGCTCAAGGACCTCGACATCCTCCAGGAGATCGGCAACACGATGGGGATGATGCCCGGCTCGACGATCTGCGGTCTCGCCGACGGCGCCGCCTGGCCGATCAAGAACGCCATCAAGAAATTCCGCGGCGAGTTCGAGGACTACATCAAGCGGACGAACCCGTCGGGCTGGATGGTGACCGAGCCAGTGCCCGCGCTGCAGATCGTGGGGGCCCACTGATGCCGGTCGTCATCGTCGACGGAAAAGAGATCGAGATCGGGGCCGACGAGCGGCTCAACTGCATCGAGGCCGCCCGCCGGGCCGGCGCCGAGATCCCGCACTACTGCTGGCATCCCGGCCTCACGGTCGTGGCGAGCTGCCGGATGTGCCTCGTCGAGACCGGCAGCCGCGACGCCGCGACCGGCAAGGTGACGATGGTGCCAAAGCTCGTGCCGGCCTGCCAGACGCCGGCGAAGGACGGCACGGTGATCGTGACGGAGAGCCAGCTCGTCAAGGAGAGCCGGGCGCGGGTCGAGGAGGCGCTCCTCATCGACCACCCGATCGACTGCCCGATCTGCGACAAGGCCGGGGAATGCCTGCTCCAGGACTACCACTTCGAGCACGGCCAGCCCGAGCGGCGGGCCGACCTCCATCCCTTCACGAGCCGCAAGCGGGAGATGGGATCGACCGTCACCCTCTTCGTGGACCGCTGCGTCATGTGCACGCGATGCGTTCGGTTCACGCGGGAGATCTCCGGCTCGAGCGAGCTGATGGTGATTAACCGCGGGGCGAAGGAGGAGATCGACGTCTTCCCCGGCTTCCCGCTCGAGAACAAGCTCTCCGGCAACGTCGTCGACCTCTGTCCGGTCGGTGCGCTCGGCGACAAGGACTTTCTCTATCAGCAGCGGGTCTGGTTCCTGAAGGCCGAGGACAACGTCTGCGGCGGCTGCGCCACCGGCTGCTCGATCCGTACCGAGCACAACCAGGACACGGTCTACCGGCTCAAACCGCGGGAAAACCCCCACGTCAACAAGTGGTGGATGTGCGACGACGGCCGCTACGGCTGGCACCACCTCCACGACCCGGCACGGCTCGTCGAGGCGAAGCGAGCGTCGGGCGGACGCGTCCGCCGCGACGCCCCCGCCGACGACACGATCGAGTGGTCCGACGTCGGCCGGAGGCTCCGCGACGACCTCGGCGCCGCGGGCCGGCTGGCGGTGGCCGTCTCGCCGATGCTCACGCTCGAGGAGGCGTGGATGCTCTGCGCGGTCGCACGATCGATCGATCCGCAGGCGTTCCTCGCCGTCGGCCACGTTCCGGTGGACGGATCGGACGAGACGTATCCCGGCGGCTTCACGATCCGCGCCGAGAAGTGCCCCAACCGGCTCGGAGTGGAGGGCGTGATCGCCCTCTTCGGCGCGGTGGACGCGGCGGGCGCGGTGCCGGGCCAGGCGGCCCTGCTCGACCACGTCCGCGCCGGCAACGTCGACGCCGCTTGGATCACCGCCGCCTATCCCCGCGGCTGGATGGACGACGACGCGGCCGAGGCCTTCGCGTCGCTCTCCTGCCTCGTCGTGCAGGACCTCTTCGAATCGCCGCTCTCGCGGAAAGCCACATGGAAACTGCCCGCCGCCGGCTTCGCCGAGCGGTCCGGCACCTGGGTGAATGCCGCCCACCGTGCACAGGTCTTCCAGCAGGCCATCCGTCCTCCGGCCGGCGTCTGGCCGGAGGGGCGGCTCTTCTGGAACATGCTCGGCCGGCGCGGCCTCTACGACGCCGAGGCCGTCCGCCGCCAGATCGCGGAGTCGTCGCCTGCCTTTGCCGCGCTCGCCGGCGACATCCCCTCGACGGGCATCGACCTGCGGATCCAGCAACTCGCCTCGAAGTAGTCATACGTGATGACCTCATACCTCCCCTCGCCTTCGACGATTGCGGCACTGGTCAAGATCGGCCTGCTCGTGGGCGGCTTGATGACTGCAGCGGCGTATCTCGTGCTCGTCGAGCGTTGGATGGCGGCCTGGGTGCAGGACCGGAAGGGGCCCAACCGCGTCGGCATCCCGCTCACGAAGATCAAGCTCTTCGGCCTCGGGCAGCCTCTCGCCGACGGCCTGAAGATCATCCTCAAGGAGGACTTCACGCCGAAGCACGTCGACAAGGTGCTCTACGCGGCGGCGCCGCTGGTGATCCTCGCGGCGTCGCTGGCGATCTTCGCCGCGATCCCGTTCGGCAGCGTCCTGCCGCCGCTGGGCATCCCCGGCCTGCCCGACCCCGTGCCCTTCCTCGTCGCGCCGGGGCTCGACGTCGGCGTGCTCTGGGTCTTCGCGCTCTCCAGCATCGCCGTCTACGGCGTGCTCCTTGGCGGCTGGGCGAGCAACAACAAGTACGGCTTCCTCGGGGGCCTGCGGAGCAGCGCCCAGCTCGTCGCCTACGAGATCCCGCTTGGCCTCGGGCTGCTCGGCGTCGTGCTCGCGGCAGGATCGCTCAAGCTCGATGCCATCATGAACGCGCAGGCGGAGAGCGGCATCTGGTACGCCTTCGCCCAGCCGCTCGGGTTCGTCGTGTTCCTCGTGGCGAGCTTCGCCGAGGCGGCGAGGCTCCCCTTCGACCTGCCTGAGGCGGAGCAGGAACTCGTCGGTGGCTACCACACCGAATATTCGGGGATCAAGCTCCTGTTGTTCCTCGTCGCCGAGTTCCTCCACATGGTCACGGCGGCATTCCTGATCGTGATCATGTTCCTCGGGGGCTGGCACCTCTGGGGCGTGACCGGTTCATCGCAGGAGGTGACCTGGCTCGGCGCGGGCCTGCGGTTCGCCGTGCTCTCCGGCAAGATCTTCGCCGTCATCCTCTTCTTCATGCTCGTACGGTGGAGTTGGCCCCGCTTCCGGTTCGACCAGCTCATGAACCTCGCCTGGAAGGTGATGCTGCCGCTGGGACTGGCGAACCTCGTGACCGTCGCGGCGGTCGAGGAGTTCCGTCCGCAGCTCGTTGCCGCCCTCGGGGAGAACCTCGCCGGCTGGGCGGCCATCGCGATCCCGTGGGCGGTCTTCTTCGCCGGCTGGATCGTCTCCGGCCTGCTCACGCCGTCGGGCACCGACAACACGCCGATCCGGACCCGCGGCCCTCTCGACGTCGAGCGGGAACTGAGCCCCGAATACGCAGGTGCACGATGAAGCCATCCGACCCGTCAATCGCCTGGATCGACGAGAAGCCGCTCGGGCTCGCTGAGCGGCTCTACCTGCCCCTCTTCATTCAGGGACTCACGACGACGGCGAGGCACCTCGTCAGCCCGAAGGTGACCGTGAGCTATCCCGAACAGCGGCCGAAGGTCGGAAACCCGCTGATCTACCGGGGCGTGCACCGGCTCAACCGCGATGAGGAGGGCCGTGTGAAGTGCGTGGCCTGCTTCCTCTGCGCGACCGCCTGCCCGGCACACTGCATCGACATCGTCGCGACCGAGAGCCCCTGGCCCGACCGCGAAAAGTATCCCGAGAGCTTCCAGATCGACGAGCTGCGGTGCATCTTCTGCGGGATGTGCGAGGAGGCCTGCCCGGTCGACGCGATCGAGCTGACGAGCCTGCTCGACCTCACCGGCAAGAGCCGCGAGGAGATGATCTTCGACAAGGAAAAGCTGCTGAGCGTCTACGACATGACGAAGGACGCCGAGCCGATGAAGTCGGAGTCGCTGGGAGGCACGCTCTGATGACGCTTCCCGAGCTCCTCACCCCCGGGCGGCTGCTCGCCGGCGCCGTCACGGCCTCGGCGATCTCGCTCTGGCTGCTTCTGCCGCGGGGCCGGGAGAGCGGGATGGCCCGCTGGCTCGGCACGCTCCTGGGCATCGCGGCCCTCGCGGGATTCGCCTGCGCGGGCCGCCGGCTGGGCAGCCTCGGCGAGGAGGCGGTGTTTCACACGGTATCGCTCGTGGCGGTCGTGTCGGGAGCCGCGACCGTGCTAACCCGCTCGCCGGTCTACTCCGCGATCTGGTTTGCGATGTGTCTCCTGGGCGTGGCGGCTGTGCTGCTCGTGCTCGGGGCGCAGTTTCTCGGCGTGGCCACGATCGTCGTCTACGCCGGCGCGATCCTCGTGATGTTCCTGTTCGTGCTCATGCTCGCGCAGCCTTCGGGCCTCGCGCCGTACGACCGCGTGAGCAACGAGCCCTTCCTGTCGGCCGTGACGGCCGCGGTCCTGCTCGGCCTGCTCACGCTGTCGATCGGCAGGCTCTCGGCCGAGCCCGTGTTCGCAGAGCCCGTCGCGCCCTCGGCGGCCGAACCGGCCGTGGCCGTGGCGGCAGACCCGCTCGCGGAGAACCACGTCGCGAGGCTCGGGGCGGAGCTTTTCGGCCGGCACCTCGTCTCCGTCGAGGCCGCAGGCGTGCTGCTTCTGGTCGCGCTCGTCGGGGCGATCGCGGTCGTGTCGCGGGGCGAAACCGCCGGCCGGGAGGGATTCCGATGACGCCCGCCATCCAGCATGCAACCTTCGCGGTCGTCGCCGACGGTCTCGCGGTGAACGGATTGACTGTAAACGGTTTGATAGTGGGCGCGATCCTGTTCGCGCTCGGGCTCGTGGGGATCCTCACCCGCCGCAATCTGATCGTGATGTTCCTCTGCGCCGAACTGATGCTCCAGGGGATTTCCGTGAGCCTCGTCGCCTGGAGCCGCCACCACGGCGACTGGGGTGGTCAGATGCTCGTGATCTTCGTGCTCACCGTGGCGGCCTGTGAGGCGGCGATGGCGCTGGTGCTCGTGCTCGGCGCGTTCGCGCGGACCGGCCGGCTCGACAGTCAGGCATGGCAGAGCCTCCGCGAGGAAAACCTCCCCCGCGTCGTCGACCATGCCCTGCCGCCGATCGACGCCGCCGCCACGAAATGGCCGAAGCTCACGCCGGCAGGCGTGCTGCCCGAGACCGACGAGGACGAACTGCTCGAGCGCGAGCACGTCTGACCCACACCCCCCGCACCCGCCTTCCCGATGCCCGTGAGCACCCCGATCCTGCAAGCCCTCGTTCCCGCCCTTCCCCTGGCCGCGGCGATCGTGACGCTGCTGTTCGGCCGGCGGCTCGGCCACCGCGCCCACCTGCCGGCGGTCGCCGGTATCGCCGGCGCTGCCGTCGCGGCCGTCATGCTCCTGTTTTCGACCTATGAACTCTCAACCCACGGGGCGGCCGTCGTCGGCCACGGCGACCCGCACGCCGCCGATGCCGCGTTCGAAACGGCGAAGCAATTCGACGTCCCCTCCACGCTCTGGCAGTGGGCGACGATCGACGAAGCTGTCGTTCCCTCGCCGGCGGCGACGCCCCCCGGAACGCCGCTCTCCGCGCCGGCCTCCGACGGGTCGGCCGCGGCGATCCCCTTCTCGATCCCGATCGAGCTACGGCTCGACCCGCTCACGGCGACGATGCTCGCGCTCGTGACCTGCGTCGGCTTGCTCGTCGCCATCTACTCGATCGGCTACATGCACCACGACCCCGGCTACGCCCGCTTCTTCGCGCTCGTCGCCCTCTTCGTCTTCTCGATGACGATGCTCGTGAGCGCGACGAATTTCCTCGTCGTCTACGTTTTCTGGGAGGCGGTCGGGGCCTGCAGCTATCTGCTCATCGGCTTCTGGTTCCGCAAGCCAGAGGCTGCCCGCGCCGCGAAGAAGGCCTTCCTCGTCAACCGTATCGGTGACTTTGGACTCGCGATCGCGGTATTCCTCATCTGGATGACCTACGGCACGCTCAACTTCCACGACGCGACGCTCGCTGACGGGAGCCTGCAGCCGGGGGTGCTCGGTGTGACGCGGCTGCAGGAGCCCGACAGGATCGTCGGCGGCGCCGTCGGCACGGCCATCTGCCTCTGCCTGCTCCTGGCGGCGTGCGGCAAGAGCGCCCAGGCACCGCTTCACGTCTGGCTGCCGGACGCGATGGAGGGGCCGACCCCCGCGAGCTCGCTCATCCACGCCGCCACGATGGTGACGGCCGGCATCTACCTCGTGACCCGCTGCGCTCCGCTCTTCGAGGCCTGCCCGGGGGCACTCGTCGCGGTCTCGATCGTGGGCGCCGTCACGGCGCTCGTCGCGGGGCTCATCGCGACGGTGCAGAACGACCTGAAGCGGGTGCTCGCCTACTCGACGATCAGCCAGCTCGGATACATGTTCGTGAGCCTCGGGACCGGCACTCTCCTCGGGTTCACCGCCGCGATCTTCCACCTCGTCACCCACGCCTTCTTCAAGGCCCTTCTCTTCATGGGCGCGGGCTCCGTCATGCACTCGATGGGCGGCGTCATCGACATGCGGCGGTTCGGCGGCCTGCGGCGCATCATGCCGATCACGGCGGTGACATTCCTCATCGGAAGCCTCGCGCTCGCGGGTGTTCCCCCGTTCGCCGGGTTCTTCAGCAAGGACGAAATCCTCACCTCCCTCCACGCGAAGGCGTTTCCCGGCGGACACGACGGCCACCATGAGCCATCGACGGTCGCGGCCGCATTCCATCCCGTGTCGTTCTCGGTCAGGCAAAATGCGGACGAGCCCGTCGCGCCCGCGGCGGCGGCCTGGCTCGACGGGCTCGACCGGCCGCGGGTCTGGCGGGCGATCTGGTGGATGGCGATCGTGACGGCCGGACTCACGGCGTTCTACACGTTCCGCGCCGTCTTCATGACCTTCACCGGGCCCGAGCGGGTGCCGGAGGAGGCGATGGGCCATTCCAATGGTCACGGGGCCGACGGGCACGAGGCCTCCGGGCCGCACGAGTCGCCGCCGGTGATGACGATTCCGCTGTGCATCCTCGCGGCGGCGTCGGCCGTGTCGGGCTGGTGGCTCTTCTCCACCCACGCCCTCGCCGACTTCCTCGCGGCCACGCCGTCGCTCGCGGCGCCGGCCGTCGCCGCCACCGCCGTGCCGCACGCCTTCCACATGGACATCGCGATCCAGGGAACGCTCGCCGCGGCGATCGGCATCGCCGTCGCTGCCGTCGGCCATCTCGGCCGCCGCAGCGATGGTCCGCAGATGGAGCGGTTCCTCGGCCCGCTCGAATGGCTCTTCGCGAACCGCTTCTTCATCGACCAGGTCTACTCGGCCTTCGTCGTGAAGCCGCTCGAGGGGCTCGCGTTCGTCGCGGCCGCCTTCGACCGGTTCGTGATCGACGGGACGGTCGACGCCGTCGGCCGGCTGCCGGTCGCCGCAGGATCGGTCGTCCGCGGGCTCCAGTCGGGGCTCGTGCAGCGGTACGCGCTCGCCGGAGCCAGCGGCGTGCTGCTCATCGTGCTGGCGCTCTTCTGGCGGCTGCGGGGGTAAGCGGACTGATGAACGGTTTCTCGCCATCGACCCACCTGATCGTCACGCTCGCCTGCCCGCTCATCGGCGCGGTGGTCGCGTGGGTGATCGGTTCCCGCGGCCTCTCGGCCCTGCGTCAAAGCGCCGTCGTCACGACGCTCGTGACGCTCGTGCTGGCGGGCTGGCTCGTGCTGCGGTATCTCGCGAGCCCGGAGGCCGCCGCCGGCGAGCCCTACGCCGTCGCCTCGTTTCCCTGGCTCGTATCGTCGCCCGCCGCAGACGGTGGGCCGGCCGGGTTCGACATCCGGCTGTCGGTTGGCCTCGACGGTCTTTCCCTCTGGCTCTTCGCCCTCTCGGCGCTGTTGTCGCTGACGGCGGTGCTCGTCAGTTGGGAAGCGGTGAAGGATCGCGCGATCGGTTTCTACTCGCTCCTGCTCGTGCTCGAGTCGGCGATGCTCGGTGTATTCGCCGCCCGCGACGTGATCCTCTTCTACGTCTTCTTCGAGTTCACGCTCGTGCCGCTCTTCTTTTTGATCGGCATCTGGGGCCACGACGACCGCCGGCGGGCGGCCGCGAAGTTCTTCGTCTACACGCTCGCCGGCAGCGTGCTGGCGTTCCTCGGGCTGCTGGCGATCGTGCTCTGGAACGCCACCCACTCCGGCTCGCTCTCCTTCGACATCGCCACGCTCACCGCGGGCCTGGCAGCGCACCCGATCCCGATGACGGCCGAGAGCGGATGGCTCCAGATGTGGGTCTTTCTCGCGCTCCTCGCGGGGTTCGCGATCAAGGTGCCGATCTTCCCCTTTCACACCTGGCTGCCGCTGGCGCACGTCGAGGCCCCCACGGCGGGCTCGGTCGACCTCGCAGGGGTGATGCTGAAGATCGGCATGTACGGCTTCCTGCGGTTCTCCCTGCCGATGCTGCCGGAGGCCTCCGCCGCGGCCGCCCCGTGGCTGGTGGCGCTCGGGGTCGTGGGCATCATCTACGGGGCGTTCGTGGCGCTCGCGCAGACCGATCTCAAGCGGCTCGTCGCCTACTCGAGCGTGAGCCACATGGGCTACTGCGTGATGGGGTTATTTGCGCTCGAGCCGGTGGCGATCGAGGGGGCGAACCTCCAACTCATCAACCACGGCCTGTCGTCGGCGGGCCTCTTCGCACTCGTCGGCATGATCTACGAGCGGTTCCACACGCGGTCGATCGCCAACCTCGGCGGCATCGCCTCGAAGGCCCCCTGGCTCGCCGTGCTCTTCATGATCTTCACCTTCTCGAGCATCGGCCTGCCCGGCCTCAACGGGTTCGTCGGGGAGTTCCTCATCCTCGCCGGCACGTTCCAGCGGGCCTGGGCCGGTGCCCCGGCCTCGCTCGCCGCGGCCTACCTCGCGATGGCCCTCCTCGCGGTGGTCGGGGTCGTGCTCGGCGCCTGGTACATGCTCTCGGCGGTGGAGCGGGTGCTCTTCGGTCCCTCCCGCGAGCCGCCCGGGCACGGCTCCCACGCCCATGCCGATCACGGCCACGGCCATCACGGCGAGCATGCCGCCACCGGTAAAAATCCGCTCGATCTCGCCTGGTTCGAGTGGGCGGCGCTCCTGCCGCTCGTCGTCTTCGTGTTCTGGATCGGGCTCGCGCCCGGCACGTTCCTGCGGCCGGCCGCGCCGGCGGTGCGGGACGCGACGCTCGCGAGCCGCGAGGCATTTGCGACCAGAGTCGCCGCCGACCCGCTTGCACGAAGGGCGACGAAGCCCGACGTCCGTGAAATCACCCTCGAAGGGAAGCCATGATCCTCGCCGACGCGGCCGGCTCGCTCACCGTTTCACCGGAGACCTTCCGGCTCCTCGCCCCCGAGATCATCCTCGTGGCCGCGGCACTCGTGGCGTACCTCGCGGGCGCCTTCGCGGGCTTCCGTCACGGCTGGATCCTGGCCATCGCGGCGATCGTGACGGCGCTCGCCGCGGCCGGCCGGCAGCCGATCGACGTCGTCTCGTCGGTCGTCTGTATCGACGGCTTCGCATCGTTCGTCCGCTGGCTCGTGCTCGTGACCGGCGGGCTGCTCGTGCTCGTGCAGTCGGGCGACTCGCGGCTCGGCGTCCGCCGGCCGACCGGCACTTGCGAGGAGGCGGGCACCTTCCTGATCTTGCTCGCGGGACTGTCGCTCGTGGCGTGCGCGAGCGACCTCGTGCTCCTCTTCGTGGCGCTCGAGCTCGTGTCGATCCCGACCTACGTCCTCCTCGGCCTCGCGAGGCAGACCGCGAAGGGCCAGGAGGCGACGCTCAAGTACTTCTTCCTCTCGCTCGTCGCCTCCGCGTTCTTCCTCTACGCCATCGCCTGCCTCTACGGCATCGGCGGCTCGACGAAGCTCGCCGACGTCGCGGCGGCGCTGCAGTCGCCGGACGGCCCGGGCCGGGCGGTCGCGACGGCCATGCTGCCTATCGCGATCGGCATGGCGATGGCGGGCGCCGCGTTCCGGCTCGCGGCGGTGCCGATGCACTTCTACGCCCCCGACGTCTACGAGGGGACAAGCAGCCCCATGGCCGCCCTCCTCTCGACGCTGCCGAAGGTGGCCGGCGTGGTCGTGCTCGCCCGCGTCCTCGCGATCGCGGGGGGGAGTGGCACGGGAGCCGCGACCGAGTGGTCCGGGCTCTTCTGGCAGGTGACGGCCGTGCTCGCGGCCGTCACGATGACCGTCGGCAACGTGATGGCCCTCCTGCAGTCGAACCTCCGCAGGCTGCTCGCCTGCTCGTCGATCGCCCATGCCGGCTACATGCTCGTGGGCATCGCCGTCGCCGCGGCGACCGACCCCGGCGAGATCGGCGGCTGGATCGGGCTCGACGGGCTCTCGGCCGTGCTCTTCTATCTCGCCACGTATGCCTTCGCGACGGTGGGCGTGTTCGCGGCGATCACCTACCTCGGCCACCGCTGGCCCGTCTGGACCGCCAACGCGCCGCGTCCGCCCCGCGAGGAGGTCTCGACCGTCGCCGATCTCGACGGACTGTCGGGCACGAACCCGGTGGCTGCGTTCGCGCTCACGGTGTTCCTCCTGAGCCTCGCGGGTATTCCCCCGCTCCCTGGCTTCTGGGGCAAGCTCTCGCTCGTCACCGCCGCACTCGAGGTCGACTGGGGATTGGCGATCGACTTCGGCGGCCGCCGGGCCTGGTTCCTCGGCCTCGCAGTCGTGCTCGTGCTCAACGCCGCGATCGCGGCCGCCTACTACCTGCGGCTCATCGCGGCGATGTACTTCAAGTCGACCGACCGTGGCGTCCAGGCCGACGGCGGCCTCGCGTCGGGCGTCGCGATGCTTCTCTGCCTCGCCGCGGTCGCGATGGTGACGTTCCAGCCGGGTGGCCTCTTCGAAGCCGCCGGCCGCGCGGGTGCCGCGGGCAACGAGATCCATGCCGCCCTGCCGATCGCCCCTGGCGAGCCGGCCGGCTCCCTGGAGACCGCCTCGCGATGACCTCGATCGACGCCTCGGCCGTGAGGGCCGAACTCGCCGGTTTCCCCGATCCCGAGACCGGCCGGCCGCTTGCGGACACCGGGCAGATCGTCGCGGTCGAGGCTTCACCCTCGTCGATCGCCGTCACGGTCGGCCTCACGAGCCATTCGGCGATCCTTTGGAAGGCGACACGAGGCCGCATCGAGGAGCGGCTCCGAAGCCGTTTTCCCGGCGTCCCGAGCGTTTCCGTCGCGATCGTGCCGCACGAGAGGCCGCCGATGAAGCTCGGCCAGATCGGCCTCGAGGCGAAGAGCGTGATCGCCGTCGGCAGCGGCAAGGGGGGCGTCGGCAAGAGCACGATCGCCGCGAGCATCGCGATCGGTCTCGCCCGGTCGGGCAGCCGGGTCGGCCTCCTCGACGCCGACGTCTACGGCCCGAGCGTGCCGCACCTGCTAGGCCTCACCGGCAGGCCGGAGATCGAAAACGGCAAGATCGTGCCGATGCTGCACTCGCCCGGCGGCGACGCCACGCGGCCGATGCCCGTCATGTCGATGGGGTTCATGGTGCCCGCCGGCGAGGCGGTCGTGTGGCGGGGGCCGATGCTCCACGGCGCGATCACGCAGATGCTCCGCGACACGGCCTGGGGCCCGCTCGACTACCTCGTGATCGACATGCCGCCGGGCACGGGCGACATCGCCCTGACGCTCTCGCAGGTGCTGCCGCTCTCCGGCGCGGTCGTCGTCTGCACGCCGCAGGACGTCGCACTCCTCGACGCCACGAAGGCGATCGCGATGTTCCGCAAGGTGAGCATCCCGATCCTCGGCATGGTGGAGAACATGAGCTTCTTCGTCTGCCCCGACACGCAGAAGCGGTACGACATCTTCGGCACCGGCGGCGCGAAGCGGACCGCGCAGGAGCTCGACATCCCCTTCCTCGGCGAAGTTCCGATCCAGATTCCGATCCGCGAGCACGGCGACGCCGGGAAGACCTCCGCCAACTTCGAAGACCCGGCGAGCCGACCCTACCTCGAGGCGATCTGCGAACGCCTCGTCGGCAACCTCGCCGCGACCGCAGCCGCCCGCCCGTCGCTCCCGCCCCTGCCTGTGCTCTGACGCGGCTTCCCGTTCCTGCCGCGACTGAACGCCCTGCGATGCACGGAGTCAGTAGAGCCAGACGCGGGAGCGGTCTCGCAGCGTGACAGCGGGCTGCGGCGTGAACCGCGGGATGCCGGCGAGCGACCGTACTTCTGCGGCACGGCGGCCGATCGCGAACCACTCGCCGAGCCGCGAACGCGGTCTGCCTTCCACCGACGGAAGCTCCCAGACATCGGCCACACGGCTCCAGAGATCGCGGATCCTCCCTCGCCTCACGTGGATCGCATCGAGCCCGTACCACTCGCCCGGCTGATCGAGAACCGCCGCGCCTCGGCGGGCCGCCGCCTCCGCGACCAGCCCGTCGAGATCCTCGGCGGCCGACTTGAGCGACTCGAGCGAGAGCGTGCAGCCGGGAACGTAGAGCGTCTTGAGCGCCCGGTAGCGGAGTCCGCCCACCGTGGCGATGCTCGCCATCGGCAGCCGCGTGACGACCGAGCGGAACCCGCGGTCCTCGAGCCGTCGCAGGCATTCGTCTACCCAGACGGCCACCTGCTCCACCGAAAACCCGTAGAGCAGGTCGTTGCCGATGTCGGTCACGACAGCGAGCGGCCGCGGCTCATCGGCCGGGCGTCCGCGGCCGGAAGCCGTCCGGTCGATCGCCCG
>JBIIOJ010000053.1:0-14157 GCA_044337015.1 Pirellulales bacterium
CTGCGCTGGCCACCTACGCCGTCTCGGGCACACGGGCAGCCCCGAACCGGTCAAACGTGGTGCTCAATGATTCACACAGGCACTCTGATGCTGAACGCCCCCGGGGGGGCGTGGTCGGGGGGGGCGGCAACTTTGAGGAGCATCAGGCGTATCCTCGCCGTAGCGACGATGCGTCCGCTCCCGCGGCGGCAATGCGGCGTCCATCAAATGCCCCGGAGCGGTTTACCAACTAGCGAACCAATCCGGCGTCCTGCAAACGAGTCCGTTACCGTGCGTCCGCTCCCCCGGCGGCTCAGAACGAGATCTCGAGGTCGGTGAACGCGGCGAAGAGGTTGTCGAGATCGCCGCCGAGGTAGCCGTAGAGGTCGCGGAACCCGTCGCCGACGAGGAGCCCCGAGACGCCCGCCCGGAAGATCCAGTTGTTGTTGAGCAGCGGCCGCGACTCGACGCCGAGGCTCAGGTCGGTGCCGATCGACTTGCGGATCGGCTGCTGGAAGACGAACGACTCGAGCACGTTCGTCGTGTCGAAGAAGAGGAAGTTGGCGTTCGTGACCAGCCGGGTCCGCTGCGTGAGCTCGAAGTCGATGCCGGCATTGTAGAGCTGGAGCCCAGGGTTCACGAAGTTCGCCTGCGACTGCCACTTGTTCGTCGCCCGCAGGTCGGGGTAGATCGAGAGCAGGTTCTTCAGGTTCGTGCCGAGCAGCTTGATCTGCTGCCGCACCCAGAAGCTGAACTCGCCGCCGGCGAACTGCGTGTTGTCGATGATGCCGTCGAAGCCGCCCCCCTGTCCGTCGTTGATGTCGTTGTCGCCGGAGGCGAAGAAGACGGAGCTTCGAAAGCGGATCCAGTCGGGCGAGTAGGAGAGCTCGAGGGCGGCCATCGTCGCGCCTATGTCGATCGGCCGCAGCGCCTGCGGGTTGAGCGTGTCGTGGCCGAAGGCGTAGTAGAAGGCGCTCGTGATGTTGAGCTCGTTGATGTGGCCATCGGTGGCGATGCCCGCGTAGCAGGCGTTCACCTCGTGGGGCTTGGCGAGGCCGACCGGGTCGGGCCGGACGAGGAAGCCGTTCTGGTCATAGTGGAGGCTCTTCTGGTCGTGGTCGTAGTGAAAACTCACCTGCGCCGTGTGGCCCGGCCAGAGGAAGTCCTGCCGGTAGTAGTTGGCGATGAAGATCTCCTGGCCCCTGTCCTCGAAGGAGTTGAGGAAGCTGTTGGTGTCCTTCTCCCGCTGGTCGAACACGATGAGGTTGAACTGGTCGCGGTTGGCGAGCCTCGTGCCGAAGAGGCGGATCGCCCGGTTCAGGTCGCTGAAGATGAAGCCGCGGAAGTCGCTCGTGAACGGCTGCGAGCCGCCGCGGACCGAGACGAAGTCGTAGTCGGGGCTCAAGTCGGCGAGCTTCACCTCGAGGAACCACTCCTCGATCGTCGCGAAGCCGCGGTACCGCCGCGTGCCGTCCCTGACGTCGGGCCTCACGACGCCGAGCTCGTAGACCTCGAGGTAGTTCTGGTTGAACACCGGGGCGATCTTGATCCGCCAGTCGTTGGGCTTGAAGGTCTTGTCGCCGTGGTTGAGCTCGAAGGCGAGCGCGTAGTACTGGAGGAAGAGGAAGCCGTTCGGGTTGCCGAAGAAGTCCTTCTGGCCCGGCCCGGGCGTCGACTCGAACGGCGTGTCGGGCGTCGGCACCTGCCGGAAGTTCGCGATCGTGCGGCTGCTCGCCCGCAGGTCGAAGAAGGTGTGCTGCCCGATGATCGGGAAGTCCTCCTTGAGCAGGTTCTGCGTATAGGGATTGAAGACGTTGCCGAGCGCGTAGGGATAGTCGTCGAGCCGCGGGTGGCCGCGGCCGTAGCGGTCCCAGGGCTGAAGGCCGATTCGCCAGCGGTCCTCCATCGGGACGAAGTGGCTCGTCTCCTGCTGCTCCTCCGGCAGCACGCTCGAGGCGCCGGAGAAGCCCGCGGTCGGGAAGGTCGGATAGCGGTAGAGCGGATCGACGACGGGCCGCTCGCCGGCGAGGTCGTACGCGTTGACGGCAGGATCACCGAGCACCGACGGTCCGGGGTCGGGTAGCGGCACCGGGATCGTCTCGAGGGCGTCGACGAGTCCGTCGGAAGGGGCGGGCAGCCACTCCGGAGGCTCGTCGGCCCGCGCGGGGAAGACGATGGCGACGGCGATCGCGATCACGCACGCGCGGATCGTCCCAGAGCCGCGATCGCGGCCGGGGCGATTCCCGCTGGCGGTGCGCAGGTTCGTTGTTCGGGGCATGCCGCCCGTCCGTGGAGGAACGAAAATGGCTGGACTTTTCGGGAAATATCGGTTTTTCCGATTCGTCTGGTTGTGGCTTGCTGACCGCTCATCCTGCGAAAAGTGGGTGGATTGGATTCGAGGCTCCCGGATGGGCGATCTCGGCAAGGATGGAGACGGAAGCATCGGCGGTCCGGATGGCGCGGACCAAAGGAGAGGCGGGTTCTGGTGAAGCGGGTCAAAAGATGCGGCGCGGCGGCCGGCCGCTGGAGAAACGTCCGTCGCCGTGCCGGGTGGGCGGTCGCGCTGACGCTCGTGGCGGTGGTGTGCCGGGCCCATGACCTCGCGCCCTCCATGGGGCGGCCCGCGACCGAGCGGAAGCACTTCCAGGTGGACCAGTTTCGGCGGGCCGGCAACCCGCAGTGCGTCTCACCGCTGGCCAAGCCGACCGAGTCGCCGCACGAGATCGGCTACTACGTCGGCGGTGGCGCGAGGGAGCGGAGCCCTCGCGGAGAGCCGCGTTATCACCACGAGGGAATCTGGGGCACGGACTACGCCGGTATGATCATCCCCAAGCACGTGCGGCTCGGCTGGTGGCACGGCCAACGCTATCAGGGCGGAACCGGTTCGTACGCGACCGACGGTCCGAGGATCCTGCACCGGCCCTGATGGGCAGCTACTTGCCCGGCAGTTCCCAGACCGGCGAGAAGTCCGCGGGCTCGCGGATCATGCAGTCGACGGACCGTGACAGCAGCACGAGCGACGGCCCGTCTCCCGGCCAGGCGGCCAGGAGGTTGCCGAGGGCCTGCGCCGCGGCGGAGAAGTTGCCGGCGTCGAATGCAGCGAGCGCCTCCTCGTACTGCTCGAACCGCTCCCGCGACCGCGGGTCGGAGCCGCAATCGAGTTCGTACAAGTCGACCGGCTCGACGATGTTCACGACCCGCACGCGGCAGAGCCTGCGTGTGAGGAACGAGTCGTCGAGCAGCGCGCGGGTGGAACCGGTGATGATCGAGGGCACCTTGAGATACTTCGTCGCTCCCTGCACACGGCTCGCGAGGTTCACGCCGTTGCCAAGCGGACCGTATTTGAACTTGCGGGTGCTGCCCGTGTTGCCGACGCGGGCCACGGCGGAGTTGATGCCGATGCCGAAGCGTGTCGCCGAGCCGATGGTCTCCATCCAGGCGGTGTCGATCGCCCCGGCCTGCTCCACCATGATTTTCGCGGCTGTGCAGGCGAGGACGGCATGGTTCGGCTGTGGAGACGGCGCGCCCCACATCGCCATCATCTCGTCGCCGATGTAGTCGACGAGCACGCCGCTGGTCACCGCGACCTTGTCCGACAGCGTGCTCAGTACGCTGCCGATCCACTCCATCGTCTGCGCCGGCCCGAGACGCTCGCTCACGCCGCTGAAGCCGCGGATGTCACAGAAAAGGACCGTCACCTCCGCGTCGCGGCCGGCGAGCAGGTCGGGCTCGGCATCGAGCCGGGCGGCGAGCTCCGGCGAGAAGAACTGCTCGAACTGCACCTTCCGGGCGAGCGACGCCTTCTCCTGCTCGACCCTTGCGAGCCCGGCGGCGACCCCGCTGGCGAGCGTCTGCACGAGGAGCGCCTCGAGGTGCGAGACCTCCGTCGTCGCGGAGTCGGTGAGATCGCGGGAGCGGTGGCCGTAGACCGCCCCGATCACCCCGCCATCCCGGCCGAGGATCGGCGAGGCGACGAAGGTGTCGATCGAGGCGACGCTCGTGAACACGTCGACCGACGGATCGACGCGGCTGAAGAACGTTCGTTTTTCGTCGAGCACCCTGCGAAGCACGGTCGTACTCGGGCGGGCCGTCTTCGGGCCGGCGGTCTCGATCGCCACGACCCGCCACGCCCCGTTCTCGAACAGGAACACCGCTCCGACGTCGAGCCCGATGAGCCGTACGACCGCCTGCGCGGCCCTCTGGAAAAAGTCGTCCGAATTCGAGGCGCTCTGGAGCACCTCGATGATGTTCTGCCACCAGGCGACCAGCCCGTCCTGCGTCGCCTGCGGCATGTTCGCCAGCAGCTTGGAGATCGACTGCTTCTGGAAGATCGACGAGCCGCCCGACCTTTCGACCGGGCTCTGGAGCGTGACGAGGGCCTCGGTGGACGTGTGGGGGTCTTCCTCGCGTTCGAACTCGATCCGCACGGCGATCTGGTCGATGCGGAGGTCCAACGGGGGCGGATACTCGACCGTGTCGCCGGGCATGATCCGCGGCCGGCCGGCGCACGCCACCGCGATCGAGCCGCTCACGTTCGCGATCCGGACACACTCGTTGGCGAGCGACTCGATCCGGAGTTGGCGACGGGAGACCGAGGTCTGCCCGACGTCGGCGATCGGAAGCCGCATGGAGTCGGGCAGGGGCCGTGGCACGAACAGCTTCTCGGCCACCGGTGCGGAGGCGTCGATCCTGCCCAGCTCGACGACCTGCCCCGGGGGGAGCGACATCGTGGCGGCCTCGGCGACTTCGCCACCCTTCTCACGTATCGTGAGGGTCACCATCTGGGGCACCGGCGGTCGCTCCGGGAGTGCAGAAGGTTCGAAAGGCTCGCCCACGCCGTGGTATGCTCCCGCGACGCTACGGGCTCGTCAAGAATGATGGATGGCGTGGCCGTTCGCTGGGCGTCGAGCGGCATCCAGCACCAAGGGAGACCGGATGATGTCGTCGGCGTGTTTCCGTCGGGTCCGAGGGAAAGTCCTCGTCGTGGCCGTCGTGCCGCTCGTGGTCGTGGCGTGTGGCGTCGCGGGCTGCGGCGGGGCCGCCACGAAACCGCCGGCCGATGCATCGGCCTCGTCGCAGGATCGCAACGGAGGCGTTCGGGAGCGGAACGTCGTCCGCAAGAAGCTGCCGAAGAACGTCAAGTCGATCGCGCTGGAGTACACGGTGGTCCTCGTGGACGACGCCGGCAACGAACGCGCCGTCGATCCGGCGGAGCACACCTTCGACGTGGGCGACTCGTTCCTCGTCCGCATCCGCCCCCACGACGACCTTTACGTCTATGTGTTCAACGAGGGGCCGGAGGGGGAGCGGACCTGCCTCCTCCCCGCCTCCGAAGAGGAGCCGAGGCGAGTGAAGGCCGACACGCAGCTCTCGCTGCCGGATGACGGCGGTTTCTTCACGTTCGAGCCGCCGGCCGGCGAGGAGAAGCTCGTCGTCGTCGCGTTGCCGGAGCCGACGGACGACATCAAACTGCTCGCGACGGCGGTCTTCAAGGGACAGGGCGGATCGCTCGGGACCGCGGCGGCCGCCGAAGCGAAGAAGGAGGCCGAAGCCGCGTTGGCGACGCTTCGCGAGAAGTCGGGCGCCACGGTCCGCACCCGCGGTCCCGTCCGAAAGGTGGTCGAACGTCTCGACGGCGGCCTCGGCCCTCGCGGCAGCCTCTCGCACGTCGAGCCACCGATCGGGGGAGCGTCGTCGAGCTATGGCATCGCGATCGCTGGCGAGGATGCGGAAGGCCCCGAACTCGTCCTCGACATCCCGCTGAAATCCAAGGGCACGGCGGCCGCGGCGGATGGCAAGTGATCTGAATCGACCTGCGTTCGCGAGCCTCGTCGTCGCCCTCGCGGCCATCGTCGCCGCTGCCTCGCCGCTCCGGGCCGACGTGGCGAGAGAGACGGTCGAGCCGATCCTCCGGCTCGACCTCGCCGGGCACACGTCGGAGGTGCGGGCGGTCGCGTTCTTTCCCGGCTCGTCGAGGCTCGTCTCCGGCGGACGCGACAAGGTGGCGATGATCTGGAACCCGGCCGGCGAGCGGGTCGAGGCCGCGGGCACGCTCACCCGCGACATCGGCCGTAGGCGGACCCGCGAGCGGGTGCTCCGGTGGCAGGCGGCGCGAGGCACCCGCGGTGCGATCCAGGCCGTCGCCGTGTCGGCCGCTGAGCGGCCGCTCGTCGCCATCGCGGGCAGCGGGGCGATGGGGAGCACCGGCGAGATCCTGCTCTTCGACGCCAAGGACGGGTCGCTCTCGGCGGTGCTTGGCGGCGGCGACCGGGTGGGGCATCGCAACAGCGTGCTCGCCGTCGCATTCTCCGTCGGTGGTGCGTGGGTCTTTTCGCAGGATTTCGACGGCCAGTGCTTTGCGTGGAAAAGTGACGAGGCGTGGCGGCCGGTCGAATTGGCGGCGCGGGAGGAGATCCGCTACGGGGCGAAGCGCACGAAGGCGGTCCAGGCGCGGCCGCGGGCGCGGCCGCTCGCGGCGGTCGCGGGGGGAAGGGTCGCGGTGCCGGTGCTCGTCTCCGCCGAGGGGGCCGCGACGGAACTCTGGCGGATCGAACTCGTCGATCCTGCGGCGCCGGCGGCGAGGCAGACCTTGCCGGCCGATCATCGCGGCGTCGTGATGGCGATGGACGCCTCTCCGGACGGAAGGTTCCTCGCGTCCGCCGACCTCGCGGGCCGGGTATTCCTCCACGATCTCGCCGCCGATCCTCCGAAGGCGATCTCCTTCCAGGTCGCGCCGGCTGCGGAGTCGATCGCGGTCTCCCCCGACGGATCGCGGGTTGCGATCGGCGTGGCCGCCGGCGGAAAGTCCGTCCCCCGCTTCGAGGTCTGGGACGCGGCCTCGTCGAAGCGGCTCTTCGAGCGCGCGATGCCGTCGCCGGTGCGGGCCGTCGCGATCAGCGACGACGGCCGAAACGTCGCGTGGAGCGGGGGTTGGCAGCACGAACTGTTTGTCGAGCCGCTCGCCGACTTGGAGAAGGCCGCCGACGAACCCGAGAAGAAGCGGCTTCGTGGCCGGCTCGGCGGCGTCGGCAGGAGGATCGGCCGGGTCGCGTTCGAGAAGCAGGACGACCGGCGGGCGTCGCCCCGCCGTATCGTGATCGCCTGGGAGAAGTCCCCGGCCGACGCGAATGGAAATCAGCCCGATGCGCCGGCCACCTTCGATGCCGCGTTCGACCTCGAGTCGCTCGGCGTCACCGAGCCGCCGGCTGCCGAACGCATCTCGCCGCCATCGGGCCGTCGGGGAACGTGGTCGATCGGCCCCGCAGCGCGGCAGCGGCCGGGCGTCGAGTCGTGGCAGCTGTTCCGCGACGGCCGGCCCGCGGGCGGCATCGATCTCGAGCTCGATTGGCAGGGCCGGATGGGGACTGTCGAACGCTGCGTCGCCTGGATCGCCAAGCCGGGATCGGGCGAGCCGATATCCGACGAGCCCGGGGCCGTGGCGGTCGGAACGGATCGGGGCATTTTCATGTACGCACTCGACGCCGGGGCCGGGGCCGATGAGCGGCTCGCCATCAAGCGTCGGTATCGCGGCCACGAGGATGGCGTGATGGCGGTCGCCGTCTCCGACGATGGCCGTTGGCTCGCCAGCGGCGGCCGCGATGGCATCGCGATGCTCTGGCCGCTCGCGGGGATCGGAGGCGACCCGCTCTACGAGCGGTTCGGCGTGGGGCTGAAGGTCGAGAACGGCCGCGCGGTCGTCGAGTCGGTCGACGAGGCCGGGCCGCTCGCGGGCCGCGACGTCGCCGCGGGTGACGTCATCGCGAAGGTTTCGTCGCCGGCCGGCGACGCGGGCGAAAAGGACGTGGAGGCGGCCGCAGGCGACGCCGTGAAGACGGCGCTCTCGGCATGCCCCTGGAAATCGCAATTGGCCTTCTTCGTTGAGCGGGACGGGAAGGCCGACGAGCCGTTCAACCGGCAGCCGGCCTGGGAGAACATCGCCGCCCTCCATCTCGCCGACAACCGCGAGTGGGCCTTCTGGTCGCCGAAGGGCTACTACGCCGCGAGCGCCAACGGCGACTCGCTTTTTGGCTGGCTCGTGAACCGGGGCCTCGATCGACTGCCGCGGTTTCACCCGGCCCGCCACTTTCGAAGAAAGCTCGAGCGGCCCGACGTCCTGTCGCGGCTTCTCGCCGAGGGGAGCCTGTCGGCAGCCCTTCGTCGCGCGGGCCGCGACCTGCCCGACTCCTCCTCGCGGGTGCTGCCGCGGTTGATCGCCGCGGCGCCCGAGGTCCGCATCCTCTCGCCGGAGGCGTTCCAGTCGGCCGAGGGCGGCTCGCTCAAGGTGCGGGCCACGATCGAGGCGCCGGCCGGTGTCGAGGTGTCGGACGTGCGGGCGTATGCCAGCGGCGTCGTCGCCCGCGAACCGCCGAAGGTCGTCGAAGAGCGCGGGCCCGCGGCGCGAACCTACGAATGGGAGATCGACCTGCCGGCCGAGTCGCAGCAGCTCATTCAGGTCTTCGCGGGAACCCGCGATGGGCCGACCGACGTCGGCGAGACGACCGTCGCCCGTGGCGATGCCGCGGGCCGAGATAACGCAGGCCGTGATGCCGCACGCCGACGGAGGCCGCCGCGGCTGCACCTACTCGCCGCCGGGATCGACCGCTACCGGAACTCCGGGAAGTTTGCTGACGAGGGGCTCACCGATCTCGTGTTCGCCGCCGCCGACGCGGCCTCCGTTCGCGACGCGCTCGCGGCCGATGCCGTGCCCTTCGGCGGTCTCGCGTCGGGATCGCTCCTGCGGGACGAGGAGGTGACCCGCGAGGGCTGGACGAAGAGCCTCTCGGGGCTCTTGGAGGCGATCTCGGCTGACGTCACGCCCGACGACGTCGTCATCGTGTTCCTCGCGGGTCACGGGATGAACGACGCCGTGCGCCGCCGTGGCTACGCCTACCTCTGCCACGACGCATCGTTCGAGGAGGTCGGGGGCGAGGCCGTCCCCGTCGAGGGCTCGACGATCGGCTGGGCAGACTTCCGACCACTCGCCGCGCTGCCCTGCCGGAAGATCGCGCTCGTCGACACCTGCCATGCCGGGGCGCTCGCGCCGGCGCGGCGGGCCGCCACGGTCCGCGACTTCCAGGAAAACATGATCCTCGTGCTCTCGGCCTCGGCGGACGACGAGTCGAGCCAGGAAGCGGATGCCTGGGGTCACGGAGCGTTCACGAAGGTGCTCCTCGAGGCGCTCGCCGGCGCGGCCGACACCCGCGGCGCGGGCGGGCAGGGGGGTGATGGCCTCGTGAGTGTCGACGAGGTCGTCGAGCACGTGCTCGCCGGCGTGCCCGCGCTCACGGGCTCCGGCCGCAGGGGGCAGCACCCGACGGTGTCGCCTGACGGCCTCGTGCCGTACGTGACGCTCCCCTTGACGAAGCGACGGTAGCGAGGCCGAACGGCAGGAACGCACATGGACCGCAAGGAACCGAGTCACCGCGAGATCGACGTCCATTCCACGATGGCCGTGCCGGAGCCTTCCGGAGAGCGGCTCGCGACGTTTCCCTACCACCCGGGCGAGACGATCCTGCCGGGCTACCGGCTCGAGAAGCGGCTCGGGTCGGGCGGGTTCGGCGAGGTCTGGCGGGCCACGGCCCCCGGCGGCATGGGCGTCGCGATCAAGATCCTCGCAAACCTCGGTCGCGCGCAGGGCGGCCGCGAGTACCGTGCGCTCCAGACGATCAAGAACATCCGCCACGCCCACATCGTGCCGATCTTCGGCGTCTGGCTGAAGTCGGGGGATGGAAGAGTCCTCGGCGAGGCCGAACTCGTCGAGGCGGAGCGTCGGCTGCTCGCGTCGCGGGGCACGGACTGGCAGGCGGGGCAGGCCGTCGCGGAGACGGTCGATGCCGACCGAGCGACGGGATCGTCAGACGCGCTCGAGTCGCTCGAACTCATCATCGCGATGGGGCTCGGCGACCAGACCCTCCAGGATCGGCTGCGCCAGGGGGAGGGGGGAATCCCGGTCGAGTCGCTCGTCGACTGGATGCACCAGGCCGCGCTCGCGCTCGACCACTTCAATTCGGGAGCCCGCCGAAGCGGCGAGAACCTCACCGCCGTGCAGCACTGTGACATCAAGCCCGCCAACATGCTGCTCGTGGGAGACGCCGTGCAGGTCTGCGACTTCGGGCTCGCGCGGGCGCAGGGGGAGGTGCGGGCCACGTCGAACACCATGGCGAGCATCGCCTACGCGGCCCCCGAGATGGTGAGCGGCCGCTGCGAGCCTTCCCCCTCGACCGACCAGTATTCGCTCGCGCTCTCCTACGTGGAACTGCGGACCGGGCGGCTGCCCTACCCGGAGCTGACGGCCGCGGCGATCCTCAAGGCGAAGCTCGACGGCACGATCGATCTCTCGGGCCTGCCGGAGGCCGAGGCCAGAGTCATCGCGAAGGCGCTCGCCGTCGATCCGGCGAAGCGGTGGCGGACCTGCGCCGAGTTCGTCCGCGAGATTCGCAACTCGGAGAAGACCGAGGGGTCCCCGCGGCAACACGGCCGTCGGCCGGCCCTCGCCGCCGCCATCATCGCCGCGGTTGCGATCGCCGGAGCCGCGGGATACGCGACGCTCCGCGGCTTCTCCTCGACGCCCACGCGGGAAGCCGCGCAGTCGCTCGAGAAGGTGTCGCGATTCGCCGACGCGGGCGCGATGTACGCCAGTCTCTACGCCGCGCAGCCCGACACGCTCGCGTCGGTGCTCTGGGATCTTCAGACGCGGGCGTCCGATGCCCGTCGCACCGGTGAATCCGTGTCGCTCCTGCGCCGCTTGGAGCGGCTCTATGCGGCATCACCGCCACCGAAGGTGAAGGGGATCGGGCGGTGGGACGTCGTCAATTCGCTCGCCTGGTACCTCGCGACTGACCCCTCGCTCGGCCCCGCCGCCGCCGAGGAGTCAAACCGGCTGGCGGAGGAGGCGCTGCGGCTCGCCGAGAGGGACGGCACGATGATCCCGCAGTCGCTCGACACGGCCGCTGCCGCGGCCGCCCGCATCGGCCGGTTCGACGAGGCGGTGGAGCGGATCGAGAAGGCCATTGAACTCGCGGACGACGCCGGGGCACGCGCCGAGTTCGAACGACGTCGCGACGCCTACCGTGAGCGGCGGGCCTGGACCGAGCCGCAGTGACCCACCCCTGGCGGGCCAACCGGGTTTTTCAGTCCATCTGGGTTGTGCGTGGGTCGGGGATGCCCCACCACGTCTCCGGACGTTCTCCACGTCGGGACCTCCCAATCGCGAAATCTTGACATATCGCGAGGGCCTTCAGCCGGCTTGCGGGAAAATCTCAATCGCCTTGATGGCGGGTCCGATGACGTTGCAGGGTGCGCGCACGTGGACCGGGGTGGAGGTGTGTCGCGAACGTGCCGGAGGACCACCCGTTCGGGGGATCAATGGCCGATTTGGAATCGAGAGGAACGACCTTCGTGACATGGGTCACGGCGGCGACTTTGTTCGTCGCCGCGGTCCTTGCCGGTCCGACGTCGTTGGCCCAGCAGCCCGCCGCCCCGACGGCCGCCCCGGCTCCGGTGCCGGCGCCCCCGGCCGCAGCGGCGGACAACGTCGCTGTGCCAGACCTCGCCGACGACCTCGCCGACGTCGATGCGGGTGGCCTCGGCGAGTCGCTCTCATCGGTGCCGAACTTCATCGGCGACGGCTGCGCTCCGGGGGCGAGCACGTCGCGGATACCGATCGGGCGGCTCGCGGTGGCGTCGCTCGACATGACGCTCGTCAACTCGGCGGGAACCCTGATCGGCCAGCAAGCCGGGGTCTACAAGTTCCCCGACTCGCTCAACTCGGTCGCCGCACTGCAGGCTGCAGGCATCAACGGCATTCCGCCGGGGTCGAACGGTCCGCTTGCGACCATCGGGGGCCCGATCAGCCTCGCCGTCACAAATCCCGCAGGCGGCCCTGGCTCGCTCGCCGATCCGGGCAGCTCGTTCACAGATGTGGTCGACGACGTTTTTGCCACCCAACTCTTTCCCGGAGTCGACGGTACCACGACCTACGTGCCGCCTGCCTCGGGTTTCGTCGATGCCGCGGGGCAAACCGGGGCCGGCAACTACACCGCCTACGCCTTCTACGACTACGTCGTCGAGACGACCGTGCCCGTTCCCGGCGCCAACGTCGGCTTCGTGAAGCTCACCGAGAACGTGAGCCCGCTGCCGCGGGACCGCGTCTACTTCAACTACAGCTTCTTCCACAACGCGCTCATCGGCGACCTTCGCAACGACGTGAACCGGTTCACGCCCGGCGTCGAGAAGACGTTCGCCGACGGCTGGACGTCGATCGAGGTTCGCACCCCCTTCGCCGCGACGATCGCGAGCTCGCAGACGACCGACCCGAACGATCCCTGCGGCCTCACCAACGCGCAGGACGTCGAGTTCGGCAACATGTCGGTGATCTTCAAGACGATTTTCGCGCTCGGCACGACC
The DNA here is from genome assembly GCA_044337015.1 of Pirellulales bacterium. GTDB lineage: Bacteria > Planctomycetota > Planctomycetia > Pirellulales > UBA1268 > UBA4655. The sequence continues at coordinate 12,385 of JBIIOJ010000053.1, forward strand.
TGGGCCTGGACGGGCGGCATGCAGGCGGCGCTGCCGACGGCCGACGACGTGATCGTTCGGGCGGGGCCAAGCGGGCCGACGGTGGTGCGGGTGAACAACGAGTCGGTCCGCCTCATGCCGTTCACGGGCTTCATCTGGGCTCCCAACGAGACCTGGTTCAGCCAGTCGCTGCTCCAGATGGACACCGCGGCCAACGGCAATCCGGCCTACCTCGCGAACCTCGGTGGGGCGGGCCTCGACTACGTCGGCAGGCTCGAGTACCCGACGTTCATGTACCTCTCCTTCTCGACCGGCTACTGGGCCTACAAGAGCAATGGCACCGGGCTCACGGGCGTCTCCCCGATCATGGAAGTGCACGTGAATCAAGCCCTCCAGCAGTCGGACGTGATCGGCGGCGACAACTACCGGCTCGGCTCGCAGTACGGAGTCGTGTCGCTCGTGAACGGCCTCGTCGGCTGCAACTTCGAGTGGGGGACGCGGTCGACGGTCACCTGCGCCTACGTGACGCCGCTCGGTGGCGGCGCCGACCGCTGGTTCGACGGGGAGCTTCGCGCGTTCTGGAACTACCGCTTCGGCCCGCAGACCCGGCTGACACGAGTGCAGTTCTGATCCCGCCGCCTCTTTTCCGGCCGGTTACACTGCCGGGATGCTGCGACTCTCGACCTCGGCGGGCCGTGTCCTCGCTGCCATCCTCGCGGCGGTGATCGTCGGCCGGCCGGCCGCCGCCGATGGTTTCCCGTCGGAGCTTGTCGAGTTCGGCCCGGTGTCCGCCTCGCCGCTCTTCTCAGGCGGCGGGCCCGACGCCTGGGACCGCGACCTCCGCGAACGAGGCTGGATTCTTCGAGAAGGAAGCCGCTGGACGCTCTGGTACACCGGGTCGAATCCCGACCGCGATCCGTTTCGCCGCGTCGGCATCGCTACGAGCGTCGACGGGCTCAACTGGACGCGGTCCCCGGCGAATCCGCTCGTCGCCGATGCCTGGGTCGAGGACATGTGCGTCGTGAAGCGACTCGGCCGCTACCTCATGTTCGCCGAGGGGCAGAACGACGTCGCCCACCTGCTTGAATCGGCCGACCGAGTCCGGTGGGAGCAGCGCGGCCCGCTCGAGATCCGCCTCGCGTCGGGCGGCCCCATCCCTGACGGTCCGCGCGGCACGCCGACCGCCTGGTTCGAGCGGGGCGTCTGGCATCTCTTCTACGAGCGGATGGACCGGGGCGTCTGGCTCGCCACGGGCGTCGACGGCAGGGTGTTCCAGAACGTACGCGACGAGCCCGTCCTCGCCTGCGGCCCGGAGCCCTACGACCTCCACGCCGTCGCCATCGACCAGATCGTGAAGCACCGCGGCCGCTACTACGCCTACTACCACTCGAGCCCGAGCGCGGACTGGGCGACCTGGCAGACCTGCATCGCCGCGAGTGACGATCTCGTGTGTTGGGAGAAATACGTCGGCAACCCGATCCTCCCCGTCGATCCCGCCGCACCGAAGCGGTCGAGCGCGACGCTCGTCCACGACGGCAGGCGTCATCGCCTCTACACGACGCACCCCGACGTGCGAGTTCGCTTCTCGCTCGACCTCGTGCCGGGGCCGTGAGGCTGGTTCGGAGGCACGTTGTTGTTGCGGCTTTTTGTCCGCGTCAAACGTGCTGGGTTCGGGGCTGCCCGTATGCCGCTCGCCGGACGCTCGCTACGGACATCCTGTCCTTCGCTCGCTCGGATGCAGACTTCGCTCCGCAATCCTTGCTTCGCTTGTCTGCATACGCCGTCTCGGGCACA
>JBIIOJ010000285.1:0-4239 GCA_044337015.1 Pirellulales bacterium
GCAGACTTCGCTGCGCAATCCTTGCTTCGCTTGTCTGCATACGCCGTCTCGGGCACACGGGCAGCCCCGAACCGGTCAAGCGTTGAACTAAATGCAGAACACAGGCACTTGGATGCTGAACGCCGGGGGAGCGGACGTTGAGGAGCATCAGGCGTATCCTCGCCGTAGCGACGATGCGTCCGCTCCCCCGGCGTCAATGCGGCATCCATCAAACGCCCCGGAGCGGTTTCGCCAACCGGCGAACCGATGCGGTCTCCTTCGAGGCGTTCAGAACACGTCGAGATTGAAGTGGTGGCCCTGGTGGTACCGCCGCGGCTTCGGGTAATAGTTCTGCCAAGCGCGGTTGTAGACCGGGATCCGCATCTCCTGCGGATAGCGGTGGTAGAGGTCCTCGGCGCTCTGCATGTAGGCGTCGGGGGCGTAGTTGTGCGGGTAGAAGACGTAGGGGTAGTGGTAGAAGCGGTTCCATTCGGAATAGGCGTACGGGTAGGGCCTCGGGCGGATGTAGTCGCCCTGGCTGCCTCCGTAGTTCTGGGCCGAGGCCGAGCCGGCCGATGCCACGAGCGCCGCCGCGATCACGCCGGCGAAGAAATGCCGAGCCATGGTTGTCCCCCCACGTTTCGCCGGGAGAACTCGCACCGATCAGCCGGCGCGGAATCGTCCCGTCCGGAAATCTATCGGCAGCCGGCACGACCGTTCTTCACGGAAAATCCCGCAGGGTCCGCCAAGCGGGGTTTCGGCCGGAGTGCGAAGCTGGCTGGGCTACCGGGCCGTGACGGGCTGCTTGCCGGTCGGGAAGCGGCCCTCGGCCAGCTCGCGGTCCCATTCCTCGATGAGGGGCCAGTCGGGCGCACACGTCCCGAAGTCGGCGAGCTTCAGGTAGCCCTTGAGCCGCTCGATCGTGGCGTCGAGAAGCCGGTCGTCCTTGCGGAAGATCGGCCCGTGGCTCGGGAGGAGCCATTCGACGTCGCTCTTTCGAATCCGCTCGAGTGATCGAATGAACGATGGGATGTCGCTGCCGTGGTGCGCATCGATCGCGCCGACGGAGCCGTCGCGGTAGATGTTGTCGCCCGAGAGCAGGAGGTTGCCGGTGCGGAGCGCGAGCTGGCTGTCGGTGTGGCCGGGGGTGTGCCAGACCTCGAGCTTCCGGGAGCCCGCCTCGATCGTGTCGCCGTCCTTCACCACGCGATCGACCTTCACGGGAGGCATCTCCATCCGAACGTTCTGCGCCGAGATCTCCGCGAACGTCTTGATGCGGTCCCCCTTCTCGAGCGCCTCGACGGCCTTCACATGAGCGCACACTGGCGCCTTCAGGATCGACTTCACCTTGGCAAGTCCCTGGATGTGGTCGACATCCGCGTGCGTCGCCACGAGCGCCCTGCACTGCGACAGGGGAAAGTCCATCTGGCGGATCATCTCGATGATCTCGTCGACCGTCTCCTCGTAGCCGATGTCGACGAGAACCCACCCCGTGTCGTCGTGGACGAGGTAGACGTTGCACCCGATCCGCCATCCGGCCTGGTAGTTCATCTCGATGACACCGGGAAACACCGGTCGGCGTGTGAGCATGGGCGTGACGGATTGGCGGGCGGGATGGATGAGAGCCGTTCGGAACGTCCAATTTGCCGGAACGGCCCCGGCAAGACACACTTTTCACCATGAGTTTAGGCCCTTCGCCGGAGTCCGGCAAACCCGAAGCGGCGGCGATCAGGCGGCTGTGCGAGTCGATCCGCGGTCTCGTGCCGCTCGCGCGGTCGCTCGCGGCGCCGGATCCCTCGCGGTCGGCCTGGAACGACGAGCTCTTCGTGAAGCTCGAGCCGCAGACCGCGGGCGAACCGATGCTCGTCGTGGCCGTCTGCGGCGGAACGAACACCGGCAAGAGCCTCATCGCAAACGCGCTGGTCAGCTCCGCGATGAGCCGGTCGTCGCCGGAGGCCGCCCGCACACGACACCCGGTCGCGAGCCTGCCTCGCGGCTTTTCCGACCCCGCCGCCGTGGCGAGGTTTTTCCCGGGCTTCGACCCGGTTCGCCTCGCCGATGAGGACGATCCGCTCGCGGATGGTGCGGCGCATCGGCTCTTCTGGCGGGAGGACGCCAGCGGGCGGCAGCCGTCGCGGCTCGTGCTCCTCGACACGCCCGACGTCGATGGCACGCTTCGCGACAACTGGCGGCGAGCGGAACTCGTGCGGAGCGCCTGCGATCTCATCGTCGCCGTGCTCACCCAGCAGAAGTACAACGACGCCGCCGTGAGGGAGTTCTTCACCGCTGCGGCTGCGGCCGGCAAGGCGGTGGTGGTGGTCTTCAACATGCTCGAGTGGCCCGCGCAGGCGGCCGTGATCGGCGGCTGGCTCGACACGTTCAGACGGCAGACGGGGCTCGAGCCGATCGCGGTCTATGCCGCCCCGTGGAATCGCGACCTCGCGTCGAAGGGAGGCATCGACTTCTTCGAGGTCGCCGCCGACGCGGCGCGGGCCCCGTCGTCCGCGGTCCTGTCGGCCGCCGATCTCGTGGAGCGGCTCACCCGCTCCGACTTCGATGCGATCAAGCGGGCGGCGATCGCGGGATCGCTTGCGATCGTGCTCGACGAGGCCGCCGGCGCCCCGCACTGGCTCGAAACGATCGAGCTTCAGGCGGCGCGGTGGCGGGAGGCGAGGCGGATCCTGGTCGAGGAGGCGCAGGTGAAGGCGCACCTTCCCGCGGCGCCCCGAGAAGTCGTGTGGAACGAGATCTGGAAATGGCTCGAGCCGCGGAGGTCGCGGTTCGACATGGCCGTCAGCGGGGCCTACCGGATCGCCGGAAGCGGCGTGTCCTGGATCGGCAGGCGGATTGGCCTGCTTCGCGGCGAGGCCGAGAAGAGAAGCGACTTCGCGGCCGAGGAGCTCGCGGGGCTCAAGACGGCGATGGGCGACTTCCTCGATCGGCTCGACGATGCCTGCCGCCGTGACGAACTCGTGAGGAGCGTGCTCGGCCCGCGGCTGGTGCAGGGGGACCGCGGGGCTTGGTTCGTGGAGCTCGAGCGGCGTCATGCCGCGCTGCCGCTCGTCTCCGAGGATTACCGGACGTTCGTGAGGGGCGAGCTCGACCGCTTCGCCGCCTCACGGCCCGACACGGTCGGCTGGATCCTCACCGGGCTCAACGTCGGCGCGATCGTCCGCCCGGCGGTGACCGTCGGCCTGGGGCTCGCCGGCGCGGCGGCCGTGCCCGCGGCGGCGGCGACCGCCGGCGGCCTGACGGCGCTTGCGCACCACGTCGGCGACGTCGTGGTCGGTGCGGTCGCGTCGATCGCGGGCGAGGGCGCGCTCGAACTCACCACGAGCGGGCTGAAGCCGCTCTTGGAGTCGCTCTTCGCGGGCTGGTCGGCGCGGCGGTGCGACCTGCTCGCCTCCGTGCTCCGCGACGTCGTGCTTGGCGACTCCCTCGAGGAGATCGACCGCCGTGCGGCGGCGGCCTCGGATCCGCGGATCGCCGAGGCACGCGGGGCGATCCGTGCGCTCGCAAGCGGAGGTGGCGGATGAAGACGGATCTTGGCGATGCCGATGGCCCGGGCGCCGCTCACGAAGCGGGCGACGGTGCGTCGGCCGATCAGCTGCTCGCCTTCGACGCGTTCGTCGGCTCGGTCGATCGCTGGGCGAGATCGTTCCGGCAGTGGCCTCCGGCCGCGCGGATCGAGGAGGAATGGAGCGCCGTGGGGCCGAGGCTCGCGGCAGTCCGCGGCGAGCTCGCCCGCGTGCTCGTCGTCGGCGTCCTCGGCGGAACGGGCACCGGCAAGAGCACGCTCGTCAACGCGCTCGCGGGCAGCGAGGTGACCGCCGCGGGCGACGTCGCCCGCCCCACGACGACGAGGCCGGTCGTGATCGCGGGACCGCAAGTCGACTGCGGCTGGCTCCCGATCGAGCGATGGGGTGCGAAGCTCGTGCGGAGCGATTCGGCGGCGGTCGCCGAGATCGTGCTCGTCGACTGCCCCGATCCCGACACGCAGGGCGCAGTCGATGCCGGGAACGACAACGCCAATCGCAACCGCGATCTGCTCGAGCAGGTGCTTCCGGAGTGCGACGTGCTTCTCGTCGTGTCGACCGCGCAGAAATACCGCTCCTGGGCGGTCGCCCGCGAGATCGTGGAATTCGCGCCGGGCAGGCCCGTGCTCTTCGTGCAGACCCACGCCTCGCGGGACTTCGACATCCGCGACGACTGGCGGCGGGAGCTCGAGCGGCAGGGGTTCGACGTTCCCGGCATCCACCG
>JBIIOJ010000054.1:0-14037 GCA_044337015.1 Pirellulales bacterium
AACCCGCCGAAGGTGCCGTTGCGGAGCACCGGGTGCAGCCGCAGCTTGAACGTCGTCCTCACGACCCCTGCGGCGTCGCGGTAGCGATAGGCGAGCACGTTCGTGCCGTCGAGTTTCTCGTAGACGTACGCGCGGGCGATCGGCGGAAATCGAAACCGCCCGTCGCGGTCGAAGGGATACCGAAGTTTGGGCGTGGCATGGATCAGCTGCGGGCAGGGCTCGTCCGCCACCCGCGTGATCACGATCGCTCCATAGCGGTGGTCGGTCTTCTGGCAGAGAAACCCCTCAAGCGGCAGACCATCGTGAAACGGGTCGGCGACGGCGAACGGCTGCAGCAGGCCAGCCTGCACGCCCAGCATCTCCGCCGCCTGTTCGATCGTCATCGCTGCCGATGCCGTCATGGACGGCAGACTACCAGCCAGACGGGGGGCCAGAAAAAGAGATGCGGCCCCTTGTGAGGGCTACACTCGGAACCCATGGACACGATCCGCCTTTTGCTCTTCACGACGGTCTGGACGGCCATCTGGGCGGCGCCGCTGCCGAAGCTCTCCCGCCGCGTGGAACTCGTCGCCGGGCTGATTCCGTTTGCGGCCTTCGGTCTGCGGGTATTCGGGGCCTGCTTCATTGGAGTGCCGGCGGATGATCCCGTGCACTTGGCCGTCGCGCCGCTCGTCGACTGGATCAACGGCGGTGCGGCCGTGGTGCCGTTTCAGTGGGTGCTCGATGGTACGGTGGCGATTGGACTTGTGTGGCTATCGTCGATCGGCAACATCCCGCGGCGGTGGCGGCTGGCCACGATCTGGGTCATGCCGGCGGTGGCCCTCGCGAGTCTGGGCGCGGCGAGCCGGATCGGTGAAAATCAGAGCCGTTGCATCGTGCCCCTCTTTGCCGTGCACGCTTCTTCAGGTCGCAGTACCTATTCAAGGATTTCCAGGAGAACGCGAAGATGAGACTCATCCGCCCGATCCACGCCCTGCTCGTCGCGGCCCTGCCTGTGGGGCTGCTCACCGCGACGCCGGCCTCCGCCTGCACCCGCTGCCTGCGGGTCTTCAATGACGGCACCGCGATCGTGGCGCGGTCGATGGACTGGGTGGAGGATCCAGGGTCGGAGATCTGGGTCTTTCCGCGGGGCATGAAGCGCAGCGGCAACGCCGGCCCGACGAGCCTCACGTGGACCAGCCGGTTCGGCTCCGTGGGAGTGAGCTTTTACGGCGTGGCGACCGTCGACGGCATGAACGAGAAGGGCCTCGTCGCCAACGTGCTCTACCTCGCCGAGAGCGACTACGGAAAGAGCGTGGCGGGGCGGCCCGACATGTCGATCGGCGGCTGGGCGCAGTATGTGCTCGATCAGTACGCCACGGTCGCGGAGGCGGTGGCCGCCCTCGAGAAGGAGCCCTTCACGATCGTGGCCCCGATCCTGCCCAACGGCGAGCCGGGCGTGGGCCACCTCGCCATCTCCGACCCGACGGGCGACTCGGCGATCTTCGAATACATCGGCGGACGGCTGAAGATCCACCACGGCCGGCAATACACGGTGATGACCAACTCACCGCCGTTCGACGATCAGCTGGCCCTCACCGAGTATTGGAAGGAGATAGGCGGCGACGTGATGCTGCCGGGCACGATCCGGGCGAGCGACCGCTTCGTGCGGGCGAGCTACTACATCAACGCGATCCCGACGGAAGTCTCCGGCTCCCGCGCGATCGCGTCGGTCTTCAGCGTGATCCGTAATGCTTCCGCGCCGCTGGGCATCACCACGCCCGATAAGCCGAACGTGGCCAGCACGATCTGGCGGACGGTGCACGACCAGAAGGATCGCACGCTCTACTTCGACTCCGCGACGAGCCCGACGGTCTTCTGGGTGCCGCTCGAAAAGCTCGATCTCACGGCCGGTGCACCGGTGAAACGGCTCGCGCTCAAGGGGGGCGAAACCTACAGCGGCGACGCCTCGACACACTTGCGTCCGGCCGAGCCCTTCGGATTTCTCGAAGCCAAGCCGAAGTGACGTGAAGATCGCCCGCTGCCACGGCGTGAGGAACGACCCCGCGACGTGGCATGCTCCCGGGCAACTACCCCCGACAGGGATCGAACCTGTGACCTACGGTTTAGGAAACCGTCGCTCTATCCACTGAGCTACGGGGGCGGGTGAGGCGATCATACGGCCACGGCACGGAGCGAACAAGATTTCACGGGCCTTGCGGGGCCGCGAGTCGGCTGCTGCTAGACTCAGCGTATCCAGGGTGCGAACCATTCCCCGGGGCACACACATGCCGACACGCGCCCTCGTGATCGCGGTTGCTGTCTGCGGGGCGCTCGCTGTCGCAGTAGCTTGGCTCGTCGCCTCGTGCCGACGGCTCAGGTCCGAAAAGGAACTCTTCGCCGGATTCATGAACCATGGTCCTTTCCTCGCTTTCATGAAGGACGCCGATGGGCGCTATGTGTACGAGAACCACGAACTGACCGAGCACATCGGCAGGATCCGACCAGGGACATCGACGTGCATCGGGAGGACCGATCGCGATCTCTTTCCACCGGCCGAAGAGAAGTCCTACGTGGATAACGATCGACTCGTGCTGGAACGTCAGGGACCGATGCAATTCGACGAGAGTTCCGTGGACGCCGACGGAACCGTGCGGCACTGGTCGACGATCAAGTTTCCTCGGCGCGACGAACTGGGCCGCCCCTGCATTGCCGGCATTTCCATCGACGTGACCGAAGCGAGGCGGGCGAAGCAGGACGCAAGGTCGACTGGCGACCGATGCGCTCTCGCCTTGGAGGCCGGCAGGATGGGCACGATGACCATGAACCTCGCCGACGGATCGCTCGAGACATCGCCGCTCTTCGCGCTCCTGCACGGCCGGCCGGAGACCAAGACGCGGCTCACGCTCGAAGAGTCGCTCGCGGAGGTCCACCCCGACGACCGGCAGTCGATCATGGACGCCGTGCAGGCCGCGATCCAGGACGCCGCGCCCGACCGGATCACCTACCGCGTCGTGCGGACCGACGGCACGGTCGCCTGGATCGAGCTCTTGGGACGGGTCTGCGCCGACGACGAGGGGCGGCCGAACATCGTCCGGGGTGTGGGATTCGACGTCACCGAGCGGCAGACGTACCTCGAGGAGCTCACCGGCCGAAAGGCTGTGCTCCGCAGGCTCATCGAGGTGCAGGAGAACGAGCGGCAGACGCTGTGCCACGACCTGCACGACGGCATGATGCAGCATGCCATCGGAGCGAAGATGCTCCTCGAGTCGATCGTCAACGTGGCCGGGTCGGCCGAGCAGGGCGAGCGCATCGACGCGGCGCTCGACTTCCTCAATCGCGGCATCGAGGAGGGGAGGCGGTTGATCCGTGGCGTTCGGTCCGCCGTGCTCGACGACCTCGGCCTCGTCGCGGCGATCCAGGACCTCTCCGACCAGATAGCCACCCACGGCATCGCCGTCGACATGGCGCTCGACGACGGCCTCGACGACCTGCCGCCGACGCTCCAGACGACCGTCTATCGCGTGGTGCAGGAGTCGCTCACCAACGTCCGCAAGCACGCCGAGACCGACCGCACCGCCGTCGAAATCTGCCGCACGCCTGCCGACGTAGTCGTTCGCGTCAGCGACTCGGGAAGGGGGTTCGACGTGGACGATGGCCGCAGGCGGGGCTTCGGCCTCGTCGGCATGACCGAGCGGGTGCGGCTCATCGGCGGAAGTTGCACGATCGAGAGCCGGCTCGGCAGCGGCTCGCGGGTCGAAGCGCGACTTCCGGTTTCCCAAATTGAAGCCGCCGGCGTCAGCTCCCCGTCCGACTTTCAACTCACCCGTTCGTGACGCTGCGGTCCGAACCGACCGCCTGCTGCTTGTAGAGATACGGGTTCATCGTCGGGTCGTTGTACATCTTCATCTGCCGGAAGACCCGAAGCGGTCGGCGGCCGGAAAAAATCTCGCCGAGCAGGTGGTCGATCGCCGCGACGAGGTTCGCCCGCTGGCGGTCGAGCACCTCCAACCGCGAGGCGGCCTTCTGCCGGTGCTCGGCAGTCGCGTCGGTTCGTTCGATCTGCTCCCGCATGTGGTACCGCCGCAGTTCCAGGATCGAGAGCCGGTCGATCGCGGCGCCCGGCGTCTCCGTCGCCGCGGGAGCGTCTGACGCCGACTCGATCCCCCGGCCGTCGAGCTCTGCCACGAGAAAATCGTCCACCAGTTCGATCGCGTCGTTTCGCGCCTGGTTGTACTTGTCGATCGCCCGCTTCACCTTGGCGATCTCCGCGTCGGTGACCGTCGGCGACCTCGCGATGTCCTCCTCGTGCCAGAGCAGGAAGTTGAACCGGTGCAGATCGCAGACACGGCCCCGCAGGCCGCTCTCGCCGTGGGCCGGATCGACCTCGTGCCATCGCGCGACGAGCGACTCGAGCAGCCGGTCGAGATCGACGGCCGAGGCCGGCGGGGCGTGGAGCGCGGGGTTCGCTGGCTTCTTGGGGGACGCGGTGGCGGGCATTTTCTCGGGCTCCTCGGGGGGTGTGCGGGATGGGTTGGTCATGCTCGTGCGAATGCGATGAAGGGATCAGGCGGCACGGAGGGCGAGGCAGAGGTTCGCGCCGCCAAAACCGAAACTGTTGCTGAGGGCGACGCGGACCGGATGCCGCCTCGCGACGAGTGCGACGTGGTCGAGCCGACAGGCCTCGTCGGGTTCGTCGAGGTTCACCGTCGGCGGCACGGCGGAGCGATCCATCGCCGCGAGGCAGGCGACCGCCTCGAACGCGGCCGCGCCGCTGACGAGATGCCCCGACATGCTCTTCGTCGAGCTCACCGGCACCCGATCGGCCCGGCCGCCGAGGGCCATGCGGATCGCCGCCGCCTCCGCGGCGTCGCCCACGCTCGTGCCGGCCGCGTGGGCGTTGACGTAGTCGACTTCGTCGGGATCGATCGCCGCGTCGCTCATCGCCGCCACCATCGCCCGCGATGCGTGAAGCGAGTCGGTGGAGGGAGTCACCATGTGGCAGGCATCGCTCGACATCCCCACGCCGGCGACCTCCGCGCGGATCTTCGCCCCGCGGGCCGCCGCGTCGTCGGCCCGCTCGAGCACGAAGAACGCGCCCCCCTCCCCCATCACGAACCCGTCGCGCTCCCGGTCGAAGGGACGCGAGGCCCTCGCCGGATCGTCGGACCGCCGCGAGAGCGCCCGCAGGTTGTGGAATGCGGCGATCGCGCTCGGTGTGATCACGTCGCACCCGCCCGCGATGCAGGCATCGACCCAGCCCATCTCGAGCCATCGCCTTGCCATGGCGATCGCGTATCCACTCGAGGCGCAGGCCGCCCCGACCGTAGCCGCAGGTCCGTCGATCCCCACGAGCGCCGCGATCCGGTGCACGACCGGCGAATCGATGCCCGGACCGAGCACGCGGGTGCCTCCCGCCGCGTAGTCGGTCTCCCAGGTCTTGAGCTGCTCCGCGCCGATCCCGGCCACGACCCCGATCCGCCTCGGATCAACGCCAGCGAGGCGGCCGTCGGCGACGGCGGCGGCCACCGCGGCGCAACAGATCCGCTCGAACCGTGAGCATTCCGACAGCCGCGCGGGGTCGACGCCCTCCGGCGACGGGATCGAATCGACCGGAGCCGCGAACTGCACGTGGTCGGGTCCGAAGAGCGGCACGTCGATCCGACGCACGCCCGAAACGCCGGCGAGCAGGTTCGTCGCGATCGCATCGAACGAGTGTCCGAGCGGCGTCACCGCGCCGATGCCGGTGATCACGACCCGCTCCAGCGGCCTCGCATCGCCACTGTCGAACGTCGCTCTCTCCACCTGGCGGATCATGCGGCCTCCAGGGCAAGCGGGCTTCGTGCCTCGCTGCGTTGCAGGTTGAGCGTGAAGCCGTGTCGCAGGAAAAGCTTCGTGCGGGCCTCCGCAGCATCTCCCGACAGCGACTCGGCAAGCGACCGGATCCGCGCGGCCATCGAAGGAAAGACTTCGCGCGACGCCGCGTCGTCATGACCACGACACGGCTCGACGGCGATCGTCGCTTCCGACGTCTCGACCTCGCCCGGCAGGAGGGCGACCGCGAGGCCGCGGCAGACGGGGTCGGTGACCGGGCTCCCATCCGCGTCGAGCGAAGGCTCCGACTCCCACGCGGTGAGGATGAGCCAGTGCGGCTGCAAGACCATGGAACAGGCCGCGAGCAGCCCCTCGTCGAAGGCCTCCGGGCCGCCGCCGATGCCGAAGTTGGGCCCGTGCATGGAGAGCGCGACGCTCACGGCGCTCGCCTGCGAGTGGAGCGAGCACTGCGGCACGACGTGGGGCGAGACGCCCTGGGAGCCGGACTTCCTCGTGCCTATGACGGCGGCCGCGCCCATGATCCGACCGGGCTGGCAGGAGGCCGCGAGCACGCCCCAACTTTCGAACGACGGCCGCGGAGACGGGAGGCGGTCGATCGCACGGAGCACGGCCACCATGCCGACGACCGTCTGCTCGTCGCAGTGCCGCAGGAACCGCTTTGGCAGGAGCGGGGACGTCGCCGGCCCGGGTGCGTCTCGCAGGTCCGCGACCTCCGACAACCGCACCTCGACCGCCGCATGCGTCAGGATCGAGCAGGCGTTGTCGGCCAGGCGTTCTCGCACGGCATGCACCCCTGAAAATCATCCGGCGGTCAGGCCGCGGTCCGTGCACCCTTCGAGGCGATCTTCTTCTCGAGCAGGTCGAGCATGTGGCCGACGGTGGTGATGTTTTCGAGCAGCTCCGTCTCCACGGCGATGCCGAAACGGCTTTCGATGTGCAGCATCAGCCCCGCCATGTCGAGCGAGTCGAGGTTGAGACCACCTTTGAGAGTGGTCGATTCCTCGAGGTCGGGGTAGCTTTCCCCGGTCTCCTTCTCGAGCAGTTCGTGAACGATTCCGGCGAGTTCCTTGCGGGTCATTTCGGGGGTGCCTCCTGGGAATGGCGACGAATTTCCGGCGGGGAGGGTAGCGGATCGAGCGGGGAGGGCGAAGAGCAAAAAAACGGTTATCTTGGGGGCGAAGCGAGTTCCCGAGGCCCTCCCAGCCCATGCAGACGCACCCGGTCGAGGCGGTCGAAGAGCCGTCCTGGCGCCGCGCCGCGAGCCGCGGATTCGCCCTGGCCACGGGCGGCTACGGTGCGATCCTCGTCTTCGCGACCCACTACCCGAAGCCGGAGTCGCTCCTCGGCCGTACGCTTCCCTCCGACAAGCTCATGCACTTCGTGGCCTATGGAGTGCTCGGGGGCCTCGTGGCCGCCACGCTCGTCGCCTACGGGCGACGCGATGTCGGCCTGCACGTGCGGGTGGTCGTCGTGCTCGCCATCGCCGCGATCTTCGACGAGCTCACGCAGCCCTACTTCGGACGGGCCGCCGAGCCGCTCGACTGGGTCTGCGACTGCATCGGCCTCGCGGCTGGCGTCGCCGTGGTGGTTTTCAGTAGTTGGGCGTGGGAGCGCGGAAGTCGGCGAAGTTGACCGAGCGAAACCACTCGATCGTCCTCGCGAGGCCCTCCCGCAGCGGCACCTTCGGCTCCCAGCCGAGGTGCTTCTTGGCGAGCGAGATGTCTGGCCGACGGCGCTCGGGGTCGTCCACCGGCAGCGGCTTCTCCACGAGCTTCGAATTCGAGCCGGTCATTTCGATCGTCAGCTCCGCGAGTTCGCGGATCGTGAACTCGCCCGGGTTGCCGATGTTCACCGGGCCCACGAAGTCGTCGGGGCCGTTCATCATCCGCACCATCGCCTCGACGAGATCGTCGCGGTAGCAGAAGCTGCGGGTCTGCGCCCCCGTGCCGAAGACCGTGATCGGCTCGCCGCAGATCGCCTGGCGGATGAAGTTGGAGACGACGCGGCCGTCGAACGGGTGCATCCGTGGGCCGTAGGTGTTGAAGATCCGCACGATCCGGATGTTGACGTGGTTGGAGCGGTGGTAGTCCATGAAGAGCGTCTCGGCCGCCCGCTTCCCCTCGTCGTAGCAGGCGCGGGGGCCGATCGGGTTGACCGAGCCGCGGTAGCTCTCCTTCTGCGGGTGCACCTCCGGGTCGCCGTAGACCTCGCTCGTGGAGGCCTGCAGCACCTTCGCCCGGCACCGCTTCGCCATGCCGAGCACGTTGATCGCCCCCATCACGGAGGTCTTCATCGTCTTGATCGGGTTGTACTGGTAGTGGCCGGGCGCGGCCGGGCAGGCGAGGTTGTAGATCTCGTCTACCTCGAGCCAGAGCGGCTGGATGATGTCGTGCCGCACGAGCTCGAAGTTGCCGCAGCCGAGGAGGTGGGCGACGTTCGTCTTCTGGCTCGTGAAGAAGTTGTCGACGCAGATGACGTCGTGCCCTTCCCCCACGAGCCGCTCGCAGAGATGGCTCCCGAGAAACCCCGCCCCGCCGGTGACGAGGATCCGCTTGATCGAGGGCATGGTCGGCCGGCTCCGGGGGAAAAACGGGGGAATGCCCCCATTTTAACGTGGCGACCGATCGGCTTCGCGGAGATCGGCCGTCCTCGCAGGCCTGCCGAGGAGGACGACGTTCCCCTTGCCGAGAAAGAGCGGCATCGACTCGAGCTGGACGACGTCCTCGGGCAGGTGCGGCTCGAGCGACGCGAGCCGTTCGCTCGTGGTGACGAGAAACGCATCCTGCGATCGCTCGCGGAAATATTCCGCGACCCTCGCCGGCTCGATGCACTCCCTGACCGGCTCCCCGAAGTAGTAGACGAGGCTCTCGAGGCCGAGCCTGTGGCTCTTCAGCTCGGGCGACGACGTGGCCGCGTGCCGTCGCACCCAGGCCGCGACATGGGGGCTGTTCTGGTGCTCGGAGACCTGCGGCGCGGCCCAGGCCAAAAGTGCCAGCAGGAAGGCCATGCCCGTCGCGACCATCGTCGCGGCGACGAGGCGGCGGCGGTCGGTCTCGTGGGCCCAGGCAGCCACGATTCCCCCCACGAGCGGCACGACGCCGATGGCCGCGAGGTGCGTCTCGCCGGGCAGGAAGATCCGCAAGACGATGGCCATGCCGACGATCACCGCCACGCCGACGGCGACGAGCGAGCCCCACGACACGCGAAGCCATGCCCGGCTCGACTCGACCTCCCGCGACACCCAGCCCGCGAAAAACGATCCGCACACGATCGCCATCCACGGGTAGGCCGCCAGGATGTAGTGCGGCAGCTTCGTGCTCGAGAGCGTGAAGACCCCCAGCCAGACCACGACGTTCGCCACGAGCAGCAGCGCCGCCCTTCGCTTCGGGCCGTCGGCAACGAGATTCGCCACGAGCCCACGGACGCTCTGGTAGAGGAAGATCGACCAGGGAAACATGCCGACGACCGCGACGAGCGGATAGTACGCCAGGCTCCCGGCGTGGTGCTCGAACGTGCGGGAGAAGCGGCCGATGTTGTGCACGAAGAGGAATCCCCGCGGCCACTCCCAGCCCGTGCGGAGGCCGACCCAGACGTACCACGGCGCCGCGACCGCCGCGATCGCAATCAGGGCGGTGAAGGGACGCATCGCGAGCATCGTGCGGAGGATCGTCACCGGTGAGAAGGCGGCGACGAACCAGTTCACGAGCCGCAAACCGATGCCGCCGGGCTGCGGGTCGCGTCGCTCGATCGCGACCAGGTCGGCGTGCTCGAAGAGGAGATAGAGGCCGATCGCGGCCGTGGGGAGGACCGCACCGACCGGGCCCTTCACGAGCACGGCCGCCCCCATCGCCGCGTAGCACATCGCCCAGTCGCGCCAGGAGAGACCGCTGTCGCCCCGGGCGGCCGAGCGGCGGACCTCCCCGCCGCTCCGGTGACGCGCGGCAATAAAAACCAGGATCGCCGCCGTGCAGAAGAACGTCAGCTCCGGGTCGGAGACCGCGGCGCGGGAGAGCATCATGAACTGCAGGCAGGTCGCCAGCGCCACGCCGCTCCAAAAGCCGACCTGCGGCGTGAAGAGCATCCGGGCTGCGTGGTAGGTGAGGAGCACCGTGCCGGCGCCGAACACGGTCGAACCGAACCGCATCGCGAACTCGCCGGTGCCGAAGAGGCAGGTGCCGAGCATCATCACCCAATACATGAAGGCCGGCTTGTGGAGCGAAAGCTCGCCGTTGAAGTAGGGCACGACGAGATCGCCGCGGCGCATCATCTCCATCGCCGCGCTGCCGAAGTAGGCCTCGTCTTCATCCCAGAGATGCGTGCCGCCGAGGTTCGTGAGGAACGCGACGCCGCAGAGCAGAAGGAGCAGGAGCTGGTGCCGTGTCGACTCCGACATGAAACGCTCCCGCGAACCCGACACCGTGGATTCAATCATGCAACGCCCTCGAGGATGGCGCGGGAAAGTAGGGGCCCCGCGGCGGGTGGTCAAGGGCGTTCGGCGGCCGAATGCACTCGACGCACCCGTGAATCCGCCCTACCTTCCGCCGTTCGGCCGAAAGCGGCCGACACGGTCACGGTTTCATCCCTCCCCCGGAATCACGAGCGTCTCGCCGATGTGTGGAATCTGCGGCTTCGTCGGTGGCGGTGGGTCCGGCACCCTGCGGGCCATGACCGACGCGATCACACACCGGGGCCCCGACGCCGACGGTTTCTTCCTCGACGAGCGCGTCGGGCTCGGCCATCGACGGCTGTCGATCGTGGACCTCGAAGGGGGCCGTCAGCCGATGGCGGACGAGGCGGGCGACGTGGTCGTCGTCTTCAATGGCGAGATTTACAACCATCCCGAACTTTTCGCGAGGTTTTCGACGGAGCGGCCCTACCGCACGACCTCCGACACCGAGTCGATCCTGCGGGCCTACGAGCGGCACCGCACCGAATGCGTGCTCCACCTCGACGGCATGTTCGCGTTCGTGCTCTACGACCGCTCGCGGCGGATGCTCTTCGGAGCCCGCGACCGCTTCGGCAAGAAGCCGCTCTACCACACGACCCGCCCCTTCGGCCGATTCCAGTTCGCGTTCGCATCGGAGCTGAAGTCGCTGCGGGCCTGCCCCGACATCGCCGCCGGTGTTTCGATCTCCGACGACGCGCTCGGCTCCTACCTGTTGAACGACTACGTCACGGGCACGCAAAGCATCTGGGACGGCATCTCGCAGGTCGCGCCCGGATCGGCGTTCGTCTACGGCCTGCCGGGCAGCGGGCAGGAGGGGTATCGGGAATGGGCGTTCTGGCGGCGGGAGGTCGCCTGCGACGACGCGCCGCGGTCGACGTCCCCGCCCTCCTACACCGAGGCCTGCGACCGTCTCGTCGAATTGCTCGACCGGGCGGTGAAGCGGCGGTTCATGGCGGACGTTCCCGTGGGTGTCTTGCTCTCCGGCGGCATCGATTCGTCGAGCATCGTCGCCTGCGCGAAGCGAACCGGTTGTCTCCCGCTGAAGACTTTTTCGATCGGCTTCGAGGAGGAGTCGTTCGACGAGACGCCCTTCGCGGCGGAGGTGGCCCGGCACTTCGGCACGGACCACCACCACCGCGTGTTCATCGGAAGCGAGCTCGTGGCCCGCGCGGAGCGGGTCGCGTGGATGATGGATGAGCCGTTCGCCGATCCTTCCGTCCTGCCGACGGCGTTCCTCTGCGAGCTCGCTGCGGAGCACGTGAAGACGGTGCTCGGCGGCGACGGCGCCGACGAGTTGCTCGCGGGGTACGACCCGTTCAAGGCGATCGGGCCCGCGACCTGGTACGAACGGCTCGTGCCACGGATCATTCACGGGAACGTGATCAAGCCGCTCGCGCAGATGCTCCCCGACACGGGCGAGAACATGTCGCTGGCGTTCAAGCTCGAGCGGTTCCTGCGGGGGATGCACGAGCCGGCCGACCGACGCGTCCGCACCTGGATGGGTCCCTTCTCGCCCGCGCAGCTCGCGAAGCTCGTGCCGGACACGAGGATTCCGAGCGACGCCGTTTCGCCGGAGCGATCGCGGCCTCGCTCGACCGACGCGATCGCACTGGCGCTCGACTTCTACCAGGCGTCGTATCTCACGAGCGACATCCTCGTGAAGGTGGATCGCGCGAGCATGCTCCACTCGCTCGAGGTCCGCACGCCGTTCCTCGACAAGGCGCTCGCCGAATATGTCAACGGCCTGCCCAGCCGCTACAAGTACCACCGCGGGATCACGAAGCGGCTGCTCAAGGACGCCGCGTTGCGAAGCGGTCTCCTGCCACCTTCGATCGTGAACCGCCGCAAGAAGGGATTCGGAATCCCCGTGGCAAAGTGGATGCGGGGAGACCTGCACGGCTACTTCCGCGACGTGCTGCTCGGGGAACTGCCCGCCCCGCTCGCCATGATCAGCCGTCCCGCGATCGCCGACCTATGGAACCGGCACTGCCGCCGCGAGGCCAACTGCTACAAGGAACTCTGGGCTCTCTTCATGCTCGTGCAGTGGGCTCGAAGCGTGGTGGCACAGCCCGTCGTGCGGGACGTCGACGATGCAGGGCCGCCGTCGCACGAGGCGAGGGCCGCGGCGTAGTCGGCCGCTCCATCAACCGCCGAAGAGCCGCAGGCCGGCCCACGTGGCGGCGAGCGCCGCCACGTTCGTGCCGACGACGTAGGCGACCGCGGGCACGAGGCGGCCCGCCTGCAGCATCTCGACCGACTGGAACGCGAACGACGAATAGGTCGTAAACCCGCCGAGAAGGCCCACGAGGATGACCGCCTCATGGGCGGTGGAAATGCCGCCGCGGGAGCGGGCCAGCGAGTAGATCGCCCCGAACGCGAACGAACCGATGACGTTCACCGCGAGCGTGCCCCAGGGAAACGCCATGCCGAAGAGCCGCAGCGCCACGCCATTCGCGGCAGCCCGCAGGAGCGTGCCGGCAGCCCCGGCGGCGGCGAGCCAGAGTGCGACGGCAGGGGACATCATGCAGCGGCTCCGAGCGGAGGGAATGGGAGGCAACAGTCTGCCATGATCCGCCCAAGCGGCCAACGCCCGCGATCGGGCCTGGATCACCCAAGCCGTGGCTCGGAGCCGATTCCGCGGCGCAGTGCGGCATGCTAGGTTGGTGGCTCTTTGAAGGAGCATCTCCATGCCACTGCCACTGAACCGTCGCGACGTCATCCGCACCGCCGCCGCCACCGCGATCGGGCTGCCCGCTGCGACCGCGGCCGCCGCCCCGGAGCCCGGGAAGGATATCCGTAAGGGCCGGATCAACCAGTCGATCGTCTACTGGTGCTTCAACGTCACCGGTGACAAATGGGAGATCGAAAAGATCTGCGAGGTCGCGAAGCAGCTCGGCTGCAAGTCGATCGAGCTCGCTCCGCCGGAGACGTGGGCGACGATCAAGAAGCACGGCCTCACCTCCGCGATCGCCCCCAACGGGATGCCGGGAGCGCCCTTCATGAAGGGCTTCAACAACCCGAGGTACCACGACGAGGTGATCGCCTCGACGACGAAGATGATCGACGCTTGCGCGGAGGCGGGCTTTCCGGCCGTCATCGCCTTCACCGGCTTCAAGTTCCGCGACGCCGATAACCCGAAGAGCGGCGAGATTTCGCTCGCGGAGGGGGCCGACAACTGCGTCGCCGGCTTCAAGGAGATCGTCGGCCATGCGGAGAAGAAGGGGGTGACGATCTGCCTCGAGCACCTGAATTCGAGGGACGGCACGCACCCGATGAAGGGGCATCCCGGCTACCAGGGCGACGACGTCGACTACGTCGCTGGCATCATCCGCCGCGTCGGCTCGCCTCGGCTCAAGATGCTCTTCGACATCTACCACGTGCAGATCATGAACGGCGACGTGATCCGCCGGATCGAGGAGTGCAAGGACGTGATCGGGCACGTGCACACCGCCGGCAATCCTGGCCGCGGCGAACTCGACGACACGCAGGAGATCAACTACCCGCCGATCATGCGGAAGCTCGTCGACATCGGCTACAAGGGCTACGTCGGCCAGGAATTCATCCCGACCCGCGACCCCCTCGCCGGCCTCCGCGAAGCCGTGTCGCTCTGCGACGTCTGATCAAGCTTTCACGAAGGTTCCGGGAGACCGCATTGGTTTGTAGGAGACCGCATTGCCGCCGGGGTAGCGGACGCATCGTCGCTACGGTGAGGATACACCTGATGCTCCTCAACGTCCGCTACCCCGGCGTTCAGCATCAGGGTGCCTGTGTGCCCC
>JBIIOJ010000286.1:0-4207 GCA_044337015.1 Pirellulales bacterium
CAGCCGGATCACCCGGGGAGCCTGGAGTTCGTATCCCACGGCCCGGATCCAGTCCTCCTCGGGGCTGCGGAAGCTGGCCCGCATCGCGGAAAGCTCTCGCCACGACTCGAATGAGTAGGCGGCGAACTGCCCTTCCTCGGTGTGCACCACCTCCGCGAGCTGGCGGAAAAGCAGCGTCAGGGCCCGGCGAACGTTGACGATATGCACGGCCACGAAAGACCGGTTGAGCACGAGCACGCTCAGGGAGAGTGGCGCCGTTTGGGCCGTCATGGAGATGCCGTGCATGGTTGAACCGGTCGTTCGTGGGAACGCGAGGCTTCTCTACTCCCCCGAGTGTAGCGCGGACGGATCGCCGTTGCCAAGTTTTTCCCATGCCGGTTGCGTGAAACACGCCATGTCGGCCGAACCGGCCCCTGCCGAAGCCCCGTTCGGTGAACGCCTCGACACTTGCCACGCTCGGAGGATGGAGGCAGACTCACGGAAAGACGCAAACGTTTTTTCCAGGCCACGCTCCGGAGAGCCCATCATGCTTCATTATTCGTGCGACCTCTGCAAACGGCCGATCGACACCCGCTCCGAGGTGCGGCACGTCGTCAAGATCGAGGTGTTCCAGGCCGTCGACGAGGGGCGTTGCGATGAGGGCGACCTCGACGAGATCGATCACCTCGAGGAGGTGCAGGAGATGCTCGAGCGGATCGAGGAGTCGCAGCTCGACGAGGAGTGCGACGCGTTCGACGACGATGCGACACGAGTGTTTCGTTTCGATCTCTGCGAAGCCTGCCGCACCCGGTTCCTGAAGAATCCGCTCGGCGGCCGCCACGGCAAGAAGCTCGACTTCAGCAACAACTGACCCGATCCCCACCAACCTCCAGGAACCATGCATGGCAGCCGGCAGCCTTTCGATCGCGTCCATCCCGGGTGATGGAACGGGCCCCGAGGTGACAGCCGAGGCGATGAAGGTTCTGGAAGCCGTCGCGAAACTCGAGGGCTTCTCCTACGACGTGGAGACGCTCGACTGGGGCGGCGATCGATTCCTGAGGACGGGCGAGATCGTTCCCGAGGGCGGGCTCGACCTGCTTCGCGGAAAGCACGCGATCTTCCTGGGCGCGATCGGTCATCCCGGGGTCGCTCCCGGCATCCTCGAGAAGGGGCTCCTGCTCGAACTGCGGTTCAAGCTCGACCAGTACATCAACCTGCGGCCGGTGAAGCTCCTGCCCGGCGTGGAGACGCCGCTGGCGGGGCGGGGCCCGAAGGACATCGACTTCGTCGTGGTCCGCGAGAACACGGAGGACCTCTACTGCGGCGTCGGCGGCCACCTGAAGAAGGGCACGGCCGACGAGGTCGCCGTCCAGCAGGCGGTCTACACGCGGAAGGGATGCGAGCGGTGCGTCCGCTGGGCCTTCGAGTACACGCGAAAGCGTAACAGCCCGAAGAAGACGCTCACGCTCGTGGCGAAGACGAACGTGCTGACCTTCGGGCACGACCTCTGGTGGCGGACCTTCCAGGAGGTGGCCAGGGAATATCCCGACGTGAAGACCGACTACAACCACGTCGACGCCTGCTGCATGTGGATGGTGAAGAACCCCGAGGCCTACGACGTGATCGTCACCACGAACATGTTCGGCGACATCATCACGGACCTCGGCGGCATCATCCAGGGAGGCATGGGCGTGGCCGCGGGGGGCAACCTCAACCCCGACGTCGCTCCCGACGGCAGGCGGGGCGTGAGCATGTTCGAGCCGATGGGGGGCAGCGCCCCGAAATACACCGGCCAGGACGTGATCAACCCGATCGCGGCGATCAACGCCATGGCGATGCTGCTCGAGCACTCCGGCCAGCCGGCCGCGGCGGCGAGGATCGACCGGGCGGTCGCCCACGTCACCGGTACGAAGATGAAGAGCCAGGCCGCCGGCAAGATGGGCCACGGCACGAAGGCCGTCGGCGACCTCGTCGTCGCGGCGTTGTGATTTAGCGGGCCCCAGGTGTATGCGCGGTCACAAGCCTCTCGAACCGACTCCGCGCGGCTGAACGATACCGCATTGCCGCCGGGGGAGCGGACGCATCGTCGCTACGGCGAGGATACGCCTGATGCTCCTCAACGTTCCCCACCCCCTCGACCACGCTCCCCCTAGGGCGTTCAGCATCCATGTGCCTGTGTGACCCATCCAGTGCCACGTTTGACCGTTCGGGGCTGCCCGTGTGCCCGAGACGGCGTATGCAGACAAGCGAAGCAAGGATTGCGCAGCGAAGTCTGCATCCGAGCGAGCGGAGGGCAGGATGCCCGAAGCGAGCGTCCGGCGAGCGGCATACGGGCAGCCCCGAACCCAGCGGAGTTGACGTGAAAAAAGCTCGGCGTGATGCAGCCTCGTCAAGCAACGATCGCTCACCCGAGCGCGATGCGGCGGCCCTCGGACTGGCTCGCGGAGGCGGCCGCCACGATCTTCATCGCGCGGAGCGTGTCGTCGAGGCCGCTCACGGCCCGCACGAGGCTCGTCACCTTGCGGTGGAACTGGATGAGCATGTGCTCGTCGACGGGCCGGTCGCTGTCGAGCGACTCCTGGTGGCGGCCGAACGAGTCGAACCAGACGAGGCTCGAGGGGAGGTCCACGAAGGCGATCCCGTTGGTGCAAACGACCTGCAGGGCCGGGGGCGGCCGGAATCCCACGGCCTCCTCCCACTGCTCCGGCATGTAGTAGCCGCAGCTCACCTGCGCGATCGGTCCGTCGCCGGGACGGCCTTCCTGCGTGAAGTCGAGACTCATCATCTGGTAGTCGTCGAGGCCGCCCGGTGCCTCGGCGTGCCGCACGGCGACCACGCTCGTCGGCTCGGCACCCGCGACATAGCGGCACCAGTCGACGAGTTCCATGAGGTCGCGGGCCTCGGTCGCGCGGTCGCGGGGCAGGCTCGGCGCGGACCGCCTTCCGAGCGGCACTCTGCGGTGGCAGAAGAGCATCCTCGGCCCGCCGAGCCGGGTCGCGATGAGTTCCTTCAGCCGCACGGTCGCGGGGGCGTGCCTTCTCGGCAATTCCGCCATGAAGGCGATTCCCGAGGCGTCGATCTTCGCCCGCAGCTGCTCCGCCTCGGGGACGTCGATCGGCAGCGAGATCGCGGAATAGACCGCCTTGCCGTGGTCGCAGGCGGCGAGGATCGGCATCGGCCCGCACCACTGGTCGGCGAGATAGAGAATGACGTCCACGTCGTCGCGGGCCGCGAGCGCCCGGTAGCCATCGACCGGCACGGCGCCGAACTCCGCCGCCGCCTTCGCCGCCCGGTGCGCGACCTGCTCGCAGATGCCGCGGACCTCGAAGCGGTCGGCCAGGGCCCGCAGGGCAGGCTTGTATCGCTGCTCCCACTGGCTGCCCAGCCCGACGATGCCAGCCCGAAGTTTCATCGTTCGCCCCGCGGCACTCCCGGTTCAATCGGTCGATCGGTAAATCAATCCGACGTCGCGGCCACGGCCGCGCCGTCGTCATGCTGGGCCGCCATCGTCCGCTCGCGGGCGAGCCCCTTGTCGGCGATGTCCTTGCGGCACCACGCCCCGTCCCAGCGGATCTCCTTGACGGCCGAGTAGGCGGCGAGCTTCGCCTTGCCGAGTGACGCGCCGGTGGCCGTGACGGCGAGCACGCGTCCGCCGGCCGACACAACCTGCCCGTCGACGAGCTTCGTCGCCGCGTGGAACACCTGCACGCCCTCCCGCCCGGCTGCGGCAAGGCCGCGGATCGGCCCGCTCCTCGTGATCTCGCCGGGATAGCCCTCCGATGCCATGACGACCGTCACGCTTGCGCCGGGCCGCCACGTGGGCGGCGCGACCGAGTCGAGGCGGCGATCGACTGCGGCGTCGAGCAGTTCGAGCAGGCTTGAATCCATCCGCACGAGGAGGGCCTCGCATTCCGGGTCGCCGAAGCGGGCGTTGAACTCGAGCACCTTCGGGCCCTGCGCCGTGAGCATCAGCCCCGCGTAGAGCACGCCGTGGAAGGGCACCTTGCTCCGCTTCATAGCGTGCACAGTCGGCACGAGGATCCGCTCCTCGATCTCGGCGAGCAATGCCGCGTCCACGAACGGTGTCGGGCAGTAGGCACCCATGCCGCCGGTGTTGGGGCCGGTGTCGCCGTCGTGCGCGGCCTTGTGGTCCTGGAGCGGAGGCAGCGTCACGATCCCATGGCCGTCGGTGATCGCCATCACGCTCACTTCGACGCCGTCGAGTTTC
>JBIIOJ010000287.1:0-4192 GCA_044337015.1 Pirellulales bacterium
AGCCGCCAGGCTGACGATCACCGCCGCGACGGCGGGCAAGCTTGCCATGGCCGCTCCGTTCGACGGCATTTCCGTCGATGCCGTGAACGACACGATCACGGTGGACCTGAAGCAAATCAGGAAGTTCGCGGGACTCTCGATCGTGGGAGGGGCAAACACGGATTCAATCACGATCGGGTCCGGCGGGGTGAACCTCGCCGCCATCGGTCGAGGGGCGGCTGCGCAAAGCTTCTTGATCGACACCGGCGAGGGGTCGGGCGACAGCATCGCCATCACCGGTCAGATCGTGGCGAAGGGAGCAGGTGGCGTGAGCCTCGCGACGGAGGGTGAGGGCGTTGCTCACGGGATTCTGCTGGCGTCCAGCGTGGTGTCCGCCGGAGGTTCCCAGTCGTTCGGCGGCGGCGTGACGCTCCTGAATGGCGTGGCCCTTCAGGCCGGCGGCGACATCTCCTTCTCGTCCACGATCGACGGTGTCGGCCGGCTGCAACTCTCCGCCGGACGGACGATCACGATGGCGGGTGACATTGGCAGCCGGCTGCCCCTGCAGGGCATCACGCTCGCGAAAGCCGGCCGCGTGCTCGTCGGCGGAGGGCTCGTTCTGGATGGATCGGGCACCACCGCCGGCGCGAGCGGTTTCGTGATCGGGGCGAACGTCGACGACGTCGTGTTCTCCCCCCTTTCCGATGCCCGCATGATCAGCGGATTCGGGGGTGCCGGCATCCGCTTCGATGGTGGATCGAAAGGTTCCCGGATCACGGGCGTGACGAGCACAGGCAATGGCGTCGGGCTACTGGTCGGCCCCGGCGTCTACAGGAGCACCGTCATCTCCAGCAGCTTCTTCAGCGGCAACGTTGGCAATGGTGTGTCGCTCCAGGCTGCACGGGGCCTCAAGATCGGCAGCCGGAATCCGGGTGCCGGCAACGAGATCGTCTCCAACGGCGGGTTCGGTGTCGCGGCGACCGGACGGTGCGCGGGGTCGCTCGTGGTGGGAAGCGAGATTGGCGACAACGCGGTCGGACAGGTCGAGAACTACCTTGCGAGCAGCCTTTCTGGCAACCTGCTTACCCAGCACGCCTCGAAGCTGCGGCTTGAACTGAACGAAGTTGGGCGGGCCGCCTATCGGGCGCAGAAGGCCCGGAGTTATTCCTTCGACGTCGCCGTCGAGGACTTCGTGGTGTCGGCCGGTTCGACCGGGTGGCTCGACACGCGCACCGCGGTGCTCGACATCGACGCCACCGTCGGATTCATGGTGCCGCCGCCGGAGGCGCTCCCGACGGGGATGCGGCGAACCATGCTCGGCGAAAATCGCCTCGCCACGTCGCTGACGCCTGTGCAGACGCTTCCCGGAATCGAGTTCGCGAAGAGCGTGGAGTATGTCGGCAGAGATTTGTATGGCCGGCATTATCGGGCCGTCGTGGGGCTCTCGACGTTCGCGGGCATGATCCCGCTGGCCAACCTGCAGCCTGCCCCGAGCATCGGCCGCGACGGGAGCCCCGTGCCGGTGGACGTGTGGGTGAACGCCCAAGGCAGGGTGAGCCGTATTGCGGGTGCGTTCACGGGCGGCGCGTTCACGATGTCGCTCCGCGGGCAGGGGGCGACAGGGTTCGTGCCGGTGATGGCCCCGGTGCCGGCCGTGGGGATGAACTCGGCCAGCGCACGCTCGGTTTCCTCCCCTGTGGGAATCCTTGGCGGCGATCCGAGCCTACCCGGAACACCGAACGGCGTCACCGGCGTGCAGGTGGGCAGCTCCACGCTTGCGATCCCCTTCGGCGACGGCGTGGTAGCGCCTGCCGATTGGTACTTCCCGACCCAGGGCGACGGCACGATCGACGCCCAGGGCGTGATCTGGCTCCAGCATGCCTCCGGCGCCACCGGCGGCTCTCTCGCCTCGCTGGCCCTCGATCTCGCCCGGCAGACCAACAGCATCGTGGTGGCGCCGTCGCTGCCAACCGGCATGAACTGGTCGCTCGCTGGCGATTCAGCCGTGCGGGCCGTGGCGTCGTTGTTCGTGGGCGACCGAACGGCGCTGGCCGGCAGCGCGGCGGCGGCCGGTTATGTCGGGGCGGCCAGCGAACTCACGGGCAAGTTCGTGCTCGCCGGTCATTCCGCCGGTGGCGGCTTCGCGACGGCGGTCGCGGCCGACTACGCGGCGCACAATCTGGCGTCCACCGACCTCGTCGGCGTGATCATGTACGACGGCGTCTCGCGTGGTGCCTTCGACGGTACCGGCAGTTTCGCGACGCAGGTGGCCGAACTGGATGCCCGTTTCATCCCCGTCTATCAGCTTGCGGCCCCCGCGCAGCTCTGGAACGCCTATGGTGCCACCACCAACGCGCTCGTGGCGACGGACCCAGGCCGGTTTCGCGGCGTCGTGCTCAACGGCGGTTCGCACGTCGACGCCATGGTGGGCGGCAGCAACGCGGCGGCCGCCCGCATGCTGACCGCCGGCTGGATCAACGACCTCTATGCGGGCGTCGCGCCGGATGACGCCCAATACGGCTTCTATGCCGCGGCGAATCAGCCGATTCTCTTGGGCGATGCCGCGGCGACGCCGCTCCCGACCCCGCTGGCAAACACGTGGTCGGCGGCGGAGTGGAGGCTCGATGCGGAACTGGCCGCGATTGGCGGGCTGACCGGGTTCGAGCCGGGGCCTGCGGTCAACACCGGCGTCAACGGCCTCTCTGGGGCCGTCACGCCGCCGCAAAGCAACGGCGTGACCGGTGTGACAACCGGCAGCTCGTCGCTGGCCATCCCGTTTGGTCCCAGGGGCTTCGTGACGTCGGCGGACTGGTACTTCCCGACCCAGGCCGACGGCCAAGTCTCGGCCAACGGCGTCGTCTGGCTCCAGCAAGGCGAGCTTCGCGACGCGGCGGCCCTGGCGGCGGTCGCCACCCAGATCGCGGGGCAGACCAACAGCATCGTCGTCGCGCCCGCGATCAGCTCGTTCGAGATCCCGACCCAGCCCGGGTGCTTCCTCGGCGGTGCGGCCATGCAGGAGGCGGTCGCCGGCATGATGCTCGGCGATCGCGGAGCGCTCACCATCAGCGCGACCGCCGCCGGCTATCAGGGGGTGCTGCCTGAGAAGATTCTGCTTGCCGGCCAGCGTCTGGGCGGCGGGTTCGCCGCCGAGGCGGCCGCTCGCACCGTCGACAACGGCGCCGCCACGAACGTGCTGGGCGTGGTGATGTTTGACGGGGTGGCCAGCACGGACCAGTTCGCCGCATCGGTCGCCAAGCTCGAATCCTTGGATATCCCGCTCTACCAGATCGCCTCGCCGCCGCAGGCTGCGAATAACTGGGGCCGCACCACGGAGCAGCTCGTGGCCGTGTACCCCGGTCAGTTCTTCGGCGTTCAGTTTGACGACGTCACCGCTCTCGACGCCGTGATCACGCTCGCCACCGGCTGGATCAACGACATCTACGCGGGCCGCGGGCCGATCGATCCTTTGTACGGCCTCTACGCGAATCCCAACGACGGCACCTACGTCCCCAACCAGCGGATCGTGATGGGCGGGGCCGGGGTCACCACGCTGCCCGCGCCGCCGCCGGTTGACATCGCTCAGTACGTGGGCACGTGGTACGAACAGGGCAGCGTGAAGCAGGAGCCGGCGAACGGGCTGGTCAACATCAAGATGGAATATACGCCCGAGCCGAACGGCGGCATCGCGGTTCGGAATTTCGGCACCTTCGGACCCGACGGCCCGGAGTGGACCATGACGGGTTCGGCGATCCCCGTCAACGCCGCCAACACCCGCTTCAGCGTGAGCTTCTCCGGCCCCCCCACCACCGACGAGCCGGGCAACTACTGGATCCTGGACTACGCCCCGGACTACAGCTGGGCGATCGTCGGCGACTCGACCGGGACCTCGGGAACCATCCTGACCCGCGACCAGTTTCCCGCCGAGGTCGAGTACAACGCGCTCGTGGCCCGGGCCTATCGGTTGGGGGTGAAGGGCACCATCACTCCGACCGCCCAGTACCCGACGAACCCGCTGGCTACCCCACCGTCCGCTTGAACAGCTTGCGATTCTTCGCTGCGAGACCGGCGTACTAGCGCATGGGGGCCGACAACGATCGCGTCCTCGTCAGGCAGCCCTTCGGATCGAGAGCGATGCCCGGGTCTCGTCCTGCACGATGCCGTAGGGCGTCCAGGCCATGCGATGGCGGCGGGTGGCGTCGCGGATTTCCCGATT
>JBIIOJ010000055.1:0-13988 GCA_044337015.1 Pirellulales bacterium
TCGTCGTGCCCGTGACGTCGACGGCATCGACACCCTCGAACACGGAAACCGTGAGCACCTGGCCGACAGTCAGGCCGGACACGTCGATGCCGTTCTTTCGCGGACGAAACTCCCGCACGAACCGCTTCGGCTCCGAATTCGCCTTCGGCAGCGGAGCCACCCCGGCCTCCGCGAGCTTCTTCGACCGGCGACTATCGAGCTTCGCGACCTGGCCGCGAACCGACCGGCTCGCGAGCCGACGGGGCTTGTCGGCGAAGCCGATCTGGACCGCCTCGTAGCCGTCCCGGTCTGACGACCTTACGCACAACACCGGGCACGGACCGGCCTCGATCACGGTCACGGGAACGATTCCGCCCGCATCGTCGAATACTTGGGTCATGCCGACCTTGCGGCCGAGAATTCCCTTGAAATGGACCGGCGGAGCGTTTTCGGCAGCTGCTGTGGTTTCCGTCGCTTCACTCATGATGATGTCGACGCACCCGATACGAGCTTGGCGACGACGGAAATAAGAATCCGTCCGCCAGAGCCGGTCTCGCTTTCACGCTCAACGCCGTCGACGACCGGGAGCACCCATCTTTGATGAGCCTTACCCGAGCCGCCTTCCACGCATGCCGTGCCGTGCGCTCCTTGGTTTTGTTTCTACCTGGATGATGCCTTGATCTTGATGTCGACGCCGGCCGGGAGGCTCAATTTGTTGAGCGCCTCGATCGTCTTGGCGGTCGCCTGAACGATGTCGATCACCCGCTTGTGCGTCCGGATTTCATACTGCTGCCGCGCCTTTTTGTCGATGTGCGGGCTCGAGAGCACCGTGTACCGCTCGATCCGCGTCGGCAGCGGGATCGGGCCATGCACCTCGGAATTCGTCCGCTTGGCGGTATCGACGATCTCCGCGGCGCTCTGATCGAGCACCGCATGATCGTAGGCTTCCATGCGAATACGAATGATTTCCTGCGTCGGCCCGGCCACACTCTAACTCCAAAAAGGCGAGCCCAGAAATCTAAATTTCAGTTTTCAACGTGTCAACAACCCTGTTGAAAAACCCCCGTCCAGACGGTTTTTCGCGCCGGGATCGAACGCCGGGCGATCGAATGCTCCGTTGTTCCAGCGAGAATCCGGCGAAAAAACGCCTGACGCAATCTTTATGCGTCCCCGACATTCATGCCCTACGAGTCGATCGGCAGAGCGAATTTCCGGGGCGTTTTCTGCGGGATCTGATGGATGCCGCTTTGCCGCCGGGGGAGCGGACGCATCGTCGCTACGGTGAGGATACACCTGATGCTCCTCAACGTCCGCTCCCCCGGCGTTCAGCATCAGAGTGCCTATGTGCCCCAATCAGCACCACGCTTGACCGGTTCGGGGCTGCCCGTGCCATGTCGCCGGCGTAGCTGACCAGCGAAGGCAGGATGCCGGAGCGCAGGCAGCTCCGAGCGAGCGAAAGCCCAGGATGGGCGCAGCGAGCGTCCGGAGACGTGGCACGGGCAGCCCCGAACCCGTAGCGAGCGTCCGGCGAGCGGCATACGGGCAGCCCCGAGCCAGCACGTTTGACGCAATTACGGCTTCACCATTACCGCTTCAGCCGGATGTTTCGGTATTCGGCCCACATCGGGGCGCCGGCGTGCAGTTGCAGGGCGAGAACACCCTCCGAGAGGGCTCTTTTCGGGTCGCCGTCCGTGCAGTCGAGGATCAGACGGCCGTTGAGGTAGTGCCGCAGGCGGTTGCCCTCGGCCTTGATCACGACGTCATTCCAATCGTCGATTTTCATGAGGTTCTTGAATTCCTCCTGTTCGATGAGCGCGCCGATGACCTTCTTGCCGGAAGCGTCCCATGCAGCCTGCTCGCCGACGGGGCAGATGCGGCCGCGGGTGCCCCCCTCGTCGTAGATGAATCCAGGCACGTCCGGAAACAGTTCCTGGTTGCGGATCTCGTGCTGGTAGCCACGGACCACCCACTTGTTGGGAGCCGCGGCATCCGTGATGTGCTTCGACCGGTACTGAATGCCGGAATTGTTCGCCGCGGTGCAGCGGAACGAGAGCCGCAGTTCGAAGTCGCGGAGTGGGCCCCCCTGCCAGATCAAAAACGTGTTTCCTTTGGCGGCGTTTTCCTTCGTGGTCTCACCGTGGATCACGCCGTCCTTCACGCTCCAGAGCCGCGGGTCGCCATCCCAGCCGGCGAGGTCGCGGCCGTTGAAGATCGACTCCATCCCTTCCGGCTCGGGCGGGGCCTGCGAAGGTGTCACGTCGGCTGACGCCACTCCGGCCAGGAAAACCGTCGTAAAACAGGCGGCCGCGATCAGGCGACGAAACGACATCTGGAGGGCTCCTTCGGATGGGGGGTGTGGCCGATGAGAACTTTGAAGCATACCCCATGCCAGCCGCCCCGACCGGCCCCCCAGGCGGCTCCGGTTCAGACGAAGGCCTCGGCCGTCTCCGCGGGGGCGGGGCCGTACCTGAGGGGCGCCATCGTGAAGCTCGCCCGGCCCTGGCTCACGCTCCGCACGGCGGCGGAATAGCCGAACATGCTCGCCAGCGGCGCCTCCGCCGTGAGCACGTTCACCCCGCCGCGGATTTCCGTGGCCGTGATGATCGCCCGACGCTGCTGAAGATCGTTGATGACGTCGCCGAGGTGCTCCTCGGGCACGTTCACCTCCACCTTCATGAGCGGCTCGAGGAGCACCGTGCCCGCCTCGTCGAGCATCCTGTCGATCGCCTCCGCCGCCGCCATCCGGACCGCGACGTCCGAGGGAAACGCCTCCGGGACCGGGCTTTCGAGCACCACGATCCGGACGGCCCAGAGCGGGCAGCCCTTGAGCCCGCCCCGCTCGGCGCTTTCGCGGACCGACTGGGTCATGAGGGCGGCGAGTTCGGCGAGCGACTCGGTCTCCGGGAACCACCCCTGCTCCACCGTCGCGCCGACCTGCTCGTCGACCGGCTCGGCCCGGAGCGTCACCGTCGCCTGAAGCGTCTGCCCGCCGACGAGCCGGTTGATCGAGGCCGACACGGTCACGGGCCTTCCGATGGTCTCCTTGTAGCTCACCCTTGGTTTGTGGACACGGCACTTCAGGTTGAAGTCCCGCTCGAGCCGATGGCGGATCACCTCGAGGTGCAATTCACCCATGCCGGAGATGAGCGTCTGCCCCGTCTCCTCGCTCTCGATCGCGCGGAAGGTCGGGTCCTGCCGCTTCATCATCTCGAGCGTGTCAGCGAGCTTCTTTCGCTCGAGGCTCGTCTCGGGCTCGATCGCCATCGAGATCACCGTTTCCGGGAACTGGATGCTCTCGAGCAGGATCGGCTCGTTCGCGTCGCAGAGAGTGTCGCCCGTGACGCTCGCCCGGGGCCCGATCACGCCCACAATGTCGCCGGCGAACGCCTCCGGGATCTGCTCGCGGCGGTCCGCCTGCACGTGCCAGAGCTGGGCGATGTTTTCCTTCTTCTGGCGGAGCGGATTCCAGGCCCGGCTGCCCGCCTTGAGCACGCCGGAGTAGATGCGGACGAAATAGAGGTCACCATGCTTCTCGGCGATGATCTTGAAGACCAGGCCGCAGAACGGGGCCTTCGGATCGGCTTTTCTCGCGATTGTCCCTGGCGTCTTCTTGGTCGGATCGAGCCCCTCGACCGGCGGCACGTCCGCCGGGCTCGGCAGGTAGTAGGCCACCGCGTCGAGCACCGGCTGGATGCCGATACAATCGAGCGCCGAGCCGCAGAGCACCGGTACGATCTTCCGCTGAATCGTGGCCTGCCGGATTGCCTTCCGCATGAGGTCGGGCGGGATCGGCGCCTCCTGCATGGCAAGCTCGGCGATCTCGTCGGAGAAGTCGAAAAGCGTGGCCACGAGGTGCTCGCGATACTGGGCGGCGGCGTCGACGAGTTCCTCGGGGATCGGAGACCTCGTGATCGCCGCAAGGGCCGCGCCGCCGGCCAACGCCTCGTCCTTGGGCGGGAACGTGAGCAGCTGCATCTCGACGAGGTCCACGATCCCGCGGAAGGGATCCTTCACGTGGGGCGGGCCCATCCCTAAAGGCACATGGAGCACGAGCGGCTTCGCCCCGAGACGCTTCTCGATCTGGTCGACAGTGCCGAAGAAGTCGGCACCCTCGCGGTCGAGCTTGTTGACCAGGGCGATCCTCGGAACGCCGTACTTGTCGGCCTGCCGCCAGACCGTTTCGCTCTGGGCCTCGACCCCCTCGCGGGCGCTGAACACGACCACCGCGCCATCGAGCACCCGCAGGCTCCGCTCCACCTCGGCAGTGAAGTCGACGTGGCCGGGCGTGTCGATGAGGTTCACCGTCACGTCCCGCCACTGGAACGACACGGCCGCCGAGTAGATCGTGATTCCCCGCTCCTGCTCCTCGGGGTCGAAGTCGGTGATCGTCGTGCCACGGTCGACCTCGCCGAGCCGGTGGCTCGTCTTCGTGAAAAAGAGCATCCGCTCGGTGAGCGTCGTCTTCCCGGCGTCGATGTGGGCGACGATGCCGATGTTGCGGATGGTGTCGAGCTGGCGGGGCATGGTGGGTTTCCAGGGCGGCGGCTGCGACCTCGATCAGCTCGGCAGCTCGAACCCCTTGCGGCGTTCGCGAACGAGCAGGGCGTCGGCCGCGGGATCGTCGATAAATTTTTCCTTCGACGGATCCCATCGCAGCGACCGGCCCGCCTGCCGGGCCAGATTGGCGAGGTGACAGACCGTGATGGACCGGTGGCCGATCTCGACGTCGGCAACCGGCTTTTCCCGTGAACGTATGCAGTCGAGCCAGTTTTGCATGTGGTCGCGGGCCTGCCAGAGCGCCGTCTGGTCGCTCCACTTCCGCTCCTCCTCGGCGACGTCGAGCTTTTCGAGGATCTTCACCGCGATCTCCGGCGGATTGCTCGTGATCTTGTTGCGGTTGATCTCGAGCTTCCCCTTCTCGCCGATGAAGACCGCCCCCCCCACCGGGCCCTTTTCGAGGATGAAGTTCACGACGACGCCGTCGGCATATCGCATCGACACCTGGCCGTTCGGCCCCTCGGTGAGCGGCCTGATCTCGACCGGCCCCGTCTCGTCGGCACCAAGGGCCCACTGGATCTGGTCAACGCCGTGGGCACCCCAGTTGGTCATTTCACCGCCGGCGAACTCACGCCAGCCAAACCAGCCCATCCACGCTTTGTTGAACGGGCGATCGGATACCTGGTTGAGCCACATGTTCCAGTCGAGCCCCGTCGGCACGGGCTGGCCGGGGGGCAGCGGAGAGGGGGACGCATGGGCATTCATATAGTTCACGGCCCGCACCTCGAGCAGCTTGCCGAGGCCTCCGCTCCTCACGAATTCGCAGGCAAGCCGATTGATCGCCATCGACCGCTGCTGGGAGCCGACTTGGAGCACGCGGCCGTGCTTTCGCACGGCGTCGACGAGCGCCCGTCCCTCCCGGACGTAGAGCGTGAGCGGCTTTTCCGCGTAGACGTCCTTGCCCGCCATACAGGCCTCGATGCAGGGGAGCACCCGCTGAAAATCCCCCACGCCGACGACGACGGCGTCGATGTCCTCGTGATCGAGCACGCGGCGGTAGTCCTGGTAGACGGGCCAGGTGGCGGTCCGCTTGGCCTTGTATTCCTCGGCCCGTGGCAGATTGCAGTCGCTCAGGGCGACGATCTCGGCCGTCTCGGGCAGTTGGTCCAGCAGAAGCGAGGCTCTTTTGCCGACGCCGATGGCCCCGACCCGGATGCGGTTGCTCGGAGCGGTTTCCGCCGCGAGGCTCCGGCGCCACGGTAGGGCGGCCGAAACGGCTCCCGCGGCCGAGGTCTTCAGAAACGTGCGACGCTCGCGCAGACGAACACGAATAGTCATGGCATTCTTCTCGGACGGATTCTCGGGACTCAGACCGTTGGGAAGAATAGCCCGGCCGATGAAGCGGGTGCAAACGCGGTCCACGGCTGAATCAACGTCAACGCAACGTGGCTGGCGACGAACGCCACTGTTCGACGCGGTTCCGCCGGCGTGCGACATCGACTTCACGATCACCGCCAACCGCAGCGGGTTGGACGGTCTCCATGAAGCGGTCATCGACTCTGCCTTCCAGCGCCCGATCAGTTCCTCGCCGGCCGCGGCCGGGTGCGGCTCTCCGGCCAGAGAGTTGGCACGTCGGGGAGCGAGGCGGTGAGCGACCGTGGCGTGCGGCGGCCCGCGGCGGCCGGGTCGAGTGGCTCGAAGCCAAGCGCCAGAGCGGGGGAATCGGGGGCGAGCGTGAAGTCGCCCCGGTCGGCGGCCTTGAATTTCGGGTCGGCCACGATCGAGCCCACGTCCTGCCCGGCCGCCTGTCGGGCGGCGAGATCCTGATCATGCGGGAAGACGACCGGGCCTGCCGCGTTCCAGTAGCAGTTCGAGTTCGTGACGAGCTGTTTGGTCCAGTCACCCTTCATGAGCGGCGCGGATGAGTTCCACCAGACGATGTTTTTCTCGAAGCGGAAGCTCGTGTGATCCTCGATGCGGCTGCGCTGGAGCTGCCAGTCGCGGGCCATCGCGAAGACGTTGTTCTCGATCGTGTTGTCGCGGCCGTAGTGCTGGTGAAACCCGCCGGAACTGGTGCGGAAGACGAGGTTCTTTCGAATCACGACGCCGGTCGAGCCCTCGTCCGTGTAGATGCCCCAGCCGCCGTAGTCGCGGCTGGTGATGTCGTGGATCACGTTGCCTTCCACGGCCGTCCCGGGCGAGATACCCAGCGTGTAGACGCCCCCCATGTCGGAGAGCACACCGTGGCCGAGGTCGTAAATATGGTTGTGGGCGATCCGGTTGTGATGGGCCGGGCTGGGCCCGTAGCCCCACGTCCAGCCGACCGAGACGCCGGTGTAGGTGAGGTCGTGGATGTCGCAGTGCTCGACCGTGCAGTGGGAGGCATGGCCGATCCAGACGCCCACCGCCGCAGGGTGCAGACGGCCGCCGTGGGCGATCGTCGTGTCGCGGACGGCAATGCCCGTCACCGCCCGGGCCTCGGCCTCGACGAGACCCTTCGGGCTGGCGTTGCCGTCAGTCGTCTGGTGCACCTCCGACGACGCCATCACGCCGCCGCCGCCGAGATCGACGAATTCACAGCGGTCGATCGCGCAATCATGGCAGCCGGCGCGAAACTCAACCGCGTAGCGGCCGACATGCCGCACCACACAGCGGTCGAAGGCCAGGTGCCTGGCGGCCGTCGCCACGATCGCCGCCGCCACGTTGGTATCGGCCTGCGGATACGACTGCCCGGCCCGCGGCATCGTCCAGTTGTCGTGGGCGAAAGAAAGCCCCTCGACCCGCACATGCTCGACTGGCCGGCCCGCCACCGCGTCGCCGCGCAGTTCGAGCAACCGCTCGGCAAAGGGCGCGATGGCGACCGCCGTCTCCGGCGTCTCGCCGGGCAGCGGGCAGTAGGTGAGCATGCCCGTCGGCCGGTCGAGGTACCACGATCCCGGCGTGCCGACCGCCTCGCGGACATTCTCCACGAGGAAGCGATTGCCCTTGGGAAATGAGCACCACTCCTTCACGCCACGTGTATGCCCGACGAACGTGACGGCTTTTTGGGCGGCGTCGGTATCGAGCGGTGCGATCGTCGTGATCGGCAGCCGCGACATCGTCCACCGGTGCACGGCCACCACCTCCACGTCGCCGAGATTCGCCCAGTCGGCCCGCAGGTCGTCGCCCGAGAACACGAATCGGTCGTGCCCCTTGCCGGCAGATGCCGGCGACGGATCGAGTCTGCCGGCGATCGTGTGCCAGCCCGAGGACGGGAGCACCGGGCGGAACCGGCGTTGGTCGTTGACGAACAGCTGGGAAAAGTTCCATCCGCCGGCCTTCACGTCTGACAGTTCCACGGTCCAGCGGGAGCTATCGCCCGCCGACTCCACCCGCCAGCCACGGATCACCCGGCCTCCGCTGAAGACGGGCCTCGCACCGGCCGCCGCCCGAATCACGGTCGGTGATTTATCCGTGCCGGAATCTTCGGGGCCGATCGCGACCGGCCCGGCGATCTCATACCGGCCGTCGGCCACGACGATCTCGATCGGAGTGGCCCGCGCCGCATCGGCCCTGCGAATTTCCCTGGCGCGATCGAGCGCCCGCCGGAGCGAGGCGACCGGCCGGCCCGCCGAGCCGTCGGCGGCGTCGTCACCGCCCGGTGCGAGGAGGACATCCGCGGCCTGTGCCGCGAGAGCGAGCCACGCGCCGGCCAGAATCAAGGCCATCCGAACCATCAACTGGAATCTGGTCAGCATGGCAGCGAGTCCTCGTGGTGGTTGACCGAACGCACGGTGGCCCGCACGAGGCCTGAAGGCTTTTCGCGTTACGCGATCAGGTCGTGGATCACGTGGCCGCCGACGTCGGTGAGCCGAAAGTTGCGGCCGTTGTGGCGGTAGGTGAGCTGCTCGTGGTCGATGCCGAGCAGGTGCAGGAGCGTGGCGTGCAGGTCGTTGACATGCACCTTGTTCTCCACCGCCTTGTAGCCGAAGGGGTCGGTCGCGCCGTAGTGGTAGCCGGGCTTCACGCCGCCGCCGGCCATCCAGATCGTGAACCCGCCGGGGTTGTGGTCGCGTCCCTTGCCCCCCTGCGAGTCGCTCGTGCGGCCGAACTCGCCCCCCCAGATCACGAGCGTGTCTTCGAGCATGCCCCGGGCCTTGAGGTCGGCCAGGAGCGCCGCCGCCGGCCGGTCGGTCGCCAGGCCGCACTCGCGGTGGTTGGTCTCGATGTTGGCGTGGCCGTCCCAGGGAACGTCGTCGACGGCGCCATCGCCGGCCGTATTCTTGCCGGCAAAGATCTGAATGAACCGCACGCCCCGCTCCAGGAGCCGCCGCGCCGTGAGGCACTGCCTGGCGAACACCTTGCACTTCGGATCCTCGGTGCCGTAGAGGTCGTGCACGAGCTGCGACTCCCGCGAGAGATCGATCGCCTCGGGGGCGGCCGTCTGCATCCGGTAGGCCAGTTCGAAGCTCGAGATCCGGGCCGCGAGGTCGGTCTGCGTCGGCCGCAGCGCCGCATGCTCTGCATTGAGCGCCGACAACAGATCGAGTTCCGCCCGCTGAGAGTCGAGCGTGTGCCCCGCGCGCAGGGCGAGGTTGTCGATCGCCACGGGCCGCCGCGCGTCGATGGCCAGGGCCTGATGGCTCTTGGGCAAAAAACCCGCCGACCAGATCTGGTCGTCGCCGCGGGGCTTCCGCTCGTGCATCACCACGAAACTCGGCAGGTCGTGGTTCATGCTGCCGAGACCGTAGTCGAGCCAGGCGCCCATGCTCGGCATGCCCGGCCTGCTGAAACCGCTCATCAACTCCATCGCGGCCGGTGCGTGGTTATTGGCCCGCAGGTGCATCGAGTGGATGAAGCACATGTCGTCGACGTGCTTCGAGAGCTGCGGGAACAGGTCGCTCACCCACGTGCCCGAGTGCCCATGCCGGGACCAGCTGAACGGGCTCGCGAGGCACTTGCCGCTCGTCTGAAAGAAGCCGACCTGGCTGTCGGCGCCGGGCAGGGGCTGACCGTTGCGGGCTTGCAACTCGGGCTTGTAATCCCAGGTGTCGACCTGTGATGGAGCGCCCGTCATGAACAGCCAGATCACTCGCTTCGCCTTCGGCGGATGGTGAGGAAGCGATTGTGTCACGGAGGCACCGGCGCTTGTATTGGCCCGGCTCTCCTCGCCGAGGAGCGACGCCAGGGCGAGTGCTCCGAAGCCGAGCCCCGCATCGCGGAGGAATCTCCGGCGGGCCGGCAGCAGTAGGTCACCGATCCTCGATGGCGAATCGCTCATGGCTTCCTCCACCGGCTTCCTTTCAATCGACGTACACGAACTCGTTCAGGCACAAAATCAGATGGCAGACATCGGCGAGCGCCGTCTGCCGGCCCGCGGCACTGCCACCGTTCGCCTGCTCGCGGGCGGCGAGCAGTTGGGCAAACCGCTTCCGCTCCGCGTCGCTCGGCTGGCGGGAGATGGCGGCCGTGAAGCAGTAATCGATCACCGCCGCGCCCGCTGCGGCAGTCGGCGCGAGCCCGACCGCCGTGCGCGACCGCTTGGCGAGACCTTCGGCGGCCGCCCGCACGAAGGGCGAGTTCATCATCGCCAGCGCCTGCGTCGGCACGGTCGCCACGCCGCGGGCGCCCACCGGCTGCAACGGCTCGGGCTGGTCGAACACCTGCAGGAAGCCGATCGGCTCGCTTCGCTTCACGGTCAGATAGATGCTCCGCCGGGGCACCTTCACGTCGAGCCCGGTCCGCCCATACATCTTCGTGTCGAGCGTGCCTGCGGCCGCGAGCAAGCTGTCGCGGATCGACTCCCCCTCGAGCCGCGTGGGCTTGCGGTGCCAGAGGAGTTTGTTGTCGGGGTCGTGCGAATGCCCCGCAGTGCTGACGGCTCCCGACTGCCGGTAGGCGGCGCTCGTCACGATCAGCCGGTGGATGCTCTTGGTGCTCCAGCGGTTCTCGACGAGCCGGTTGGCGAGCCATTCGAGCAGCTCGGGGTGGGTGGCAGGGTCTCCCTGCTTGCCCAGGTCGTTGGGGGTGGCCACGATGCCGCGGCCGAAGTGATGGTGCCACAGCCGGTTCACGATCACGCGGGCGGCGAGCGGGCCCGAGCCCCGGGTCACGTCGGTGAGGAAGGCGGCCAGCCCCAGTCGGGTGTCGGGCAGCGGCTGCGCGTCGGGGCCGGAGAACAGTTTCTGCTCGGCTTCGTCGGCGGGAATAGTGGCCAGCACGAATCCGGGCGTCGCCTTCCCCTTCTTGCGTCCCACCTCGCCGCGGGCGAGCACGAACACGTCTTGGCTCCCGCTCTTCACGGCCTGGTTGTTGCCGGTGATCACCCAGGGTCCGTTTGTGGCGCCATAGACGTTCAAGAGCTCCGGCTTTGGCTCCTTGGCTTCCACGGCGGCGAGCATCGCCACTTCCCATCCCACCTTGGCGTCAAATCGCCCCAGCCACCACGCGGCGTCCTTCGCGACGGCGGGGTCGGACAGATCGCGGCCGGCCGCACGCGCCGCCTCGAGAACCGCGCCGATCTCGCGGGCGGCCTGCGGTGCGGCGACCGCAGCCAGATCGTTCCCGGTCGGCTCGCTCGTCATGGCGAGCCGCAGCCGCGCAAGCCCGTGATGTCCGTCGCTGAATCTCAACTCCACCTTGAGCAGCGTGCCGCCGTCGAAGCCGATCGGGTTGTCGAAAGCAAACACGGCGGCGTGATCCTTGCCGGACACGTCGTCCACGCTCCAGCCGGTGAGTTGGCTCAGGTCGACTGCCTTGTCGAGTTCCCTTCCCGGCGCCTCGGAGGTGACCATGACGGCCTTCAGTTTTGGCGTGACGGGAGTGCGGTCGGGGGCCGCGACCAGCGGCGTCGCGGTCACTGTCATAGTCGAGAGGCGGAAGGAGCCGTCTTTACCCGTGCCCGGGCCACCGCCGGGGGCCGCAGGTGTCGCCAGCGCCTCCAGCCGCAGCGCCTTGATCCCGCGGTGGTGCGTCCGGAACGTGAGCGTGTAACTGTCGTCCGCCCAAAGCGTGCCGGACGCAACGATCGTGTCGTCCGCTTCCGCCGTGAGCGTCGCCCGCGCGGCCTTCATCGACTCGGGATCGAGCGCGAGCCAAGCCACCGCCTGCCGGGCCGGCGCCTCGGTCGCCAGCCAACGCGCGAGCCGTGAGTGCAGCTCGGTGGAGAGAAACCGCTCCAAGGCGGCCGCCACCGTCGCGCGTTCCGCAAGCCAGGCTTCCCGCCGCTGCTTGGAGGCCTCCGGCTTGAGGTCGATCCCATGATCCTTCTGCACCACCTTGCCCAGGCAGGCGATCATCGCGTAATAGTCGCGATGGCCGATCGGGTCGTATTTGTGGTCGTGGCAGCGGGCGCAGCCGATCGTCATCCCAAGCACGCTCGAGCCGACCGTGGCCACCATGTCATCGAGCTGGTCGTAGCGGATCGGCTCGACCGTCTTGGCCGTCACCTGCCCCGGATAGGGCCCGGCCACGAGAAACCCAGTGGCGGCCGTCGCGTCGTAGTCGCCGGGCTTGATCAGGTCGCCCGCCACCTGCATTCGCAGGAACTCGTCGTAGGGCAGGTCGGCGTTGAGGGCCTTGATCACCCAGTCGCGGTAGTGGTGGGCGTGGGGACGGTCGCCGTCGAATTCGTAGCCGCCGCTCTCGCCGAATCGCACCGTGTCGAGCCAGTGGCGGGCCCACCGCTCGCCGAATCGCGGGCTGGCCAGCAGCCGATCGACGAGCTTTTCGTAGGCATCGGGGGAAGCGTCGTCGAGAAACTGCTGCAGCTCCTCGGGCGTCGGGGGCAGGCCCGTGAGGTCGAAGAACACCCGACGGGCGAGCGTGGCCTTCGGTGCCTCCGGGGCCGGGGCGATTCCCGCCTCCTCCTGCCTGGCGAGAACGAAGCGGTCGATGTCGTTCTTCGGCCAAGCCGTGTTCTTCACCTCCGGCGGCGACACCGGCGAGAGACGGCGATACGACCAGTGTTTCCGCCCCTCGCCCACGTCGATCGTCCGCTCTTCGATCGCCGCCGGCGGCTCGTCACGCGGGTCGGGTGCCCCCATGTCGATCCACGTCTCGAAGTCGGCGATCACTTCGTCGGGAAGCTTGCCGGCCGGGGGCATCTCGAAGCCGTCGTACTTGAGCGCCGCCAGGAGAAGGCTCTCCTCTTTCTTGCCCGGCACCACGGCCGCGCCGCTCTCGCCCCCCTTGGCCATGCCAGCCCGCGAGTCGACGAGCAGGCTCGCCTTGAGCTTGCCGGCCCGCAGGGCCTCGGCCGAGTGGCACTGGTAGCAGTGCTGAGCGAGCACCGGCCGGATCTTCGTCTCGAAAAACGCAATCTGCTCGGGCGTGGGCGTCGCCATGGCCCGGGGGAGGCCGATCAGGCCAGCCACGAGGCCGACGGTCAGGAGCCTGAACGAGGCACATGCCCGGGCCTGGCGATCGATCGAGGGGGCCGAGCAGTTGTGCATGGCGGACCTCGTGCGGGCGGGGGCGGGCGAACAAATCAACTGGCTACCGGACCATTTATATATCGGAATTCACGGCCCGGCATCTTTCTCGCGGAATACTCGCTCCACGATGTGCAGACTGCCGGTCTGCACCGACACGAGACAGCGTGGACGCGAGCCGTCAGCGGTCAGCGACCGCGGATCCGCAGGCTGCGGGCATTGAGGTAGTCGACGAGCACCTCGGCGGGGTTGCGGCCGGTGTCGACCACGACCCGCTCCACTTTGTTCCGCAGGCAGGCCTCCTCGAGCTTTTCATTGAACCGAGAAAGCGCCTCGAGATACCGCTTTCGCAGTTCGGCCGGCTGCGTGAGCAGTTGCTCGTCGATCTCGAGCCCGCGGAACTTCACATTGCCCTCGAACCGGAATTCGAGTTCGTCGGGATGGAGCACCTGGAAGAGCACGACTTCGTGGTTGGAATACCGCAGCCGCTCGATCGCCTTCTCCAGCTGCGCGACATCGGTGAAGAAGTCGCTGAAAACGAGCACGATGCTCCGTCGGCCGAACCGGCCGCAGAGGTCGACGAGACACTCCGGCAGACGGGTCTTGCGGGTCGGCTTCAGGGCGTCGATCCGTTCGGTCATCCGCACGACCTGCCCCATCGAGTTGCTCGGGGGCACGAAGTCGATCACCGCCTCATCGCAGGTGGCGAGCGACACCTTGTCGCCCTGCCGAACGACCGAGTAGCCGAGCGTCGTCGCCAGCCTGGATGCGGCGAGGAGCTTCTGCTTCGCCCCCTCGCCGTACCGCATCGACGCGCTCGTATCGAGCACGAGGTGGCAGACGAGGTTCGTCTCCATCTCGTACTGCTTGATGAAGTACTTGTCGCGGGTGAAGTAGACCCGCCAGTCGATGTGCTTCGGATCGTCCCCCGGAACGTATTCGCGGTGCGAGGCGAACTCGACCGCGAAGCCCGAGAAGGGCGACTTGTGGTGGCCGGCGAGCGTGCCGGCGACGAGCCCACGCGGCTCGAGGCCGCGGCCCGCCAGCCGGTTGAGCGTCTCCGGGTCGACGTATTTCGAGAGCACCGACTGATGCATGGCC
>JBIIOJ010000288.1:0-4171 GCA_044337015.1 Pirellulales bacterium
ATTCTTCGTCCAGCCGATGGTGGCCTGGACGATCTTCAACGTTTCGCTCCTGGCGATGGGCCTCTCGATGGCCGACGCCAACTTCGCGTCGATCGTGATGAAGCCCGACAACGTGCCGATCGTCGGGCTCGTGTTCCTGCTCGCCTTCTTCACCTGGGTCGCCACCAAGCAGGCGGTCGTGAACGACGAGCGGATCGCCCGCGGCGAGCCTCCGATGGAGAAGCTCGACGACGAGAAGGTGCTGGTCTGGCCCGATCTCGTCTACACGGAGCTCATCTGCATGGTGGCTGTGTCGGCGTTCCTGCTGGCCTGGGCGATCCTCCTTCAGGCGCCGCTCGAGGAGCCGGCATCGAGCGTGAAGACGCCGAACCCATCGAAGGCGCCTTGGTACTTCCTCGGCCTCCAGGAAATGCTCGTCTACTTCGACCCGTGGTACGCCGGCGTCGTGCTGCCGAGCCTCGTGATCTTCGGGCTCATGGCGATCCCCTACCTCGACTACAACAAGAAGGGCAACGGCTACTACTCGATCGCCGAGCGGAAGTTCAGCTACCTCACGTTCCAGTTCGGATTCCTCGAGCTCTGGATCACGCTCATCATCCTGGGCACGTTCCTCCGCGGCCCCAATTGGAACTTCTTCGGTCCGTTCGAGTACTGGAGCCCCTACAAGGTCGAAGTGCTCAACAACGTCGACCTACCGCAGATGTTCTGGGTGAACCTGCTCGACCGTCCGCTGCCGCGGCCGCCGCAGGGGGCAGGCGCGCTCACGCAGGTTGGATACATCTTGCTGCGCGAGGCCCC
The DNA here is from genome assembly GCA_044337015.1 of Pirellulales bacterium. Classification (GTDB taxonomy): domain Bacteria; phylum Planctomycetota; class Planctomycetia; order Pirellulales; family UBA1268; genus UBA4655. The sequence goes on from JBIIOJ010000288.1 coordinate 799, forward strand.
GGGGCTCCTGATCATGGGTGCCTATCTCGTGATCCTTCCGCCGCTGCTTGCCGTGACGATCTTCCGCGGCACCTTCAAGAAGATGGGGTTCATCCGCTACATGGTGATGATGAATCTCATGCTGCTGATGCTCACGCTGCCCCTCAAGATGATCCTGCGCTGGACGGTGAACCTGAAGTACATCATCAGCATCCCGGAGTTTTCTCTGAACTTCTGACAGCGCTTTTCCGTCGGAGTTCCCCACCATGCCCGCAACCGAACAGACTTGGCGAGACCTGAAGATCCTGCACGTCGTCTTCGGCGTGTCGGCCGTCGCGCTGCTCGTGGCGACGGTAGCGATGCTTGCCGTGGACCACGCTCGTCCGTGGAAGAAGTACCAGCGGGAATTCCGCGATCTCGAGACATGGACTGCGGCCGCGCGGGTGGCAGAACAGGACTCCCGCGACTACGAGAAGAAGACGGCCGAACTGCGAGAGGCGGCGTCGCAGGCTTCGCGGGCCGACCTCGACTCCGCGCTCGCGAAGGCGTTTCTCGACCAGGTTCGCACCGTCGCCGCGGACGCCCAGGCGGCCGACTTCGCCGAGAAGGACGTCGCGAAGCTCGCCGCGGAGGCCGACCCCGCGACACGGCTGGCCGTCCGCGGCGACCTCCTCGAGCGGTTTCGCGACATCGTGAAGCGGGCGAAGTTTCGTGAGGATCAGTTCGCCGGAAAGTTGAAGCTCTGCAAGGCGCAGCTCGACAAGGCGAGGGCCGATTACGAGTTGGCGGTCTCGAACGAAGCCGGACAGTCGCAACTCGACTCGCTCCTGGCCATCGCCGACGCGAAGCGGTCGGAGGTGTCGGAGGCGAACCTCGAGCAGCAGGCGGCGAACACGCACCGCAAGTCGCTCGAGTCGCTCCTGCGGCAGATAACGGCGTCGGAGGACGCCGCCGGCAAGTCGCTCGCCGACCACGAACAGAAGCTCGCGATGCTCTCCAAGACGCTCGTCGATCGCGCCCCCAACCTCGGCAAGTCGCTGCTCGAACTGCCGGTGCTCGACGCGTTCAACAGTCCGCTGAAGATCGACCAGATCTGGTTGCCCAAGCTGACGATCAACAACAATTTCCGCGACGTCGCCCGGTTCGACCGCTGCGTCACCTGCCACAAGGGGATCGACAAGTCGGCCCCGGGAGCCCCGGGCGAGCCGCTCTACTGCAGTGCCGAGTCGGTGGCGATCGCCCTGCCGACCCCCGCCGCGTCCGAGAAGTCGCAGGCTTCGGGCGAGGATGCCGACGGCAATTACCGCCTCGAGGACATGTACGGGATCCGACTATCGCCGCGAGGGCTCTTTCGCGAGGAGGATCCGACCGTGAGTGTCGTCGTGCCCGGCAGCCCCGCCGCCGAAGCGGGCGTGCAGGTCGGCGACGTGATCGTGGAAGTCGGCGGCACGAAGACCCTCGCCCGGCGGATGGCGGTCTCGAGTCTGCTCTCGCCTCCATCGTGGGGCTCGCCCCTCGCCGTCGAGGTGCGCCGAGGCGTTCCAGAGCCGTACACGTCCCACCCCCGCCTCGACCTCTTCGTCGGCTCCACGAGCCCGCACCCGATGCAGACGTTCGGCTGCACGATCTGCCACGAGGGGCAGGGAAGCGCGACGAGCTTCAAGTGGGCCAGCCACACTCCCAACAGCCCGAAGCAGTCCCGCGAGTGGCACGACGAGCACGGGTGGTTCGACAACCACCACTGGATTTTCCCGATGCTGTCGAACCGGTTCGAGCAGTCCAGTTGCCTGAAGTGCCACCACCAGGTCGTCGACCTCGAGCCGAGCCCGCGGTTTCCGGAGCCGCCGGCCGAGAAGCTCGTGGAGGGGTACCACCTCATCCGCCAGTACGGCTGCTACGGCTGCCACGAGATCAATGGCTACGCTGGGCCCGACAAGCGGATTGGGCCGGACATGCGGCTGTCGCCCAACTACCACGAGGTGGCCCAGGCGGTCCTCTCGGATCCCGGCCTTGCCGAGCTCGGCCCGACGGCGGAGCGTTGGGCGAAGGAGGTCGAAGGCGGGCCGGACGGCCGCGCGGCCCGCGAGCGGCTCCGCGAGGCGATCGAGCTCGATGCCGCCGCCGGCACCGACGCAAAGCTCTCCGGGCGGACGCACCAGCTCGCCGTGCTCCTCAAGGAACCCGAGACTCCCGGATCCCTGCCGAAGGTCGGCCCGAGCCTTCGCCACGTAAAGGACAAGGTCGGCTTCGACTGGGCCTACTCGTGGCTCCGCGATCCGACCGACTTCCGGCCGTCGACGAAGATGCCCCGGTTCTTCGGCCTCTGGGAACACCTCTCGGGCAAGGGGCTCGAGGAGAGCGAGCGGTATGAGCCAATCGAGATCCGCTCGATGATCAGCTACCTGTCGGCGTCGAGCCAGCCGTTCGACTTCGTGAAGCCCTACGAGGGCATCACCGCCGCGCCCGACGTGGAACGCGGCAAGAAGGTGTTCCAGGTGCGCGGCTGCCTCGCCTGCCACCAGCATTCCGACTTCCCCGACGCGAAGAGCACCCATGGCCCGAATCTCTCGCGGATGGGAGCGAAGGTCGCTTCGAACAAGAATGGCCCGGCCTGGCTCTACAGCTGGCTGCGGGAGCCCGCTCGCTACCACCCGAAGACGCTCATGCCGAACGTGCTGCTCGAGCCGGTCAAGCTCGCCGACGGGCGGCTCAGCGATCCCGCGGCCGACGCGACGGCGTACCTCATGGCCTCGAACGACGGCTGGAAGCCGACCGGCATCCCGGCGGCCGACTCGCTCACGGCTGACGAGCGGAAGGCGACCGAAGAACTGGCGGCGATGTACCTCAAGGACCGTTTCCCGGCGGTGAAGGCGGAGGAGTACGCAAAGAGCGGGCTCCCGCCGGAGCTGGCCTCGATTCAGGGCGACGAGCGGATGCTGCTCGGGCTTCCCGCCAACGCCGCCGAGCGGGATCGCCAACTGCTCGAGTACGTCGGCAAGAAGACGATCGCGAAGCTCGCCTGCTACTCTTGCCACGATATCCCGGGGTTCGAGGATGCGAAGCCCGCCGGCGCGGCGCTCGCCGACTGGGGCCGCAAGGAATCCTCGAAGATCGCCTTCGAGCAGGTCGTGCACTTCGTCACGGCGCAATTGGCGGGCCATGACCCGCACGGGGGCGGCCATCATGCCCATGGCGGCCATCATGCCGGCGGCGGCCCGCACGGGCCGGCCGCTATGGACAAGAGCGGGAAGACGGTCCCTGCCGATTCGCCTGTGGCGGCCGACCTCGCCTACGCAAGCACGGCCGAGCCGCACGTCAGCCCCGAGTCGGTCGATCCCGACACCGGCTATTTCCTCGAGCGGCTGCTCGCCCACGACCGGCAGGGCTTCCTCTG
>JBIIOJ010000289.1:0-4135 GCA_044337015.1 Pirellulales bacterium
CTTGTGCCCGAGGAGTTCCTGGACGCTGCGGATGTCGGCGCCGGCGTCGAGCAGGTGCGTCGCGAAGCTGTGTCGTAGGGTGTGGGGGCTCGCCCGGCCGGCGAGGCCAGCGGTCGCGAGGTGCTTTTCGAGGAGACGGGCCACGCCGCGGACGCCCAGCCTTCCGCCGAGCTTGTTGGTGAAGAGCGGACGCCGAGGCCCGACCGCGGCGGCTCGGGTCTTCGCCCGCGCGGCGATCCACGCCTCGATCGCCGCGCGGGCGTGCGAGCCGACGACGCCGAGCCGCTCGCGGCGGCCTTTCCCGCGGATGCGGACGGTCCCGGCACGAAGGTCGAGATCCCCGTCGTCGAGGCCCGACAACTCGTGCACCCGCAGTCCAGCCGAATACATCAGCTCGAGGATCGCCCGATCCCTCAGGCCGGCGGCCGACCCGGGCTTCGGCACGCGAAGGAGCCGGCCGATCTCGTCACGCGTGAGGAACCGCGGCAGCTTGCGGCTCTGACGGGGGCTGCGGAGCGGCTTCGCAGGATTCGTGGGGCACCAACCCTCACGCTGGCCGAAGCGGTAAAAGCTCCGTAGGCTCGCGAGCTTTCTGGCGATCGTGGCGGGCGCGTAGCCGGCCGCGTGGAGGCCTGCCGCGAACCGGCGGAGAACCGCCGTGCTCGCATCGCCGGGCGAGCGGCAGGAAGCCGACTCCAGAAACTCCTGGAGTTGGACGAGGTCCTCGCGGTAGCTCTTCTGCGTCAGCCGCGACCCGCCCCGTTCGGCAGCGATGAAGGCGAGGAATCGCTCGATGGCACGGCCCGTCTGCCCTCTCAGCTGCGGCTGCGAGTCGCCCGACGCGGGCCGGTCAGGCGGCATGGTCAGCCGGCGGCACGAACCCCACTGTCCGGTTGCGAGGCCTGGTCTGACGGACCTTCTGACCGAGCACGGACGCGTCGTACCAGCTGAAGCTCAGATCCGGGTTGGCCGCGTGGCGGGCGAGGGCTTTCAGGGTTTCCTCGCGACTCTCGTCGTCAAACAGGAACACGTACCGTTCCGAACCCTTCACCAGGGCGATGACATTGATGTCGCGTGAAGCCATGAGATGCCCCGAGGTCGAAAGAGAGCGGGCCTGCCGGTGTTCGCTGGTCGATGGTGGCAGCCGATCGGCTTACCGTGACCACATGGGGGGTATCGGCAGGAAAGCAGTCGGGCCCCTACACCGGTCACGCGCGCCCTCCGGGTCGCCGCGATCGGGTCATTTGGACGCGCCTGGCCCCATAAACTCGTCAGCAGAGTTCGGAAAAACCCCGGAGTCCGAGCGGTTCCCGGGAGTAGAAGGGTTCGCCGTGCCGAGCCCCGATCAGGGAGCCCCACCAGCTTGCCGCGGCATCCACCCTTTCCGGAACGGTCGGGCCCGGCGAGGTCGCCGCAAACTGGCTGGAATAGCAGGCGATCGCACGACGTTTCATGTCGTGGAAGGCGGAGGTGTCGACGATGAAGGCCGGCTGCCGGACGAGTCGCAGGTGGACGCACGGGTAGTACCAGATACGTTCGGGATGGAACGGGCTTCCCGGCAGTTCGCACTTCGTCAGCTTGGCCCAGAATCGTGCCGCCTCGACGAGTCGAGTTGCGGCGACGTGGTCCGGGTGGGCATCGACCCAGTAAGGGGCGAAGAGCCACCTCGGGCGCGTCGTGCGGATCACGCCGGCGAGTCGGGCACGGGACTCGAGCGTTGCCCGCAGTCGTCGGTTCGGCAGCCCGAGGTTCTGCCGCCAGGGAAGCTGGAGGACGGCGGTCGCCTCGGCCGTCTCCCTCGCCCGTATCTCGGGAGATCCGTTGGGTGTCGGCTCACCGTCGGTGAGGTCGAGCACCCCGACGGAGAGCCCCCGCGAGATCATGAGCGAGATCGTCCCGGCCATGCCGAGTTCCGCGTCGTCGGGATGCGGGGCGATCACGAGGCAGTCGAGCATGTCGGGTCGGCCTTCACTCTCGGGGCAAAGCGACGCACAATGCGTCGGATGGTGGTGCGTCGGATGGTGGATCCGCGTTGGACTGAGTTGCAAAGAGTGTCGCCTCCCGCCGTGACGCGTCAAATGAAGGTGCGCCAATGACCGAGTCTGGAGTCTGGGACGGGCCGGAGGCCGCCTGGCGGAAGGCCTTCGAGGGCGTCTGCAACCACGCGAGGCGGGGGGCCGCGATCGGCTCGGTCGAATCGCTTCTTGGCTGGGACGAGCAGACCATGATGCCCGTCTTGGCGTCCGACCACCGGGCGGACCAAGCGGCGGCGATCGCGGGCCTGCTCCATGCCCACCGGACCGATCGGGCCCATGGCGACCGCCTTGCCACCCTGGCGGAAGCACCGGCGGGCCGAGGCGATTCCGATTCGGCCGTGACGATTCGGCGGCTCCACGACGACTTCCGCAAGCAGGCGAGGCTTCCCTCGCGGCTCGTGGAGGAGATCGCGCGGACCTGCGTTCGGGCGCAGGCGGCGTGGATCGAGGCGAGGAAGCAGTCGGACTGGTCGCTGCTCGAACCGTGGATCGGCAGGGTCATGGCTCTCAAGCGGGAGCAGGGGGAGTGTCAGCTGCCCGACCGGGATCCCTACGACGCCCTCATGGACGACTACGAGCCCGGCGGTTGCGCCTCCCGGATCGCGGAGAGATTCGGGCGGCTGCGTGAGCGGCTCGTGCCACTCGTGCAAGCGATCGCCGATCCGCCGCGACGGCCACTCGATGCGGTCGTCCGCCGCCACTACCCGCGGGCCGCGCAGGAGGCGTTCGTGCGACGCGTCGCCTCTGGGATCGGGTTCGACTTCGCCCGTGGTCGGCTCGACAGCTCGGAACACCCCTTCTGTTCCACGCTCGGGCCGCATGACTGCCGGATCACGACGCGGTGGGACGAGCACGACCTCTTAACGTCGCTCTACGGCGTCCTGCACGAGGCCGGACACGGTCTTTACGAGCAGGGCTTGAGGTCGGAGTGGTTCGGCCTCCCGCCCGGCGAAGCGGCGTCGCTCGCAATCCATGAATCCCAGTCGCGATTCTGGGAGAACATGGTGGGACGTTCACCCGGATTCTGGGAGTGGTGCCTTCCGATCGCGAGCGAGGCGTTCCCCGAGTCGCTCGGTGACGTCACGCCGCAGCAGATGTACGAGGCGACACTCGTCGTTCGTCCCTCGTTCATCCGCGTGGAAGCCGACGAGGTCACCTACAATCTGCACGTGATGCTGCGATTCGATCTCGAGCGGGCGATGATTCGCGGGGATCTCGCGGTCGCTGATCTCCGCGACGCGTGGAACGAGCGGTTCGCGGCGGACTTCGGCCTGAGCATCGATCGGGACGCCGACGGCGTCGTGCAGGACGTCCATTGGCCCGCGGGACTCGTCGGCTATTTCCCGACGTACACGCTCGGCTCGATGCACGCGGCGCAGCTGATGACCGCGGTCCGGCGACAGCTTGGCGACGTCGACGGGCTCGTTCGGCGTGGAGCGTTTTCGCCGGTGCTCGACTGGCTGCGGACCCACGTCCACCTCCGGGGCCGCATGCTCGAATCCGACGCCCTCGTGGAAGCGGCAACGGGAGAGCCGCCGTCGGAAAGGCCTCTCGTCGAAAGCCTCTGGGAACGGTACGGCCCGGCCCACGGACTGCCGTCGCGGCCAGCGTGAAGCTGATCGGCCGGGCCCCGGGGGTGTTTGGGCGGCGAAATTCCGCCGCAGGTGGGCTTTGGACCCCCGTGGCGGTCCGATGCTAGAATCGCGGACTCGGGAGCACATCATGGCAGACGACGACAAGAATATCGGTGCGGGCGGCAATATCGGATCGGGCGATGGGGCAGATGATCCATGGGCGGGGCTCGACTCCGATGCGGCGACGAACGGGAACGACTCCTTCGAGTTTCCCGGGTTCGAATCGTTGCTGGATGAGCCGGTTGCTGACGGTGAACCGGTCGCTGACGCCCCGGTCGAATCGGTCGAGACCGTGGCGCCGCACTTCGCGCCGCCGGTAGCGGAGTCGGCGGCCGCCGCCGCGGCCGACGTGCCGGCCTTCGACGCCTTATCGCTCGGCGCGGAGGATGGCGTGTTCACCGATGAGACGGCCTGGAACGCCGGCGATCCCTTCGCCGTCGCAGCGAGCGAGCCTTCGGATGAGCC
>JBIIOJ010000056.1:0-13812 GCA_044337015.1 Pirellulales bacterium
TACGAGGACGGCGTCGTAAAGCTTTCCGTTGGAAAGCCCGCAGGTCATCGCCACGCCGGCCGGCTGCGTGACGTGGAAGTTCGTGAGCGCGTAGCCGTCAGCCGAGATGAGCACGCCAGAGCCGCCTCCCTGCTCTCCAGCGAAGATCGCGACCGCCGCCTTCGAAGCCGCCGCCGACACCTGCTCGCGGTGACGCTCGACGGCGAGCACCTCCGCAGGCACCTCGAGCAGGTCTCCATCGGCGGCCGTCGATACGGCCGCGAACAACACGGCGACCGCGCAGACCACCAGGGCGGGCGCGGGGATCATATGGTCGAAGGTCGTGCGGGCGGACGTCATGCTGGCTGCTCGGGAAGACTCTATCGTTCGATCCGCGGCTCGACGAGCACGACGCCGGGGGACGCCGGACCGCCGGCCCCCGGGCCCGATGGTGGGAAATCGACCGTGACGGTGAGCCGACGTCCGCCGTTGGCGTCGGCGACGACCGGCACCGGAGTCGACGGCTGCCCTCGATACACCTCGCGGCCGTCGATCGCGATCACGACGAGCGACGAGGACTCGGCAAGCGTCATCCCGACACTCCGTGCGTGCTCGGGCAACCGCCACTCGATCACGGTCCGCGGCCGGAGCCGCAGCCCCTCCCGCGCTCCGCCGCCCGCGGCTCCCGGGACGGCGACTTTTCGCGGCTCGAAGTGGGCCGCGAGACCGTCGAGCGACTTGAAAATTCCAAACCAGGGCTCGACCTCCACCCGCTCGGGCTCGACCGCGACGAGCGACACGGTCCGCCCGGCGGCGAAGTCGATTCGCCGCATCGCCGTCGACGGCACGCGGATCGGCTCGCCGGCGTCGAGGGCGATCACCATCTCGCCTCCCTCGATCGATATCCTCCGGGCGAGCAGGCGTCCGCCGTCGAAGTCGACGACCACGGCCGGCGGAAGGCTGCCGCCCTGCCCGCCATCACGGGCCCTCAGCCACTTCAGCCCGATCACCCTCGACCGCTTTACTCGGATCGTCTCGTCGTCGAGGAGAACGTTCACCGCGTCCGGCTCGACCGCGACGATGGCGCACTCGACGAATTCGTTCTTTTCGGCGGAGCCGACGACGACGATGTCGCTCGTCATGGCCCGCTCCTGCCCGCCCTCGCGGAGCTTCTCGAGCCAGGCGGGGTCTTTCAAGACTCCCCCCTCCGCTCCGTCGGCGTCCGCGGCCAGGAAATCAGCCGTCTCGATCGAGCCGCGGGCGACCCGCACGGTCCGTCCGTCGCGGACGACCGATGCGGCGGTGTCGGTCACGGCCAAGTCGTCTCCTTCGAGCAACGAGCCGTCCACGAGGCCGACGCGAACGGGGCGATGCCTCGCCGGCGGCTGATCGGCCTGCTTCCAGGTGATCGAACGGACCTCGCGAATCGCCACCGACCGGGGCGACCCGTCCACGACGATTTCGAGCGACGCGTCGGCGAGCCGGGTGAGATCACCCGACGGCGACGTGCCGTCGGCCAGTTCCAAGGTGACATCGGCCGCCGCCGGGATCACGCCGAAGAAGGCGACGATGCACACGACGAAACATCGCAGCTTCACGGCCCCTTCGCTTTCGTGGGCGACTGGGCCTGTTCGCCCGTCGCGAGACGCTTGAAGTACTGCTCGATCGCCTCACGATAGTGCGTCGGGAACTCGCGGCCGATTTGCTGCAGCGCCTCCTCCCGCTCGTGCGGCGGCAGGTTGCCCCAGCCCTCGCCGTCGCTGATGTCACGCTTGGTCACCTCGCCAGGGCCCTTGCCACCGGCCGGCATGCTGTCCTGCATCGGCTTCGACCCCTGACCGCCGCCGGACGATCCGCCACCGCCTCCGCCGCCCTGCTGCTGCGACTCGCTCTGCTGCTTCTCGATCTTCTCGATGAGCTTGTCGAGCGACTCGATCACGCCATCCTGCACCGACCTCGTCGTGGGCCCGGCGCGGCCGAATGAAAGACGACGGGTGATGTCCCGCATGCGGCGAGCGATGTGGTCGAGCGAATCGTCCTCGAGCGAATCGAGATCCTTCCGCATGAGGGTTGCGAGCCGCTCGTACCGGACCGGCAGCTCCGAACCGCGCTCGAGCAGCCTGTCGAGCGTCTCGATGGCAGGCTCGACGTCGAGGAGCCAGTGCTGGCAGCTGGCCTTCGCGAAGAGCAGCGTAGCAGGGTCGACGCTCGTGCGAACGTCGAGCGACGACAGGAGCGGCATCGCGTCATCGAAGAGCCCGCACCTTACGAGGTGCCTCGCCACGTGGAGCTGCACGGACTCGCGAAGGAAAGCGTCCGGCGGGCCCGCATTCGAATCGGCAAGCAGCCAGACGATGTCTTCCTTGGCAACCGCCCCGGGAGGCTCCAAGCCTGCGAGCTTCGCGACCCGCGGGTCGACGACGGCGAGGGCCGCGACGATCCGGTCGAGCCTGTCGGATGCCCCGGCCGCAGTGAAGGCCTCCACCGCCTTTCGCCGAGCCTCCGGCCCGGGCGCGACATTCTCGAGAAAACGCTCGAGCCGCGTGCGAACCTCGGCGTCCGACGGGCTCGTCCAGCTTGCGGTCGCAGCCGCCCCATCGGTGGCGACACTCTCGGCGAATGCCGATGGTTCGAGGACGATTGCCGCCGCCGCGGCCCACGCGGCGATCACCGCACGCCTGCCGCACTGACGGGTCATGATCCTCCTCGCCGGACTGCGTCCATCTCTCCGGACTGACAACGCTCAAAGCATACCGCGGTCGGCCCCCGGCGGCGAGAAAATCGGCCGTGCGGCGGTGAAACCGCTCCGCGACACCGGTCACTCGGTCCGCCCGCTCGCGATGTCCCGGGCCGCCCGCTCGACCTTCACTTGCCGCTCTCCCAGCCGCTGGATCGCGTCGACCAAGTCCGGCTCCTCGGCCTGCTCGACGCCGTCGGCGAGCAGCTGGGAAAACCGCTTCGTGCGGGTGTTGATCCTCATCTGGAGCGTGCGGATCATCTTGAGCTCCGAAAGCTTGTCGACGAGCGGCTGCTCGCCGGGCTGGGCCGGCCTTCCTCCCCCCTGCCCTTCTTCCTGTTTCTGCGCCTGGTCCCGCTGCGCCTTCTCGAGCGCCGCAAGCATCTCCTCCAGGCTCGTCACGATGTCCTGCACGATGCCGCGGGTCGTGCCGCCGACGTCCCCGCGGCCGAGCCGGGACGCCGACTGAAGACAGTCGAGCCGCACCTGTTCGAGGGCCTCGGGAATCGCGACGGCCGAGCCATCGTCCCGAACGAGGACGAGCGCTTTCGCGGCGTCGGCGGCCACGGCGGATTGCTCGCGCGAGAGCCGCGCCGCCTCGAGCTCCCTCTCCCGAAGCTGTCCGGCCGTCTCGCCGCCCGCCGAGCTGTCGACCGCCGCGGCGAGCTTCTCGCAGCCCGAAAGCACCGCCTTCTCCGCCCGGAGCATCGACCGCAGACGCGTTTCGAGCTGGACGAGCAGCCGCTCGACCTCCTCCTCGCGCACCTGCCGCAGGATCTCCTCGAGCTCCGCCCTCGCGGCCTCGAGTTCCTCGATCGCCTTCTCCTGCCTCTGCCGCGCCTCCTTCCCTTGGCTCTCTTCGAGCCGCTCCTCGGCCTGTTTCATCCGCTTCCGGGCGGTCTCGAGCCGCTTGTGCGTCCGCCGGGCCCGGGAGGCCTCGTCGTCGCCGTCGTCGCCCCGCGGTTGGTTCGAATCCGACGATGCCCCGCCCTCCGCCTGCTCTTCTCCCTCTTCGCCCTTCCCCTCGCCGGACTTGCCGCCGGCCTTCCCGTCACCCGCCTGCGGCGGCGATTCCTTGCCCGGCGATTCCTTCTCCTGGGATTCTCCGCCCTGGGATTCCTTCCCAGGCGTTTCCGTGCCGGACGACGGGTTCCGCGAGTCGAGCCGCTTGGCGAACCCGTCGATCTCCTCGGAAAGCCCCCGCGTGTCGTCGGCGAGCTTCGCCTGCCTCTCCGCGAGCGGTCGCGGCGCGGCGCCGGACTCGGTCGAACCCTCGATGTCCCGCTGCCGGGCGATGAGCTTGGCAAGCTTCGCGAGGTGACGCTTCACCTCCTCCTTGGTGTTCGACAGCCGGCGATCAGAGTCGCCCGATTCGAGGAGTTCAAGGAGGAGTCGCATGTTCTCGATCGCCCCTCCCTGGGCCGATCCGGCCTTGATGAGCTGTCCCTCCTTGAGAAGCCCGACGATGTTCGCGAGCCTCGCGTCGATGTCGAGATCGTTCGACTGCTCGAACGCCCTCCGCAGGAGCCCGGCCCGCCGCGGATCGCTCGGGGACAGCAGGTCGGCGAGCCGCAGGAGAGACCGTTCCAGGTCGCGGAACTGCGCCGTGAGCGACTCCTGGCGTTCTTCGAGCGGCGGCTGGGGCTCCGGCATCGCCCAGGCTGGGCAGCCGACCGTCATCACGACGAGTCCCAACCCGAAAGAAGCGAAACCGGAAAGGGTGAAGCGGAGTCGAGTCACGGTTTCTCGAGCAGCTCTCGTGCCCTCTCCTTCTGACGTTTCAGCGTTTCATCGCGGATCGCTTCCTGCGTCCGGATCGCGGACCGCAGGAGCTCCACCACTTCGTTGAAGGTCTCGAGCTGCATCATTCTATCCAGCACGCTTCGCATTCGCACGAGCACGGCGTCGACCTGGGCGAGCAGGGCGGCCTGGGTCGTCGCGGCCGCGACCGCCTGTCGGCAGGAAGCCTGAAGCCGGGGCAGGTCGGAGGCGGCGATCTCCGCGAGCGGCGAGGCGATCTGCGCGAACAACCGCGTGTCGAGCTCCTGGGTCAGCAGTCCGTTGTTGTCGAATTCCCGGCGGATCAGCAGGAAGGCGTCGGCGATCTCCCCCGTCTCTCCGGCGGCACGCGCGGCCGCCTCGCCGGTTCGCGACGCCGACGCAGACCCCTCAGCCGCCGCGAGCTGCCCGCGGGCTGCGGTCATTTCCTCGAACACGTTCTCGAAACGCCTTCGCAGCACGAGCTCTCGGGCCTCGAGCATCGCCACGAGCGAGTCGACGGAGACCACCTCGAGGTTCCATGCATCGCTCGCGGCGACCTGCGGCGCGCCATCGAGCGCACACGTGTCGGCCGCCGTCGCCGTCACCACGAGCAAGTCGCCGACGGCGACTCCGACCGCCTCGAGCGGCACGATTTCCGGATCGGATTCCGAGAGATCGAGCCGCGGACTGCCGGCGGCGAGCCGCGCGATGGGGAACGTCTTCTCGGGCTGCGGGGATGCGGAGCCCTTCTCTGCGACGGCCGGCGAGCCGCCCTTCCTCCCGAGGCGTCGAACGACGGCGGCCGCCGCACCGAGCGCATGGTCATCGGTGATCGTGCCGACGAGCGGGATTTTCGCCTTCGGGGTGACGGCGTTCGAGATCCCGAGCATCCGCAGGGCGACCTGCGGCGGCTGATCGGGAACGGCGGCGAGGCGGAAGGCGATCGGGCGAAGGTTCGAGAGACCATCGGTGTCGGTGAGGCTCACGGTGACGAGGCGATCGTCGTCTAGCCGCGGGATGGTTCCCGAGATCGCCGTGGGAACGGCCCCGTCGGACGCGGCTTCCTCGAGGGCCGCGAGCGTCTGCGACGCCCCCCCTTCCCCGTCGGTCATCGGCGATTGCGACGCGGATCGCGTCGCAATCGATGCCTTTCTGAGCGGCTTCGTCGAGCCGCAAGTGACCGTCACGGCGGCGCCTCGCGGAACCTGCACGACCGCCGAAGCAGGCACCGTCCTGAGGCCCCCCCCGAGATAGTCGGGCAGCGTGTAGCCGATCTCGATGCCGCTCGCGGCCGGGGGATCGAGCACCCTCAGCAGCAGTCCGTCGAGCCGCGCGTCTCCGCCGCGGATCGCGAGCCGCACGTCCTCGCGGAGCCCCTCGATCACGTGGCCGAAGACCTGCCCATCTTCCGTCAGACCGCCGCGGCTTCCCATCCGCTCGCTGCGGCTGGAGTCTCCCGAGCGGATCCGCAGGTCGACGACCTGCGGGATCCGTCCGGTGGCCCGCGCGAGCACCTCGATGTCGGCGCCCCGCGCGGCGACCCGCACGCCGTTCTGGAAGTCGATCGCCTCGAGCGAGGTCTCCCTCGGCCAGTGCTCGTCCTGCAGAAGCAGCACCCGACGGGCCCAGAGCCCCGTCGCGGCCGGCGCAGCTGCGGCCATCGCCGCGACGCTCGCCACCGCGGCCATGCCGCCCGCGAGGAGCATCGAGAGGGCGGCCGAACGAAAAAGCCTCCCGATCCGGATCGTGGGAAGCCGGTCCATCGCCGAGCGGATCGTGCGGGCGAGCAGTTCGGGATCGGTCGGCGCGTGCGGACGGTCGACCGCAGTCGACAGGCTGTCGGCGAACTCCGCGTGATGCCGCTCGACGAGCAGCGCGAGATCCCGGTCGGCCAGCGGCACCCGCAGCCGGCCGAAGAGCTTCACGACGAGCACCCAGGCAACCACCGCGGCGAACACGGCGACCGCCGCGGCACGGGCCGCAACGGGCGGCTCGAGCCACCAGTCGATCACGAGCGACGCCCAAAAGAAGATGGCCACGGCGAGCATCGCGATCGCCGCCGCCTCGATCCGGATCCAGAACCACGTGCGACGTCGGAGCCTCTGGAACAGCCGGCGGAACGGCTCCATGTCGATGCCGGTGGCGGCGGGCGGGCCGATGGCGGTCGGGGAATCGATCATGCGAGCCTCGCGAGGCGACGGACGACCCACTCGACGCACAGAAGACCGGCGGCCGCGGCGAGCAGGAGCGTGTTGAGCCGCTCCTTGAACACCCTGTCGGCGGCGCCCGACTGATACTCGCGGCGGGTGCGATCGGGCAGAATCCGGAGCAGGTCTTCGGCATCGCCGGTCTTCCAGCCCCGCTCGTCCGGAAAGAATGCCCGCCCCCCGGAGGCGTTCGCCATCTGTTCGAGCATGCCCCGCTCCAGCCTGGGTCTTTCGAGCTCACGTTCCGGCAGCCTCGCCTGGATCGATCGGGTGACGGCGTTCTCCTCGCCACCGCCGCCGGTGAGCTCGATCCGCCACGCCCCCTCGCGTCCGGCGACGAAGCTTCCGGAGAACTCGCCGGGCCGCAGCGGGTCTCCCTCGAGTCGAACCCGCACGGCCGCCCCGTCGGGCCCGGTCGCCCTGCAATCAGGCACCGTCGCGGCCGGGGAGGTCCCCTCCGGCATCACGACCCGCACGGCGACCACGGCGCCGACGGCGAACCGGTCGCGATCGACGAGCAGCCGCGCCCTGTTGTTGCCCCGCAGGAGCCTTCCCTGCGAGACGTGCCGCACGAGCTGGGTCACGATCCGCTCGTACGCCGCTTCGTCGAGCCCGCGGAGCCTCCACATCTCGCCGCTGCCGACGCTGACGACGGAGCCGGAGCCGTAGAACTGTCCGGCGAGGAACACCGGGTCGCCCCCGGGCCGTCCACCGCCCGACCGACGCGCCCTCGCGAAGACCGTCGCTCCCGGCTTCGGGACCGTCGCGTTGAAGCACCCGTACACGCCGGGAAAATCGGCCCATGCCGCCTGGCTCGCCACCCTTGTCGAGCCGAGCCAGAGAAACTCCGCCTCGAGGCCGTCGGGCGTGAAATCGAGCGGCATTGCCTCCTCGCCCGCCGCGTCGCGGTCGCCATTCGCGAGCCCGCTCTGCCGCGATAGATCAAGCGGGTAGAGGGACCGCACCGGGTTGCAGGCGGGCTCGGCGAGCCACGCATCCATGAAGATGTTACCCGACACGAGCACGAGGCCACCCGACTCCCGGCCGACCCACCGCTCCAGCCGTCCGAGTTCCTGCGGATCGAGCCGTCGCCAGTCGTAGTCGAACGCGACGACCGCGTCGTAGGCGTCGAGTGCCTCGGGAGTCGGCGGAAACTCCGACAGGATCTTCCTCGCATCCTGGGAGGTGCCCTTGCGGGCCGTCGCGAGGAGGACGTCGACGGCGAAGCTCTTGTCGCGTTCGAGCACGTTCCGCATGAACTGGTACTCGCGGCTCGGGCCGCCGGCCATGAGCAGGACCTGCGTGACCCTGTCGACCACCTCGATCTCCGAGGCCTGGGAGTCGTCGGTGGCAACGCTGTCTCCGGGCGGAGCCGCGACCCGCACGACGAGCCCTCGCCGCCCGGGGGCTTCATAGCCGGGAACGTCGAACCTCACCGCCACGAGTTCGCCGTCCTTCCCCAGCACGCATTCGACGGCATCGACGACCCGACCGGAGCCGGATTTTTCCGCCGCCGACTCGACCAGTTCCACCCGCGCAGTGCGGCCGGCGAGCCCCTGGGCCTGCAGGTAACCGGTGACGGAGAAGCGGTCGCCGGGATAGACCCGCGATGGCACGACGAGGTCCGCGACCCGCACGTTCACGGGCAGCCGCTCCGAGCCGAAGCCGATCGGCACGATCGGCACACCGGCCTTCGCGGCGACGGCCGCCGCCGCCGCGGGATCGACGCCCGCGTTCGAACCGCCGTCGGAGACGACGATCACGCCGGCGAGCGTCCGCGACGGCTCCCGCCCGAGCACCCGCTCGATCGATTCGCCGATCCGCGTCTCGAATCCCCGCGGCACGACCTTCTCCCGCCACGACTCCACTGCATCGTCATCCATAACCGCGTTGGCGGAGGACGAATCGAGTCCGGCGGGCAACACGACGAGCGGCTCGGCGTCGGCGTCGAAACGCCAGAGCGACACCTCGTGCACGCGGCGCAGGGCCTCGAGCAGCCCGCCTTCCTCGAGCAGCCGCACGCCGCGGCTCGAACGCGAACGGTCCGTCTTCCGCGCGGGTTCAGCTGCCGCCGTCTCCGTCTCCGCGGCGGCATCCTCGAGCGTCATGCTGGCGCTTGAATCCACGAGAACGGCGACCCGCGAGGGAAAGACCATCTCGGTCTCCGTCGTGCGGTCGAAGTCGAGCCAGGCGACTGCGACGGCCGCGACCGCGCCGAGCCGCATCGCCGCGAGCAGCACCCCGACGCCCGGCGGCAATTCAGACGCATCGCGGCGATAGAGCCAGACGACGATTGCCAGCACGACGACCGCGGCGCACGCCGCGAGCGGCGTCTGCCACCACTCCGAGAAGCCCTCGAGCCGTCCGCTCGTAATTCGTTCGCGGACCGTCGCCGCGAGCACGGCCCCGGCCGGAAGAAGCGTCCGCTCCATGATGGCGACGGCGTTCATCCCGCGGACGCCCTCCTTCCGCCCCCTGCGGCCGCCCCGCCGAGGCGAGGCATGTGGTAGCTCGCGGAATAAGCGACCGCCTGTTCCGCGAGGAGCAGCACGAGCAGGCCGTAGATGAGCGGCGTCACGAGCGAGGTGCCCGCGAGCGCCTGCGAGCCCGGCTCGAGATCGTCGGCGGCATCGATGCGGTGGGGAATTCCGGCGAGCGTCCGACCGAGCCGTTCGCGGCCGACCCGCTCGAGCGAGCCTTCCCCGGGATCCACGTTCACCGCGACGAGCTTCTCCCGCTCCGTGCCATCCGACCGCCTCCACCGCGCGGCGTAGCTGCCCGACCTTGCCGTGTCCGGCAGCACTGCCACGAGCGACCCGTCATCCCGGGGCTTCGCCGCAACGTGCACGATGCCGCGGCCGGAGGGCAGCTCGAAGTCGACGTCGATCTCGTCGCGGCCGGCCTCGAGCGGCACCTCGAAGGGCTCGCCGACGGCGAGCGAGCGGGCGCGGGCACGGGCCCTCGCGAGGTGCCCCTCGAGTTCGAGCATCACGACCACCCACGACGGGTTCCCCCGCGACCAGTTGTTCCAGGCGGGGGCGGCCGTGGTCATCACCGCCACGACGAGGCCGTCTCCGAAGGGCTTCTCCACGACGAGCGGCTGCCCCGTCCGAACGCCCAGCAATCTCCGCAGGCCACTATCCGGCTCGGGCACGAACTCCCTGTCAACGGCCATGATCCGACCGATCCGCACCGCATCGAGCAACGGGTTGCGCTGACCCGAGAGCACCGCCACCACGGGATGATCCTCGACGACCACGTCGGGCGCCTCGCCCGACCGGTCGGGCAGGACGTCCACCGCCCCCGCCACGGGCACCGGAAAAAGACCGTCGCCGCCGCGATGGAGCTTCGACGTGAGAAACTCCGGATCGGACCTCGGCCCCATGAAAAACACGACCCCGCCGCCTGCCCTGGCATACGCCTCGAGCGGCCGGATCTCGGCGTCGTCGAGCCGCTCCACGTCAAGCAGGTAGATGCAGTCGAATGCGGCGAGGTCGAGCGTGGAGAGCGCCCGGGGCGGTTCCACCCTCGGCCGCAGGCCGGTGGGGGCGCCGGAACCCGGCGACAGCGCGGTCGCGAGGTAGAACGCGTCGCCGGCGACGTCGCCGGCTGCGGCCGATTTCGCGAGCCTTCCGTCGACGAGGAGCACGTCGCAGGCATCGACGACCTCGAGCACGGCGGTGCGGGCATTGTCGGCCTCGAGGCAGTCGCTCGCGAGCCGCGCGACGATCGCGTGGCTGCCGGTTGCGGGAAACCTCGCCTCGAACCGCCGGGTGACGGCCGACTGCGCCGGAATCTGATCGATCCGGATTCCCGGCCGCGGCACGCCGTCCTCCTCGAGTTCCACCTCGACGTCGCGGACGGCCGA
Source organism: Pirellulales bacterium (assembly GCA_044337015.1). GTDB lineage: Bacteria > Planctomycetota > Planctomycetia > Pirellulales > UBA1268 > UBA4655. The sequence goes on from JBIIOJ010000056.1 coordinate 10,553, forward strand.
CTCCGCGTGGTTGCGGATGGTCACCTCCATCGGCAGGAGCACGCCGGCCGCCGGCACGCCCCCGGCCATGACGAGTTCCTCGACGCCGAGATTCACGCCGTCGGCGCTAGTAGCACAGTCCACCAGCCGCAGCTGCCCGCCGGCGTCGGCGAGCTGCTTCATCGCGCCGGCCGCCTCCTCCGCCACCTTCCAGTCGCGGCTTCGGAAGTCGCTCACGAGCCAGACGACGCAGGCGTCCCCCTGCCCCGCCCCACACCGCTCGACGGCCCGAGCGAGCGGCTCCCTCGGGCCGGCATCGGTTTCCGAGATCTCGAACGACGACATCACGGTCGCGAGCCGGTCCACGAGCTCGGCCGACAACGGCTGACGATCGACGTCGAAGCCCGAGAGCGATCCGCCCTCCTCTCGGCCCAGCCGCGAGAACCTCCCGACCGAGATTTCCTGGGAGCCGCCGGCGGCCGCCAGCTCGCGTGCGAGCCGCTCGACCACCGCCCGGCCCCGATCGAAGCAGCTCTTGTCGCCCGTCGTCTCTCCCATCGAGTAGCTGTCGTCGATCAGAATGAGGTGCGAGGTCTGCGTCCCGCCGAGCAGACGGCCGAGGGCCGAAGTGAGCCGCGGCTGCGCGAGCATCGCGACGACGCCCGCGATCGCCGCGACCCGCATCGCCAGGAGCAGAATCTGCTTCAGCACGACTCTCGTGCGGTACTTCTTCTGGCTCGCCACGAGGAACTCCATCGCGGCCCAGCGGACGTCGCGGTGCTTCAGCAGGTTGATCAGGTGGATGATCACCGGCAGGGCCGCCAGAGGCAGGCCCCAGAGCAGAAGCGGCATGAAGTCGAAGGCTGGCATCGGGATCAGACCGCCATCGACGCGCGACGGGAAAGGAACTTCACGAGCGCCGTATCGACCGGCTCGCTCGTGCGGATCAGCGAGTAATCGCACTTTGCGGCTGCCGCCGACCGACGGACCTGCCCGAGGAATTCCTCCACCGCCTCGAGGTATCCCGCCCGCAGCGCCCGCGGGTTGCAGGCGATCTGGCGGGGCAGTTCCATGCCGTCGAACCGCGTGGGGCCGTCGAAGGGAAAGTCGAGTTCGTCGTCGTCCATCACGTGAAGCAGCACGGGATCGTGGCCGCGATTCCGCAGGTATCGCATCCCCTTGAAGACGCCCTGCCAGCCGTCGGTCTCGCCGGTGCCGAGCAGGTCCGACACGATCACGACCATGCCCCGCTTTGGCAGCGTCTCGGCCAGGCCCCGCAGCACCGGCAGGTAGTCGGTCGGCCGCCGGCCCCGCGGTGTCTCGAGCACCTCGATCACACTCTCGAGCTGCGTCCGCTTCGTCCGCGGGGGCACGGCGGCGCGGACGGCGTCGTCGAAGACGGTGCAGCCGACCGCGTCGCCATGCGAGAGCGCGAGCCAGGCGAGGCTCGCGGCGATCGTCGCGGCATAGTCGTACTTCGAGAGGGGCGCCGCGTCGCGACGGTATTCCATGCTCGCCGAGCAGTCGACGACGAGCGAGACGCGGAGATTCGTCTCTTCTTCGAACTCCTTCACGTAGAGCCGGTCCTGCCGACCCCACACCTTCCAGTCGACCCGCCGCAGGTCGTCCCCGCGGACATACTCCCGATGCTGCAGGAACTCCACGCTCTGCCCCTTGTAGGGGCTCTTGTGGAGGCCCGCGAGCACGCCCTCGACGACGGCCCTCGCGCGGAGCTCGAGCTTGGCGATCCGATGGATCGCGTCAGGACGCAAATATCGTCTGGAACCGCGGGTCACGGGTCAGTTCGTCCTCTCGGCTCGGGGTTGTCTCCAGGATCCGTTCGATGATCGTGTCGGGGGTGACGCCTTCGCTCTCCGCGGCAAACCCGACCACGATCCTGTGCCGGAGCACCGGCGCGGCGAGCGCCTGGATGTCCTCGGCCGCGACGTGGCTCCGCCCCTCGAGCAGCGCCCGCGCCTTCGCCCCGACGACGAGGAACTGCACGGCCCGCGGGCCCGCGCCCCACGTGAGCTGGTCGGAGACGAATTCCGGAACGCCCTTCTCCCCGGTCCGCGTCTGCCGCACGATCGCGATCGCGTACCGCACGAGGTGGTCGCTCACGGGAACCTCGCGGACCGTCTTTTGGAGCGAGACGATCTCCGCCGCCGTGAGCACGGCCCGCGGCTCGTCGGAGTGGGAGCCGGTCGTGCGGCGGGCGATCTCGAACTCCTCCTCGAAGGTCGGATAACGCACGAACACCTTGAACATGAAGCGGTCCTGCTGCGCCTCGGGCAGCGGGTAGGTTCCCTCCTGCTCGATCGGGTTCTGCGTCGCGAGCACGAAGAAGGGATCGACGAGCCGGTGCCTCACGCGTCCAACCGTGACGTGCCGCTCCTGCATCGCCTCGAGGAGGGCCGCCTGCGTCTTCGGGGGCGTGCGGTTGATCTCGTCGGCGAGCACGACGTTGGCGAAGAGCGGCCCCTCGAGGAACCGCAACTGCCGGCCGCCGGTCGCCCGATCCTCCTCGAGCACCTCGGTGCCGGTGATGTCGGCCGGCATGAGGTCGGGAGTGAACTGGATCCGGCTGAAGGAGAGGTCGAGGCTCTTCGCGAGCGTGCTGATCATGAGGGTCTTGGCGAGCCCCGGCACGCCCTCGAGCAGGCAGTGGCCCCGGCTGAAGAGGCTGATCAAAAGCTCGTCGATCACCTGCCGCTGCCCGACGATCACCCGGGAGAGCTGCGCGAGGATGCGTTCGTGCGCCTCGTGAAGGCGGTCGATGGCGGACGAGTCGAGCGGGACGGACATGCGAGGCTCCAGGGGACCGACGGGGATCAGCGACGAAGCCCCGACATTCTACAGCAGATCGCCCACGGAAGCCGAATCTCGCGGCAGCGGCAACGAAGCAGCCGCACCCCCGCCGGAAATCGAGTTGAAGACAAGGTTTCTTGCAGCAGACGGCATTGGTTCCGTCGGGGGGAAACCGCTCTGGTGCATTTAAACGACGCCGCATTGCCGCCGGGGGAGCGGACGCATCGTCGCTACGGCGAGGATACGCCTGATGCTCCTCAACGTCCGCTCCCCCGGCGTTCAGCATCCATGTGCCTGTGTGCCCCAATCAGCGCCACGTTTGACCGTGAGGGGCTGCCCGTGTGCCCGAGACGGCGTAGCTGACCAGCGCAGGCATGGATGCCGAGAGCGCAGGCAGCTCCGAGTGAGCGAAAGCCCGGAGGGCTGTAGCGAACGTCCGGCGAAGGGACACGGGCGACCCCTCGCCTGCAGCG
>JBIIOJ010000290.1:0-4111 GCA_044337015.1 Pirellulales bacterium
AGGGCCGCGACGCCGTCGTCGAGACCGACCGTGGCGACTTTCGCACGGGCAGGCTCGTGCTCGCCCCCGGTGCCTGGGCCGCGGGGCTCCTCAGGCTTCCCGGGGTGCCGCTCGCCGTGTTGCGGAAGTCGCTCTTTTGGTACCGCCCACGGCCTGAGGCCGCCGAACATTTCACTCCGAACAAGCTCCCCTGCTTCGCCTTCGACACGGCGGAGGGATTCTTCTACGGTTTTCCCGCGATCGACGGAAGGGGCGTGAAGGTCGCGGAGCACACCGGCGGAAGGAACGTGAGCGATCCACTGGCCATCGACCGCGGCATCGACGACGCGGAGCGATGGAGCGTCGAGCAGGCGATCGCGAGCCGGATCCCGTCGCTCGGCCGTGACCTCGCCGACCACGCGGCGTGTCTCTACACCATGTCTCCTGACCGCCATTTCATCCTCGGAGTCCATCCGAACCACGACGGCTTCGTGATCGCGGCCGGCTTCTCGGGACATGGCTTCAAGTTCGCGCCGGTCATCGGCGAAGCGATCGCCGACCTCGCCCTCGAGGGACACACCGGGCACCCCGTCGGGTTTCTCTCGCCGGCGCGTTTCGCGCGCGGCGCACCGTGAGCATCCGGAGCACGATCGACCATGCCATCACGAATCCTTCCCGTCAGCCTCCGCGGGGCCTGCCTGCTCGCCATGTCCGTCGCCACGATGGCCCGCGCCGCCGACTGGCCACAGATACTCGGGCCGACCCGCAACGGCGTCGCCTCGGCCGACGAGAAGCTGACCGATCGTTGGCCGGCCGACGGGCCGCGGCCCGTCTGGAGACGACCGGTCGGCACGGGCTACGCCGGCATCGCGGTCCGTGGCGACCGGGCGTATCTCTTTCATCGCGTCGACGACCGCGAGGTGCTCGAGGCGATCGACACCGCCAGCGGGAAGACCCTCTGGAAAGAGGGGCAGGCGACGACCTTCAGGGCCCAGGTGGGAGGCGGCGACGGGCCGCTCTGCACGCCCGTCGCCGTCGACGACGCCGTCATTTCCTTCGGCGCTCAGGGGGTGCTGTCACGCCACGAGCCGGCGACCGGCGCCGTGCGGTGGCGACGGGACACGCACCGTGACTTCGGAGCCCAGGAGGGCTACTTCGGCGCCGGCAGCACGCCGCTGGTCGTCGGTGACACCGTGATCGTGAACGTCGGCGGCACCCGCGAAGAGGCCGGCGTCGTCGGGTTCTCGCTCGCCACGGGCGCGACGCTCTGGGCCGCGACCCGCGAGCCTGCCAGCTATTCTTCGCCGGTCGAAGCGACGGTGGATGGGCGGGCCTACGCGGTGGTGGTGACCCGCTACCAGTGCCTGCTGATCGAACCGGAAAGCGGCAGGGTCCGCTGGCAGTTTCCGTTCGGCATGCGAGGGCCGACGGTCAACGCAGCCGCTCCGGTCATCTTCGGGTCGGGTGACGGCGGCATGCGGCTGCTCGTCACGGCGGCCTACGGCATCGGCTCCGTCTGCGGCCCCTTCGACGCGAACTCCTTCACCCGCGGCTGGGAAGGAACCGACTCGCTCGCCACGCAGTACTGCACGCCGATCGCGATCGACGGCCACCTCTACGCGATCGACGGTCGGGACGACGTGCCCCCGGCCGACTTCGTCTGCGTCGAGGCGGCGACGGGCAGGGTCGCCTGGCGCGAGCGGTCGTTCGGATACGGGACGATTCTTGCGGCCGACGGCAAGCTCGTCGTCGCGAAGACCGACGGTGAGATCGTGCTCGTGCGACCCAGTCCCGATGGCCTGCGGGTGCTGTCACGGGCGCGAGTGCTCGAAGGCACGCTCCGCGCGCTGCCCGCGCTCGCCGCGGGCCGCCTCTTCGTCCGCGACGACACGACGCTCGCCTGCCTCGAGGTCGGAAGGTGATCACGGAGCAGCTGAACCCCTGTCGTGAACGAGCGTGAGGGGCTGCCCGGTCATAAATCCATTTGCACGACGCCGCATTGCCGCCGGAAGAGCGGACGCATCGTCGCTACGGTGAGGATACACCTGATGCTCCTCAACGTCCGCTCTCCCGGCGTTCAGCATCACAGTGCCTGTGCGCCCCCTTGAGCACCATGTTTGACCGGTTCGGGGTTGCCCGTGTGCCCTAGACGGCGTATGCAGACAAGCGAAGCAAGGATTGCGGAGCGAAGTCTGCATCCGAGCGAGCGAAGGACAGGATGTCCGCAGCGAGCGTCCGGCGAGGGCATACGGGCAGCCCCGAACCCACCGCGCAGGCGGCAATCCGGCGTCAACCGGCGGGACTGGGGCGGCCGGGAAGCCTGTGGTATCGTCTCCCGCATGCAAGAACTCGAGTTCCGGGAGCCCGTCTACGGCGAGCCCGCCCCTCTCTCTATCTGGCTGGCGAATCCGTTCGACGACATCCCGGGCGAGGGCCTGCCGCCGCTTCGCTATTGGTCGCTGGCGAGGGTGCTGGCTTTGCGGGGTCACCACGTCGTCTGGTGGTCGGCGGACTTCAGCCATCGGCGGAAGGTCCACAGGGAAATCCAGGATCGCCTCGCGGAGCACGAGAGCTTCGAGATGCGGCTCGTCCCGGTGCGGCCCTACTCGAAGAACGTCTCCCTGACCCGGCTGCGGAGCCATCGCGACTACGGGCGGGGCTTCGAGCGGTTGGCCCTCGAGGAGATCGCGGCAGGCAGTCTCGAGCGGCCCGACCTGATCCTCGCGAGCATGCCGCCGCTCGAAGGGGCGGAGGCGGCCGCCACGCTCGCCCAAAGGCTCGATGCGGCGCTCGTGGTCGACCTGATGGATCTGTGGCCGGAAACGTTTGAACGGGCGCTCCCGGGACCAAGGTGGTTCCGACGCCTGCTCGCGCCGGCGATGCTCGGCGGACTGTTTCGCCGTCGAGGGCAGCTGCTCGCCGCCGCGGACGGCATCACATCGAGCACGGAGGCGTTCGCTGCGACGGCGGCGCCCGGGCGTGCCGTGCATCTCTGCCGGCTCGGGGCGTACGTCGAGCAGTTTCCGATCCGGCCGCACGGTGACGCCGACGTGCAGCAGGGCGGGGGGGACTCGACGGCCGGGTCCGCAGGCCGATCCGTGCCCCAGGGGCTTGGGCGGCCCATCGAGTGCGTCTACGCCGCGTCGCTCGAGTCGGGGCAGGACTTGGACACGCTCGTCGCCGCCGCGAGGCTGCTCGCGCAGTCCGGCACGCCGGCGACGCTCCACGTGGCAGGCACCGGCAGCTTCCAGGGGCTTCTCGAGTCGGCCGCGGCGTCGATGCCGTCGACCGGTTCGTGCCGCATCGTGATGCACGGATTGCTCGACCGCGGTTCTTACGCGAGGCTGCTGTCCCGGTGCGACGCCGGCCTCGTTCTCGTCAAGCCGGAGACGATGGTCGCCGTTCCTTACAAGGCCTGCGACTTCGCAGCGGCGGGGCTGGCGATCATCAATTCCCTCCCGGGCGAGCTGGCCGGTCTCCTCGACCGATACCGCGCCGGCATCCCCTACGAGCCGGGCAACGCCACGTCGCTCGCGCGGGCGATCAGAGAACTGGCGACCGATCCTCGCCGGCTCACCGAGCTGGGCCGAGGGGCACGACGGCTCGCCGAGAGCGAGCTGAGCCGGGAGCGAATCTACGGCCGCTTCGCCGACTGGCTGGAAGGCTTGGCGATCCGTCCCTGATTCGCTCCGCCTTTGCCACAATCCGCCGGGGCGATCAGCCGCCGGCCCGCGCTCACCGGAAAAACCGTTGAAAGACCGTCTCTCGCGGACGGATTCGTCTTGATGGACCGCCATTGACTGTGGGACAAGAAGAGTCCGAGCCTGCCCGACGCGAGGACGCATGGCACATGCCCACGAAAATCACGCCCACCACCCCGGAAAGCCGCCCTGGCAGCGGCTGACGGCGGCGCTGCGGCTCGAGCGGTCCGACATCACGACCGTGATCGCGTTCGCGGCGGCCGTCGGGATTCTCTCGATCGTCACGCCAGCGGCGATCGAGGCGCTCGTCAACACGGTCGCCTTCGGCGTGCAACTCTGGCCGGTGATCGTGCTCGCGCTCGTGATGCTCGCCTTCCTCTCGCTCTCCGCGACGCTCCGGGCGATCCAGCTCTACGTCGTCGAGTGTCTCC
>JBIIOJ010000291.1:0-4108 GCA_044337015.1 Pirellulales bacterium
CGCTGAAATCGATCGCCGGTTCGCTTTCGCTCGCCGACGGCTCGGCCGCCGATCCGCTGCTCGCCGTATCGACGCAGCAGAGCGTCTCGAAGATCACCGAAAAGCTCGGGGAATTCGTGGCCGCGCTCGGCAATGCCGAGATGCAGGCTGATTGGCAGAAGGTCGTCGACGGCGGGTCGTCGGCCAAAGATATCGCCGAGTGGTGGAAGAAGCACGGCGCCGCGGTGAACGATCCGGTGTTCAAGGCCCTCGAGCCGATCCACGTCGGCATGAGCAAGTTTGTGCAGGACCTGCAGGATGGCCTGCTTTCCAACGCCGGCAAGAAGGCCGCGCTCGACAAGCTCGCGGAGATGGTGTCGGCCTTGCCCGCGGGCCATCCGATGCGGCCGGATCTGGTCGCCGAACTCGGCAGGATGAGGCAGTTCCAGAAATTCGGCGAGCTGCTCGGCCTGGCGAGCGTAGCGCCCGATCCGATCGTTCCGATCCTCCAGGGGACCGAGGCGATGGGGATGCCCGTCGCGGTCGTGGCCGAGATGCTCGAGATCCCGCTCATGCAATACCCCGTCGGTGACGCGGAGCCGCTGCCCTCGAGCGTCTCCATCCGCATCGTCAACCCATCCACGAACACGCAGTCGGTGAACTGCGCTATCGGCGGACGGCAGGTCGAGATGGAGCCCGGCACCGCCGAGTCGCTCTCCTCTTCGACGTCGGTGGCGTTCGATCAGGGCGACGGCAACCGGCGGAGCGTCTCGGTGACGGCCGGCACGTGGGCGTGGAAGATCGAGGACGGTCGCTGGAGCCTGTCGAAGGTTTCGCCCAAGATCACGATCGACAACTCCAAGTTCAAGGGTGTCTTCCATTACACCGTCAACGGGAAGCACGCGAGCCTCGCTGCGGGCGCAACCGCGGAACACTCCCACTCGATGCCGATCGAGATCTCGTTCGACCGCGGCAACGGGTCCGGGACGGCGACGAAGGTGCTCACGTTCGGCAGCTACGCCGTCGGCATCGACACCTCCTCGCGGGGTCTCGAACTGTTCCGCACCGACGTTCAGCAGGTGCCTCCGCCATCCGCTCCGACGAGCGTCGCGAAGGCAGCCCCAGCGGCGGCGGTCGGCGGAACAGCCGGCGACCGCGTGCGCAAGGCGCTCGAGAACGCCGAGAAGCAGAAGGAACTCTCGAAGCTGCTGCAGTCGCTCGAGAGCGAGAAGCGGTAGCCGCTCGTGGTCTGGAGTAGCAGCAGATTGGCAATCCGCTGAGATCCAGCGGCGAACCGTTCACCCGTCAGCCGTGAACGACCGCGGCCGGATCGCGAGCACGAGCGCTACCGAGAGGATCGCGAGCACCGCGAAGGTTCCGAAGATCGCGGCGAGCGACACGTCGGCGTCGCGCAGCACGCCGAAACCCCAGTCGGCGAAGCCGCCGAAGCTGATGCTGACGAGGTTCATGATCCCGTAGCCCGTGGCACGCAGGCTCGGCCGGGCGATCTGGCAGAGGATCGGCATGTTGTTGCAGTCGAAGAAGCCCCAGCCGAGGCCGAAGAGCACGAGGCAGGCGATCGCGAAGCCGAGCGTGCCCGAGAGGCCGACGCCCACGAGCGCCGGGAGGAAGAACGACATGCCGAGGGCGCTCGTGTAGATGCGCCCGCGGTCGGTGGATCGCATGAGCCGGTCGGCAAGCCAGCCTCCCGCGACGACGCCGACGAGCGAGGCCAACTGCACGAAGAGCACGGCCGAGACGCCCGCCTGCCCCTGCCCGAGGCCGAACTTCTCGCGGAGGATGTCGGGCATCCAGTCCTTCACCACCCAGCCGGCGATCGCCGGGAGCGTGAAGACGGCCACGAGCAGGAGAAACTGCCGGTTTCGCAGGAGTTCGCCCACGGCCGCACCAAACGCCGGCCGGTCGCCGGTCAGCCGGGCCTGCGGCGGGTCGCGCAAGAGGAAGAAGAGCGGCACGGCATACACGATGCCCGCGATCCCGCAGGCGATGAAGGCGAGCCTCCAGCCGAGCGATGGGGCATCGGCCACGTAGCCGGAGAAGCCGCCGAGGATCACGCCCACGTAGATGCCCGTCTGGTGGATGCCCACCGCCCGCGACCGCGTCGAGCCGGTGTGAAAATCGGTGATGAGCGCGAGGGCCGCCGGGATGTAGAAGGCCTCGCTGATCCCCATGATCGCGCGGGCCGCGACGAACGCCTCGAACGAATCGACGTGGCCGGTCACCCAGGTGACGGCCGACCAGACGAAGAGGCTCGCCACGATCACGAGTCGGCGGCTCGTGCGGTCGGCCACGTAGCCGCCCAGCGGGCTCAAGATCGCATAGACCCACTTGAACGACCCGAGCACGATACCCCAGTTGGCCCGCGTGGCGATGTCGGGGATGTCGGCCATGATCGACGGCTTCATCGCCGCGAGCATCTGCCGGTCGAGGTAATTGAGAAGCGCGACCGGCACGAGCAGGGCCACGACGAGCCATGCGAGCCGGCTCACGGCTGGCGAATCGCTTTCCTGCGGAGCACCGGATGGCGGCGAGTGGTGCATGGAAGCTAGACCAGTTCCCGGATCGGCTCGCCGAACGGCAGTATCGGGATCGGCCGGCCCGCGCGGTCGAGAACGGTGGCGTTCGGATCGATGCCGAGGTGGCGATAGACCGTGGCCCAGAGGTCGTTCGGCGTGAGCGGCCGATCCTTCGGGTGGCCTCCATCGGCGTCGGTGGAGCCGACGATCTGGCCCATCGCGAGCCCGCCGCCCGACACGAGCACCGACATCGCCTTCGGCCAGTGCTCGCGGCCCGGCTGCTGCAGTTTCGTGCGAGATCCCTGCTGATAGCTGATCTTGGGCGAGCGTCCGAACTCGCCCGTCACGACCAAGAGCACCCGCCGGTCGAGCCCGCGAGCGTGAATGTCCTCGACGAGCGCCGTGATGGCCTGGTCGTAGACGGGGAGCCGCCAGCGGGCGTCGTCGAAGATGTGAGCGTTGACCGCGTGCGAGTCCCAACTGTGCCAGCCCCCCGGCGGGGTTCGCCCGCCCGGATTCTCCATGACGCAGGTGACGAACGTGGCTCCCGCCTCGATGAGCCTGCGGGCGAGCAGGGCCCGTTGACCCCAGCGGTGGCGGCCGTACCGGTCGCGGACGGTGTCGGGCTCCAGCGAGAGGTCGTAGGCTTCCCTCGCCTCACGGCTCGTGAGCAGTTCGAGCGCCTGCCGGTCGAAGCGGTCCTTCGCGAGGATTGACCCGCGCAGGTCGAGGTCATGCCGAAGCCGGTCGAGCCCGGCCGCAAGCGCCGCACGATCGGCGATCCGACGGGCGGCGGCCTCGTCCATCGTGACGTTCATCACCTTGAAATTGGGGTCCGAGGGATCGCCGGCCACGATGAACGGCTCGTAGGTGGGCCCGAGGTAGGCGCCGCCGAAGGCGAAGGTATCGACGCCGGAACGGCCGGCATCCATGAGGGCGGTGTAGTTCGGCAGGCCCCGCCGCACGCCGTCCACGTGCCGGGCCACGATCGAGCCCACCATGGGCCAGTCGTTCACAAATCCCGTGGGCTCCTTCGGAATGCGTCCCGTGAGAAACCGTTTGCTGCCACCGCCGTGATCGGAGAAGTCGTGGGAGATCGATCGGATCAGCGTGAAGCGGTCGGCGCACGCGGCATGGAGCGGCAACAGTTCGCACACCTCGATGCCCGGCACGTTCGTCCGGATCGGCCGAAACTCGCCGCGGATCTCCGCCGGCGCCTCCGGCTTCATGTCGTAGGTGTCGAGGTGCGGCGGGCCGCCCGCCAGCCAGACGAAGATCACGCTCGCGTCGGCATGCCCGGGTGCGGATGCGGCTTCGGACTCACGGAGCCGCAGCAGGTCGGCGAGGCAGAACCCCCCGAGTCCGAGCGACCCGGCCGAGAGCGCATGGCGCCGGGTGATCGGCCCGTGGCAGCGGGGCGGCGGCGTCGCTGGAAATCCGGCGGCATCGGCCATGAAGAGTCCTCGTGGGCCTCCGAAGAGGCTACCAAGCACTCATCCGCCCGAAAATCCCGGCTCGGACCGGCTGTTGTTGGTCCCGTCGGATGGCAGATGCAGTCCTGACCAACTACTATAACAATAGGGTTGAAACAC
>JBIIOJ010000292.1:0-4107 GCA_044337015.1 Pirellulales bacterium
ATGCTGCGCCGAGGATGTGGCAGAGGATCGTGACCACGTGGTAGCCCGTCGGCCAGGCGACCTTCACGACCGTTCCGTCGGGCTGCCTGACCGACACGTTGAAAAACGGCCACTGGGCCCAGAGGGCCGAGTAGGAGAGCGGAAAGTAATCCGCACCGTCCGGGCTGATCCAAAGCTTGGCGAGCGTGGCGAGAGAGTTTTCCGGCACTCGGGGGTCGGGGGAAACGCGGTGCTGAACGGTGAGGTTGTTGGTGAGCAGCTGGTCGTCGTCCCACAGCCAGTCGCCGTGGTACGTGGGCGAATAGATCCAGAGCCCCGCGAGAAGCATGAGCGCGGACTTAAAGATGAAGTCCCGCCACCAGATGGCTCGATCAGCGGCATCGGATCGGTCAACCGGGCTGGGCGTCGTAGCGACCGGGTGGTCCGATTCGCGTTCCCGCCGCGGCTTGAGCGTGCTTTTTCTTGTTCCCATGATTCCGCCTAGTGTAAGACCCCGGGGCGACGTGCGAAACACGCCGCGCTAGCGGGCGGCTTTTCGGCGGGCCAGCAGAGCGATGAGGTCGTCCGCGTAGGGCCGTTCCATCGCCAGCGCCCTGACGCGGCCCTCCGGGTCGTCAAGTCGCGGGTCGATCTCCACCGCCTTGTCGAGGGCCTCGAAGGCCTCCTTGGTGCGGCCCTGACCATCCAGGATGAGCGCCAGCGTGGCCCAGGCGTCGCCCCGCTTGCCGTCCACGAGTTGGATGGCCCGGCGTGCCGCCTGTTCGGCCTCGGGCAGCCTGCCGGTTTCCCGCAGGGCTTCGGCGAGGCCTGAGGCGGCCGTGAACGCCACGGGGTTCTTGCGGAAGGTGTCGCTCCAGAGGGCGAGCGGGTTTGCCCAGACCTTCTGGCGTTCCGTGCAGCCCAGGCCCAGGAGCACCACGGCCGCGAGCAGGCCGACGAGCAGCCGGTCCCGGGTCGCCGGCCGCGAGGTGAGCCACCGGCCATCGAGAAGAAGCCCAACGGCCATCGCCACGCCAGCCGTCGGCAGGTAGAGATAGCGATCGGCTGCGGCCCGATAGATCGGCACGAGGTTCAAGACCGGCAGAAGCGGCACGACGACGAGCGTGGCCGCGAGGGCCATGCGGCGGTCTCTCCAGACGGCGAACACGCCTGCTGCAACCACTCCCACGACCACGGCGATCGCCACGGGCAGCGGCAGGTGGGAGACGGAGTGGAGCCCGTAATCGGCGCAGAGGTTCATCGGCATGACCAAGAGCTGCGTGTAGAGCGCGAGGATCCGCGGCTCGATGAGCATCGCGGCCCCAAGCGAACCGCCCGGGTAGCCTGGCCGTGACTCGAAGATCCTCGACGGGGAAGGCTCGAGCAGGAATCTCGCCGCGAGGAACGACACGACGACGAGCTTCGCCCCGCCGATCGCCACCGGCCAGAACCAGCCCAGCTCGCCTCGCCGAAAGAGCAGCCAGTAGACCGTGATGGCGGCAGGCGCCGCGATCCCCGACTCCTTGCTTCCGATCGCGAGGAGCGAACAGGCCACGCACCCGGCCGCCCGCCAGCCGTCGTGGCCGTCCGCGGACCGGTGGCCCATCGCGAGCAGGAGCCCCGAGAGCGTGAAGAACGCGACGAGCAGATCCTCCCGAAACGTCGGCTCACAGACCGCCTCCGTCACGACCGGGTGCACGGCAAAGATGAGCGGCGGCAGGACCGCGGCCGCGGTGCCCGCAAGCCCGCCCTTCATGCCGTGCGACAACCCCCGCAGCACCCCCCACACGAGCACCACGTTCGCCGCATGCATCGCCACGCTCGCGAGGTGGTATCCAAACGGCTCCCTGCCCCAGATCGTCGCGTCGAGCATGAGTGACGCGAGGTTCACCGGACGGTTGAAGTCGAGCACATCCATCGACAGCGTGCCGCCCGTGAGCACGTGCCACCAGTTCCACGGGTCGTGAAGGAACGGGTCGGTGAGGATCTGCAGCCGGGCGTCGTAGACGAAACCCGCGGAGAGCGTCGGGGAGAAGATGGCGAACGTCGCGGCGACGAGCAGTGCGGCCTCGTGCCAGGGAGATCGCGGCGACGGCGAGTCGGCCTCCGGCATCCCGTTCACCCGAGCTCGCCGGTGGCCAGCCTGATTTCGCCGGTGGCCAGATAGTCGGCGATCCCCTCGGCGAGCGGCCGCGGCCGCCAGTCGAGGAGCCGCGTCGTCGCCGCGATGTCGAGCACGACGTCGCGGAGATAGCCCGGCGGCTCGGGAACATACCGCGGCGTGCGGGAGAGGCCCAGGGCCACGTTCAGCATCGCCACCAGGTCGTTGAACGTGGTCGCCAGGCCCGAGCCGCAGTTGAGGATCGCCGGCAGCGAGTCGCCTTCGAGCGTCGCGGCGGCGATGGCCGCGGCGGCCGCATCGTCGACGTAGACGAAGTCGCGGGCCTGCGTGCCCGGAGAGAAGATCTCGGGGTCGCCAGTCCGCATCTGGCGGGCGAGCTGGAAGACCTGACTTGCCATCCGTCCCTTGTGTGATTCCCCGGGGCCATACACGTTGGCAAACCGCAGGCCGACGCAGCCGATGCGCCGCCCCGCCGCGAAGGCCGCCGCCTCCCGCTCGAGCGTCAGCTTCGACCTGCCGTAGAGGCTCACGGGCGTGGCCGGTGAACTCTCGGCCCGCATCGGGCTTGGCACGTTGCCGTAGACATGCATCGAAGAGGCGTAGACGATCCTGCGGCAGCCCGCTTTCGCGGCTCCGGCCATGCACTCGATCGCGGCGTCCACGTTCACCCGCCGCAGCTCCGCCTCGTCGCGGACCGACGTGTCGTTGATCGCGGCCAGGTGAATCAGGACGTCGGCCTCGCCGACCTTCGTCCAGTCGAGCCGATCGAATCGGGCGTCGAGCACGCGACAGTCGTTCCGTGCGATCCCCCGGCCGACGGCCACGACCCGATGCCCTTCTGCCACGCACCGGTCCACGATCCGGCGGCCGACGAAGCCGTTGGCCCCTGTCACGACAATGTTCACGCATTCCCTCGCAGACTCGCCGGCCGCACGGCGTTTGAATGCCTTCCGACCGTCGTATAGTCTACGTCAGGAGGCAGGGCATGCAGTCGGACGAGATCGGCGTTTCCGCAGGTATTGCGCCGAAGATCCACCAGTTCGGCGACAAGCTGCGGCATCCGCGGACGATTGAAGCGTTCCGGACGTTCGTCGAAGGGATGCGTCACTACCGGGCGACCGGCTCGAGCGAGAAGCTGACGTCGATCCCGCTGGTGTCGATCAACCTCGACCTCACCACCGCCTGCGACCACGCCTGCGGCCACTGCGTCGACGACGAGGTGATCAACACCGGCCCGAAGTATTCGGGCGACAACGTCCTCTCCACGATCGACACGCTCGCCGACCGCGGGCTCTGCTCGGTGATCCTGATCGGCGGCGGCGAGCCCACGCTCCATCCGAAGTTCGGCGAGGTCGTGCGGCACATCAAGGCCCGCGGGCTCGAGCTCGGCCTCGTGACCCACGGCGGCCACGCCCACAAGATCGTCGAGGTCGCCGACCAGTTCCAGGCCACCGACTGGGTGCGGTTCTCGATCGACGCGGCGACGAACGAGACCTACCAGGACATCCACTTCGGCCAGGCCGGCAAGAAGCCGCGCAACACGCTCGCCGAGATCCTCTCCAACGGCCGTTCGATCCGCGAGGCGAACCCGTCGATCCAGCTCGGCTACTCCTACGTGGTCGTGCCGCCGGGGCAGGAGTATCACGGCCGCAGGCTCCGCGACAACATCGACGAGATTCCCGGCGCCGCCGCGAACGCCCGCGAGCACGGGTTCACCTATCTCTCGCTCAAGCCCTGCCTCATCAAGCGGGAGACGGAGGGGGAGACGCTCATGTACGGCGTGCGGCCGGAGGAGATCGAGGCCGTCAACGCCCGCATCCGCGCGAAGATCGCCGAGGCGCAGGTCGTCGCGGGAGAGGTCAAGATCGTGCAGAGCCAAAACCTCATCGCGATGCTCTCCGGCCAGCTCGACGTGCTCCGCGAGCAGCCCCAGATCTGCTATGCGGGATTCCTGCGGCAGGTGGTGAGCCCCTTCAGCATCGTCCACTGCCCGGCCTGGCGGGGCG
>JBIIOJ010000003.1:0-39258 GCA_044337015.1 Pirellulales bacterium
GGTTTGGCGCCCCCCCCCCCACGTCCGGCGAGCGGCATACGGGCAGCCCCGAACCCAGCAGAGCCGACGAACCGAAAAAGCGTTGCAAAACGCCGGACTCGAACGCGGCCGCACAAGAAACTACGGCGCGATCGGCGTCACGGGCACTGGCGGCCGCCGGCCCGGGTCGAGAGCCTCGGTCTTCAGCGGCGCGATCGCCCCTCCTCGGCCGGCGGTCACGTTCGCCGCGGGATCGAGCCGGGCGAGGCTCGCCACGCCCTTGTCGAGGGCCTGGAGGTAGTCGAGCGTCACCCGCATCGCCTCGTTGAAGTAGAAATCACGCTTCACGACCGGCCGCTTCGGGTCCGCCGACTCCTCGAGTTTCTTCTCCTCGTCGTCGGCCGCCTTGGAGTCGTTCCAGAACTTCGTGAAGTCGTCCTCGACGAGCGAGATCGTCTTCTGGTTCTTCCGAGACTTGTACCGCTCAATCTCGCGGCCGACCTTTCGAAACTCTTCGTCAGCGCCGACGCGGCCCTCGGAACGGCTGCGGAGCATCGAGACCAATTCGTCGGAGACCTTCTCGCTCGAGGCATGGGCGGCCCGCGGCACCCGGTCGAAGGCGAGCGCGTAGTCGAGATCCGATTCACCCACCTCCAGGTGCGTCGTGATGCTCGGCAACTCCACGTCGCTGCCGACGCCCTCGTTTTGCGTGCTGTCGCCGCTCGGGCGGTAGAACTGCTGCATCGTGATCTTGATGGCCCCGAGCGACGGCCCCGGAAGCTGGCGGAAGACCTTGATCTCCTGGAGGCTCTGGACGGTTCCCTTGCCGTGCGTCGCCTTGTCACCCACCACGAGGCCCCGCTTGTAGTCCTGGATCGCGCCGGCGACGATCTCGCTGGCGCTGGCGCTGAACTTGTTGATCATCACGACCAGCGGTCCTTTCCACTCCAAGCCCGGTTCGACCGCGTCATACTGCTGCACCCGCTTGTCGGCGTCCTTTACCTGAACGACCGGCCCGGTGTCGACGAACAGGTCGGTGAGCGAGATCGCCTCCGGCAGGGAGCCGCCCCCGTTGTTGCGGAGATCGAGCACGACGCAGTCGACCCCCTTGCCCTTGAAATCCTGGAGGATCCGCCTGCAGTCCCGGGTCGTGCTCTTGTATTCGGCCTGCCCCTGCCGGGCGCCGGCCATGTCCATGTAGAAGCTCGGCAGGTTGATGACGCCGATGCGATAGGGGGTTCCGTCGGCCTTCTTCCCCTCCTCGATCACCTCGCCGCGGGCCTCGCTGTCCTTCAGCTCGATGCTCGCGCGGGTGATGTCGTAGACCTTCGGCTCGGTCTGGCCGAACGGGATCACCTTCAGCCGCACGATCGTGCCTCGCTTGCCCCGGATCAGCTTCACAACCTCGTTGAGGTTCATGTCGACGACGTCGACGATCTCGCCGTCGAGCCCCTGCCCGACGCCGATCACGCGATCCTTCGCCTTGAGGCGGCCGTCCTTGTCGGCCGCGCCGTTCGGCACGAGGCTGGCGACCGTGGTGTAGCCGTCCTCGCCCTTGAGCGAAGCGCCGATGCCGTCGAGCTGCAGACGCATCTGGATCTCGAAGTTCTCGAGCGTGCCGGGGCTCATGTAGCTCGTGTGCGGGTCGAGGCTTGCCGTGAGCGTCGAGAGGTAGGTTTCGAGCAGTTCGTCGGCCGTCATCTGGTGCATCCGCTTGGCGAAGCTGCGGTACCGCCGCAGGAGCTTCTCCTTCGCCTCCTTTTCCGGTGTCTTCTCCATCTTCTGCACGAGCAGGTCGTACTTGATCCTCCGCCGCCAGACCGCCTCGGCCTCGGCGTCGCTGGCGGCCCAGGTCGTCTCCTTCCGGTCCACCACGATCGACTCGGGCACCGTGAAATCCTGGGGCGACTCGATGAGCCGCTCGATCATCGGCAGCCGCTGGTCGACGCGGTCGAGGAACCGGCCGAAGACGTCGTAGGCGAACGTGACGTCGCCCCGCCTGACCATGTCGTCGAGGCCGCCGACCCTCGCCGTGAAACCGTCGATGTCCCCCTGCAGGAAGTAGACCTTCATCGGGTCGAGCGCCTCGATGAACATCTTGAACCACCGCGTGGCGATCTCGTCGTCGATCGACCGGCGGGTGAGATGCTCCCGCTCGAGGTAGCTCCGCACGGCCAGGGCGATCTGGCGGTCGTTCGGACCGGGGGTGACGACGTTCGGGGCCGGCTCCGCCAGGGCGACCTTCGTCGTCATCGGCTCCGACAGGCAGACCACGAGGGCGGCCCACGCTGCGAGTGCTCCGCCGACGCCACCATGCTGCCTGATCCAATCCACGTCGCACCTCCTGACCCGGGACCGCTCGTGCCTGCCATGCCGGCATCCCAAAAGTCTACGCGGCTCGCGGGCTTTCGGCACGCGCGAGGGACGAAAATTTCCGGGACCGGCGGAAGACATCCTGACAGCTTGCCGGGTTTCGTGCGAGGCCGAAAGTGCCCGGGCGATGCCGCCGCGGCGATACGCCGACGGACCTCGGCATTCAGCCGTCCCCCGCGATCGCCTCCCTTGCCCGCTCCGCGACCGCCGTCGCCACGCGACGGTCGGCCCCGAGCCGCCCCACCACGACCCAGTCGATCGACGGATGCTCGCGCCTCGCCCGATCCACCCGCTCGGCCACCTGCGTCTCGACGTGACCATGGAAGAGGAGATGGGGATGCACGACGACGCGGCCCTCGCCTCCCTCTGCGGCAGCGGCGATCGCCTCGTCGAGCGTCGGCCTGGCGGCGGCGACGAACCCCAGCCCGATCGCCGCCGGCCCGTCGGCAGCTTCGGCGAACGCCAACTCGGCGAAACCCCTCAACTGCGACTCCGCGGTGGGATCGCTCGAACCTCGTCCGACCACCATGATCCGTGTCCGTGCGGCCGGCGGCCGGCCCGCGACCGCCTCGCTATGACGCAGCCGCGCGAGCTCCACCACCGCCTCGTGGCAGCCGATGACGTTCGCCTGGCGCACGACGATGCCGTGAGCCTCGGCCGCCCGGAGCACGGCCTCCGGAACATCCCGCATCGCATGACCGGCCGCGAACAAAAGGATGGGCACCACGACCGCCTCGCGGCACCCGGCCGTCGCCAGGGCGGCCACCGCCTCGTCGATCGAAGGCTCGATCAGCTCCAGGAATCCGAGTTCGACGCGATGCCCGGGGAGGAGCTCCGCCGCCATCGCCGCGACCCGGCGGCACTCTTCGGCGCCGACGGCGCTCGTCGTGCCGTGGCCAACGATCAGGACGCCCTGGGTGAAAACGTTGTCGTGCATGGCATGAGTCTATTCACTCCCAGCGGTCGACGAAGAACGACGGCCGGCGAGCGACAGGGCGAGAAGCAGCGTCCCCACCGCGACGGCGTAGGGGGCCGCGTGCGACGCATGGGCCGTGAAGAGCACCGATCCGACGAAGGGGCCGAGGATGCGGCCGAGCGACGCGAACGACTGGTTGACGCCGAGCACCTCCCCTTGGCGGGCCGGATCGGCCGACCGCGAGATGATGGCCGAGATCGAGGGGTTCACGCAGGCGAAACCGACCACGGCCGCGGCGGCGGCCGCGTAGAACCACGCGAGCGTCACCGCCGGAGGACCGCCGGCCTGCCCCGCTTCCGTTGCGCCGAGCCCGTGGATCCGCAAGGCGACGAGCCCGACACCACCCAGGCCGAGCACCATCAGAAAGAGCCCAGCTCTCAGGAGGCTCGATTCGCTCCAGCGTTTGGCAATCGCGCGGTATCCGCCGCCGGCGATCACGAGCACGACGCCGATCATCGCGAAGACGAGGAAGTTGTCGTCGTCGGTCATGCCGAAGGCGTGCCGCGTGAAGAGCGCGAGCGTGGCCTCGAAATTGGCGAAGGAGAAGATCGACAGGAAATAGACGAGCACGCAGGTGCCGATCGCGGGCATCGCGAGTACCGAAGCGGTGCGGCCGAGGCTGAAGAACTCCCTGCCCGCCTTGTTCGCCGGGTTGCGGGTCTCGCGGAAGACGGCGATCGCGATCACGAGGGCCACGAGCGACAACAGCGACGCGAGCACTCCCACCCCCCACGGCCGACGGTCGAAGATGGCGAGGCCGAAGTAGGCGATGAGCGGCCCGAGCGTGAACCCCGCGCCGAACGCGATCCCGATCAGGGCCATGCCCCGGGCCCGGTTCTCCGACGTCGTGCAGTCGGCGATCACGGCCGCGGCCGTGCCGACGCTCGCGCCTGCGATCCCCGCGCCGATCCGAGACAGGAACATGACCGCGATGGCCGCCGCCGCCTGCTCGGTCGGAAACGTCACGGCCAGCCCGTAGAGGGCGTAGAAGACCACCGATCCGGCGAGGCTCAGAATGAGGATCGGACGGCGGCCGAGGCGGTCGGAAACGCGTCCCCAAACGGGACTGAAGAGGAATTGCATGAGCGAGAACGAGGAGAAGAGCAGTCCGAGCGTCGCACCGCGGAGGGCGGTCGGAAGCTCCAGCGCCGCGAGGTACGGCTCGGCCTGCCGGGGCATCACCGGTAGCACGATGCCGAAGCCCAGGAGGTCGATGAATACGGTCAGGAAAATGACCGCGAGCGCCGACCGCGGGGGGGCCGATGGCGACGCATCCGTAGCCGCATCGATCCCGTCCCGCAGCGTTCGATCGGTCGGTGCCATCGGCATGAGACTGTCGCAGCGATCCTCGGCCGTCAAGGCGTGCGGCGCGACGCGGGGAAGCGGAGTCGGTTCGATCCAAACGTCAGCCCCTCCCCTCCGGCCTGCTACACTCTCCGCGAATTCGGACCCAAGGAAGAAATTGCACGAGGCAGGGCCGCCCATGTCGCCGAAAGACACCATCTCCGAGCCGTCCCTTTCCGAGTCGCTCGAACGCGCGAGGGCCTTCGTCGATCCGCTCCTGCAGGCTGCGATCGAGCGGCTTCCCGATCCACCGGCGAGGCTCGCCGAGGCGATGCGGTATTCGCTGCTCGCTCCGGGCAAGCGGCTGCGGCCGGCGCTCGTGCTCTGGGCTTCCCAGGCCTGCGGCGGCTCGTGGGAATCGGCCGGCCCCTGTGCGGCGGCCGTGGAAATGATCCACGCCTACTCGCTCGTACACGACGACCTGCCGGCGATGGACGACGACGACCTGCGCCGCGGCCGCCCGACCTGCCACCGCCAGTTCGACGAGGCCACGGCGATCCTCTGCGGCGACGCGCTGCAGCCCCTCGCGTTCGAGACCTTGGCCTCCGGGCTGCCCCCTACGATCGCCGCACGTGCCTGCCTCGTGCTCGCGCAGGCGGCCGGCGGAGCGGCCCTCGTCGGCGGGCAGGCCGAAGATCTCGCCGCCGAGCGGCAGGCGGGATGGGGCGAGCACGAGGAACCGGCCGCGCTCCTCGAGCGGATCCACGCGAGGAAGACCGGGGCGCTCTTCCTCGCGTCGCTCCACTTGGGAGGGCTCGCCGCCGGAGCCACCGCCAAGCAGCTCGCGACGCTCGAGGCCTACGGCCGCGACTTCGGCCTCGCGTTCCAGATCGCCGACGACCTGCTCGATGCCGAGGGCTCCGAGGAGATGACGGGCAAGCGGGTGGGCAAGGACGTCGGCCGCGGCAAGCTCACGTTTCCCGCGCTCCACGGCATCGACGGCAGCCGCCAGCGGGCCGTTCGGCTCGCCGAGGAGGCCGCCGCCGCGGCCGGCGAACTGGGGGCGGGTGGCCGGGAACTGGCCCTTCTGGCCCGCTGGATCGTCCGCCGCGACCACTGAGCCGCCTCACGCGGTTCCACGGGGTTCGCGCCGTTCCGCGGGGCCGCGGGCCCTGGCGGGCAGAATCGCCGCCATCGGCTACGATAAGAAGGTGGAAATCCCGTTGGCGACCTCGGTTTCGCGATCGCAAAACCGCCGCTAGAGCAGCAGGAATCCTAGATCAGCAGGAATCTCATGGAAGAAATCCTCCCCTCGATCCTCTCCCCCCGGCAGTTGGCTGGGCTGTCGATCGACCAACTCGAACGGCTGGCCTCCGAGATGCGGAGGGCCCTCTGCGAGGTGGCGACGACCCGCACCGCCCATTTTGCATCCAACCTGGGCGTGGTCGAACTCTGCCTCGCCCTCCACCGCGTCTTCGACTTCAGCCACGACCGGCTGATCTGGGACACCGGCCACCAGATCTATCCTCACAAGCTCGTGACGGGTCGTTTTGCTCGGTTCGGAACGATCCGGACCAAGGGCGGCCTGATGGGCTATCCGAACCCGGAAGAGAGCCCCTACGACCTCTTCATGACCGGCCACGCCGGCTCGAGCGTCTCGACGGCGCTCGGCCTGGCCAGCGGGGACGGGCTTCGCGGGCAGCACGATCGGCGGAGCGTCGCCGTGATCGGCGACGGGGCGTTTCCTTCGGGGATCGTCTTCGAGGCGCTCAACAACGCCGGTTTTCTGAAGGACCGCCTGCTCATCATCCTCAACGACAACAAGATGTCGATCTGCCCGCGCGTGGGGGCGCTCGCGGAATACCTCGACATGGTGCGGACCAATTCCTGGTACCGCGGGCTCAAGCAGGAGATGGGGGATCTCATCAAGGGCGTCCCGATGGTCGGCGGGCAGGTGGAGCGGATGCTCTCCAACGTCAAGGACTCGATCAAGACGACGCTCCACGGCGGCGCTCTCTTCGAGGCGATGGGGGTCCGCTACTTCGGTCCGGTGGACGGCCACTCGCTGCCGCAGCTCATCCGGTACCTGGAACTCGTGAAGGACGAAAAGGGGCCGGTGCTCCTGCACGTCCTCACGGAGAAGGGGCATGGATTCAAGCCGGCGGAGGCCGACCCCGTTTTCTTCCACACCCCCGCCCCGTTCGAGTGCGACAACGACGACTGCGTCGTGTCGGTCCGCAAGTCCTCCGCTCGGGCCTACACGGACGTCGCGAGCGACTCGATCCTCGAAGCCATGAAGCGGGATGATCGGGTCACGGTGATCACCGCGGCGATGTGCCAGGGCAATAAGCTCGAGAAGGTCCGCGAGGCCTTTCCGAAGCGGTTCTTCGATGTCGGTATCTGCGAGTCGCACGCGGTCGCCTTCGCCGCCGGACAGGCGAAGGTGGGCTGCCGTCCGATCGTCGACATCTACAGCACGTTCCTACAGCGGTCGTACGACCAGATCTTCCAGGAGGTCTCCCTGCAAAACCTGCCCGTGGTGTTCATGATCGACCGCGCCGGCCTCACGGGCCCCGACGGCCCCACCCACCACGGCTGCTTCGACCTCGGCTACCTCCGGGTGTTTCCGAACATGACCGTCCTCGCCCCGGGCGACGAGGCCGACCTCGTGGCAATGCTCGACTGGGCCCTCGCGCAGGACGGACCGGTGGCGATCCGCTATCCGAAGGCCGGCGTGGAGCGGCACGACCGCCTCCCCCGCGTGCCGATCGCCCGGTGCCGTGCCGAGCGGCTCGTGCGCGGGGGCGACGGGCTCGTCATTGCCTGCGGCACGCTCCTTGGCGCGGCCCTCGAGGCATCGGCCCGACTCCGCGAGGAGGGGCTCGAGGTGGGCGTGATCAACGCCCGGTTCGTGAAGCCGCTCGACGAGGCGACGCTGCTCGAGGCGATCGAGGCGGCGCCATGGGTCGTGACGGTCGAGGAGGCGTCGCTCCCCGGCGGCTTCGGTTCGGCCCTGCTCGAGGCCGTGGCCGACGCACGAGCAACGCAGACCGGCTCGTCGACGTCCGCGACGCCGATCGAGCGGCTGGGCATCGCCGACCGGTTCATCGAGCACGGCGAGCGGGGAGAACTGCTCGCGGATCTCGGTCTCGATGCCTCCGGGATTGCAGCCTGCTGCAGGAAGCTCGCCGGTCGATCGGCGAAAGGTCCTGCGACGGCCGACGCCGTCGAAATCGCCTGAGCCACGCGACGTTCCCTGAACCCCTAGTGTTCCCTGAACCCCTAGTGCCTGAGCCCGCCGTGGCCTCCTCCGCCATCCGTATCGTTCCCGGGCGGCCCGTCGCCTCGCCACTGTCGGTGGCAATCGTCGGCGCGTCGTCGGTGAGCCGCGTGCCAGCCGAGGCTTCTCGCCTCGAGGGCATCCTCCGGCGTGCGGGGCAGGAGGCCGTCGTGCGATCGCTCGACGAGTCGTGGGAGATCGAGGCCGACGACGACCTCGTGATCGTCCTTGGCGGCGACGGCTCCATCCTGCGGACAGCGCGTCGCATGGGCTACCAGCAGCGGCCCGTGCTCGGAGTGAACCTCGGCCGGCTCGGCTTCCTCACGCACTGCGCGCCCGCGGAGTGCGAACAGGCGATCGGGGAGATCCTCGCGGGCCGCTTCCGACTGGTCGAGCATCTCATGTTCGAGTGCGAGGTGGTCCGCGGCGGTGAAATCGTCTGCCGCGAGCTCGGCCTCAACGAGACGTCGATCCTCGCGGGCCCCCCCTTCTCGATGATCGAGGTCGACCTCGTGGTCGACGGCGAGGAAGCGGCCTCGTACCGCGGCGACGGGCTCATCGCGAGCACGCCGGTCGGCTCGACGGCCCACAGCCTCTCCGCGGGCGGACCGATCCTGCGGGAGGATCTCGACGCATTCCTGTTCACGCCGCTCAACCCGCACACGCTCACGAACCGGCCGGTCATCGACTCGGCGTCGCGGATCTACGAGTTGGTCGTCCCGAAGCCCAACGCGGGCACGGCCTGCGTCGTGGACGGCCGCGTCGTCGCCCAACTGGCCGCCGGCGACCGTGTCCGCATCCGCCGCGCGGCTCCCCGGTTCATGCTCATCGAGACCGGCGGCCACGGCTACTACCGCACGCTGCGGGAAAAGTTGCAGTGGGGCGGCGGCTTCCGGGCCGCGCCAGGCTGACCGGCATCCACGCGGCCGCACGAGGAGAACCCATGGAGGAGACCGGCTCACGACGACGCGTCATGGCGGGCCTTCTCGCCGCGACTCTGACGCTGTTCGCGGGATCGCCGCTCGTCGCCGAGGAACGGACCGTCCGGCTGCGTTATGCCTTCACGTCGGGCGAGAAGCTCACGATGGAGGTGGAGCACCGCGCCGTGACCGATACGACGATCTCCGGAGCGAGGCAGTCGGTGGAGACCTCGACCGACTCCCGCAAGATCTGGACCGTCGTCGACGTGGAGGACGACGGCAGCACGACGCTCGAGAACTCCGTCGACGGGGTATCGATGACCTCGCGGTCGAGCGACCGCGGAGAGCTCCGCTGGAAGAGCGGCGACGGCACGCCTCCCCCGCCCGGTTACGAGGGTGTGGCCGAGAGCCTCGGTGTGCCACTCTCCCGGACCGTGATCGACGCCTTCGGTCGCATCCTCAAGCGGCAGGATCTCCGGCCGGCGGCCGCCTCGAATACGGGCGATTTCCCGGTGGTGCCGCTGCCCGACCATCCGGTGAAGGTTGGCGACGAGTGGACCGTGCCACAGGAGGTGGTCGTCGAGGTGCCCAACGGCCCGAGACGGGCGGTGAAGACGCGGCTCCGCTACCGCCTCGCGGCGGTCGAGGACGGCCTCGCGAAGATCGATGTCGACACGACGGTCCTGACGCCCGTCGACGACCCGCGGCTGGAGGCTCGCCTCCTCGAGCGGATCTGGGACGGCCGCATCCTCTTCGACATCGCCCGCGGACGGGTGGACCGTCGCACCACCGGCACCGACCGCCACGTCGTCGGCTTCAGCGGACCCCAGTCGAGCATCCACTACAAGGCCAAGCTCGACGAACGCCTCGTCGACACGACGAAGGCCGAGTGACGGACAGCCCCGAACCCCGGGGAATCACGAGCCCGTGCGGAGCAGGTCTTCGACGCGGCGGATCGCCTCGTCGGCATCCCAGCGGGCGTCGGCCATCTGGAGTTGGGATCGGCTCGAAACCCATGAAGCGACGGTTTTGTGGGCGGCGATCACGGTCGAGTGGCTGCGACGGCCGAAGTAGCTGCCGATCTCCGTGAGGGCCGCCGGGGTGTGCTTCCGCGCGAGGAACATCGCGAGCATCCGCGGGTGGTTCACCCGCTTGGCCCGGCGGGAAGATTGCAGCGAGCCCGTCTCGAGGCCGAACGCGGAGCAGACCGCCTTCTCGATATCGGCGAGACGGACGCTGCGGACGCTTGCTCGCACGAGGTCGGCGAGCGATTCCTCCGCGAGTCCCCGGGTCACGGGGACGCCGAGCATGTGGCTCGTGGCCTCGAGCCGGTTCACGGCTCCGGCGAGTTCCCGGGCGGTCCGCGTCATGTGCGTCACGACGAACTCGACGACGTCTTCCGGCAACCGGAGCCGCTTGCGGTCGGCGATCGCGAGCACGATGCCGCGGCGAACCTCGGCATCTGGCGGGGCGATCCGGGCCGACATGCCGCCGGAGAGCCTCTGCACGAGGTCTTCCCCGAGGTCGCCGAGGTCGGCGATGTCACGGTCGCAGGAGACGACCAACTGCCGGCCCTGCCGCTGGAGGGCGTCGATGGTCTGCTGAAACTCCACCGTCGTCGCCCGCTTCCCGAGAAAGAACTGCAGGTCGTCGATGACGAGCAGGTCGACGTTGCGGCAGTTGCGGCGGAATGCCGGGAGCCCGCCACCATGAAGCGCCTGGAGGAAACTCGTGGTGAACTGCTCGGCCGAAAGGAACAACGCCGAGATGCCAGGATGGCGTTCCCGGGCCCGATGGCAGCAATGATCGAGCAGGTGCGTCTTTCCCACGCCGCTCGGCCCCTGGACCAGAAGAGGCGAAATTTCCCCGGGACGCTGCACCATGAGGTCGATCGCGGCGATCGCCATCCGGTTGCTCTCGCCGGCGATGAACGGGCCGAACCGAGGCCCCTGCTTGCGGCCGCTTCGAGGCACTGCTGGATCTCGAGACACTGCTGGATCTCGAGACACTGCTGGATTCCGGGCGGGTTCCTCCTGGGCGGACTCCTTGGCCGCCGCGGACGCCGTCCGCTCCTCGCCGGCTGGTCGGGCCCCACGGCGTTGGACGGGGACGGCATTCACGGCGACTGCGACGGGTTCCCCGGTCTCAGCGTGGCTCTCGGCGGGCTTCGGAGTGGCTGCGTGCTCGGGACGGGCTTCAGCGGCAGCCGGCAGTGACTTGACCGATTCGGTATCGTCGCAGCGAAACAACACGCCTGCCTCCGCACCGCAGATCGACCTTGCCACCGCCTCCAACTCGCTCCTGAACGTCTTCCGGATCCAATCGAGCACGAACCCATCGCCCGATTCGACGACGATTCCGCATTCGATCAGACGGAGCCGAACAGAGCCCCCGAACCACACCTCGAAACGCTGCTGCCCGATCCTCGCTACGAGTTCCGATTCAACCGAAATCCCGCACGACGACATCGCGGAGCCTCGCATCCATGCACGACCCGGCTTCCCTGCCGGCTTTCCCTCCTCAGCGGACGATCCTTCGAACGCGACGGCTGGTCACCGTCCGTCCGTGAGTGAGGCGGATTGTAGGAGTGCTTGCAGTGCTGTCAAACCTCCACGCGTTCGCTTCGGGACCACGTCGCATGCCTCTTCAAACGCGATCGATTTTCCGCGACTGCGGCGGTCGAAGACGGTGGAAAACCTGTCCGGAGGCACCCTTCGTGCCGAACCCTGTCGCAACGTATACTGCTGGCCGTAACTTCCTTTGAAGGGCGGCTCCCATGACGGCGAATTTCTCCATAAGCGGCCGATCTTTTCGCAGACTTCGGGACGGATTCCGATTCGCCGTGGCGGTCGTGATCTTCACCTTTCCATGCGACCGGGGCCGCGGGGAAGAGAATTCCTCGAAAGCCTTCGGGCCCCCGGGCTGGCTTGGGCTCGCGATCGACGATTCGCTCGTGCCCGGAAGGCTCGTCGTCGTCGAGGTCGACGCCTCCGGTCCGGCCGCCAAGTCGGGCGTGCGAGTGCAGGATATGGTGCTCGCGATCGACGGCGAGCCGACACTCGATGCAGAGCGTTTCGCCGCGGCGATCGCGACGATCGGTCCGGGTGACACCGTGCGGTTCTCCATCGGCAGGGGCGGCACGGTCGAGGAAATCACAATGACCGCCGACGATCCGCCCCCGGCCCCCCCTTCCCCGCCCCGTTCGTCATTCGGCCAGCCCCCTTCCCAGTTTCCAAGTGGGATCGACCCCGCAGCAACGACACTGGACCCCGCAGCCGCGGCCGCTGCTCCGCAGTCCGCAGGCGTGGTACCGCCCTCCGTGTCCGTGCCGGCGTTTTCCGAACCAAGGCCGTCCGAACTGAAACCGGCCCAGGATCGGTGGCAGGGCTCGATGGGCAGCGTCCCGCCCGCCCGAACGCCTCCGTCGGAAAGCGGCCGGGGCAAGACCGCGCTGGGAGTCAGGACCGTGCCAGTCGACCCGGTCGTTCAAGCCCGCTACAGCCTGCCCGAACCCATTGGGGCGCTCGTCGTCGGCCTCGTGGAAGACCTGCCCGCCTCCCGCGCCGGCCTGCCGACGGGGAGCGTGATCGTGGCGTTCGACCGACAGCCCGTGCGTTCGCCGATGGAACTCACAAAGCTCGTCAGCGAGGGACCGACAGACCGGCCCGTGACGCTCGAGTACATCTTGCCGGGAGGTGAATCGAGGGCCGCCGATGTTTCGCTCGTGAGCGTGGCTGGCGCAGGAAACGGCATCAGTGCGGAGATCCACGAACTGCGTCGCGCGATCGAGTCGTTCACGAAGCGGCTCGACGAACTCGAAAGGCGAGCCATTGAGAACCGCTGACGACCCTGAGAACCGCTGACGACCCTGTCGCGACCGACAGATTTCTCTACTGACAATCCCGCGGGCGTAGTTCATACTCGATCGGTCCAGGAAATCTCTGGGACGGTTTCGTGACAGCCTGTCGCACAACTCTTTTGCTCACCGTGGTGGCGGCGACGTTGCTCGCCGGGCTCTTCAAGGCCGCCTCTGTTGACGACCAACGCGCGGGCGTTGGTCGGTCGCAGTCCTACGACCTCGACGCGGCGGCCCTTGAGAAGTCGGTCGATGTCGAGGTCGATGCCGACGACGACGGCTCCCATGACCGAGCGTGGGATTCCTTCGGCCCAACCGTAGCGCTGCCGGCGAAGGCCTCGAGTGGCCGACTCACACTCGCCCAGGCGGACGCCGCTCCGCGGCAGCCCCTTCTCGCGACCTCTTCCGTCCGCGGCCCTCCCTGCCGCGGTTGAGCCTCCGGCGCCGCCCCACGCATCGGTCCGCGTGGATGCAGCGTCCGTTTTCCGGGGCGGCCGCGCGCCCGGATTCTTCGGCACACCACTGGACGTTTCCGCCCGCATGCCCTCCCTCGACGACAAACGCGACGAAGTGGCTCGGCTCATCGCCGAGGCGGCGAGATTCCTGCCGCCACAGGGGCCGATCGACGCGTTCGTCGCACAGAACACTCTGCAGGGCTTCGAGGACCTGCCATTCGAGGAGGCCGTCATCCGGGCGGCGACGCTCCATGACACGGAGCCCTTCCTTCCCGAGAGCCGCTACCGCGAAGA
This sequence comes from Pirellulales bacterium, assembly GCA_044337015.1. GTDB lineage: Bacteria > Planctomycetota > Planctomycetia > Pirellulales > UBA1268 > UBA4655. The sequence continues at coordinate 13,418 of JBIIOJ010000003.1, forward strand.
ACTCGCCCGGGGCCGGATTCGCGCCGCCGACATCGACGCGGTACTCGCCGCGGACCTCGGCGACCGTCGGTTCGAACCCCTGGCCGGCGGCCGGATCACGCTCGGCGAACTCTGCCGCCAGATTCTCCTGCACGGCGTGCGGCTGGAGAGCGACGCCGCCGTCCGCTGGACGCTCACGGAGAGCCCGGCCATCGAGCGACTGCGGCCCGACCTCGACGAGACCGCGCGCGAGAGACTCATGGGCGTCGGCCACGCCGCCGGGGCGGCGACCGACATCGATGCCGAAAGGAACGTCACCAGCGAACTGTGGCATGCCTGCGTCGAGACAACGTCGCGGACCCGCCCTTCGGTCGTGCACGGCCGCCCGCCGGTCCGGCATCGCGACCTGCTCCTCGCCGTCGATCCCTCGCTCGACACCGACGCCCTCGTGCATCCGCTGCTTATCCGTCTCGTGGCGGCGTATCTCGACCAGGGCGTGGCGGCGTGGGCGATGCCGGACCGGGATCGCGGCCTGCTGTCAGCCGTGGCGGACCTCGTGGGTCGCGGAGGCGTGCTGCCGGAGGGATGGACGCGGCCGCTGCCAGATCGCATGCGGGCGGTTTCCGCCGCGTGCGGTCCCGGACTGCCGCCCGAGTCGATCTCGCTCGACGTGATCGCAGCGGAGCTCGAGGTCCTGGGCATCCCGCGACCATCGTGGCCCGACCACATCGCTCGATCGCTCGTGGCGCTGCGTGGCTGGGCCGGCATGGTGCGGCAGCTGGAGATCCGCCCCGACCGCGCGCCGGTCGTCCGGTTGCCGGTCAGGCTCGCCGACTTCCTCGCGCTGCGACTCCTGCTCGACCGTGCGGCCACCGAGTGGGCGCTCGGGCGTCGTGGCTTCCCGATCGCCGCTGACGGTGCCGGCGACACCGGCCTCGGTGCGGCATGGGTCGAACTCCGCGACCGCCATCCTCCGCGACGTGGGCCGGGCAGCCTGGCCCGTGGGCTATTGCTTCACCAAGTATCGCAGCTCGTGGGGCTCACCCCGGCGGACATCCAGTCGCTCGACGACGACGATCTCGTCGATCTCGAGCGGGCGATCGCCGCCTTCGACGCGGTCTCGCGACGGCGACTCTTCCACATCGCCTACGAGCGGCGGCACGCGACCGAGGTGCTCGACGCACTGGCCGCGCATGCCACCACCGGCAACGCCTCGCGGAGCGGCCGGCCCCGGGTGCAGGCGGTGCTGTGCATCGACGACCGCTGCGAGTCGTTCCGACGCTATCTCGAGGAGGCGGATCCCGCGGTCGAGACCTTCGGTGCGGCCGGATTTTTCTCCGTGCCGATGTACTACCGCGGCATCGATGACTGGCACACGATCCCGCTCTGCCCGATCGTGATTCGTCCAGCGCACACCGTGACCGAGGTGCCCAAGGAAGGAGCGGCGGCGCTCAACCGCCGAAGGCAGTCGCGGCGGCGACTGCTCGCACGACTTCGCGGCGGCGCGGAAAGCGGCAGCCGCACGCTCTTCCGCGGAGGCCTGTTCACGTCGATCGGCGGAGCGCTCGCGGCCGTGCCGCTCGTGGCCCGGGTCGTCTTCCCGCGGCTCACGGCCCGCGCCGCGAGTCATGCCGCCGACGTCGCCCGGCGTGGGATCCGCACGCGACTGGAGCTGTTGCGGCAGGTCGATGTCCGCCTGCCCGATGGCACCCTCGCCGGCTTCGAGGTCGCCGAGATGGCGGCCATGGTCCGTCGCCTACTGGAGGACATCGGGCTCACGCGAGGGTTCGCGCCGCTCGTTGCCGTGATCGGCCACGGCTCGACGAGCCTCAACAACCCGCACGAAAGCGCCTACGATTGCGGAGCCTGCGGCGGCGGCCGCGGTGGCCCCAACGCCCGGGCATTCGCGCTGATGGCCAACGACCCGGCCGTCCGCACGGCGCTCGCGGCCGGCGGACTGGAGATCCCCACCCACACGGTGTTCCTGGGCGGCATGCTCGACACCTGCACGAGCCGCGTGCAGTGGTTTGATCTCGATCGCGTTCCGCCCAGCCACGCCGAGGCCTTGTCGCGCTGGCTGGCCGATTGCACCCGCGCCGGATCGCTCGACGCCCGGGAGCGATGCCGCCGGTTCGATTCGGTGCCGCTCGACGTGTCGCCCGACGAAGCGCTTCGCCGCGTCGAGGGACGAGCCGGTGACCTCGCCCAGGTGCGGCCCGAGTACGGCCATGCGACCACCGCCGTCTGCATCGTCGGCCCGCGGAGCCTGACCCGCGGCCTCTACCTCGACCGCCGCGCGTTCCTGGTTTCCTACGATCCGTCCGCCGACGCCGACGGTGCGGTCCTCGAGCGGTCGCTCGCGGCGGTGGGGCCCGTCTGCGGCGGCATCAACCTCGCCTACCTGTTCTCCCGCGTCGATCCAGTGGGCTACGGCGCCGGCACGAAGCTGCCGCACAACATCACGGGGCTCATCGGCGTCATGGACGGTCATTGCAGCGACCTGCGGACCGGTCTGCCGCTGCAGGGCGTCGAGATCCACGAGCCGGTGAGGCTCCTGCTCGTGATCGACGCGCCCACGGACCGCATCCGCGACGCGATCGGCCGCTTGCCCGCGGTGCGGCGACTTGTCGAGAACCAGTGGGTGCGCACCGTGGCACGTGATCCGGCAACCGGTCGGCTGGCCACGTTCTCTGCGACGAACGGCGGCAGGTTCGTGCCTTACGAGCCCGAGAGCCTCACGATCGCGACGGCACCTGACTCGACCTCCTGGTATCGCGGCCGTCGCGACAACGTCCCGCCAGCCCGGATCATCGCCGGCTCGATCACCCCGGACACCGCACCATGACAGCCGCCGAGATTGCCTTCCTCCACGACGCGGTCGCCGGCCTCGTCATCTGGCAGCTTGCCGCCCCCGCCGCGGCGCTCGTGGCGATCGGCCTGCCGGCCCTGATCGGGCGGCCGCTGCCCGAGCGGGCGACGACCTGGATTGTCGGTGCCGGCTTCACGACCGGTTTCCTCGCGGCCGTCGCCACGCTCGCCGCGCTCGCCGCCCGTGGCTTCGTGCCCGAGGTGGTGCACCTCGGCAGCCTCTTCACCGCCAATCACCACGCCGCCACGATCGAACTCGTGGCCGACAGCCTTTCGGTGCCCTACGTCTGCTTCGCGACCGGCCTCTGCGGGCTCGTCAACGCCTTCGCCGGCAAGTACCTGCACCGCGAGCCCGGTTTCACCAGATTCTTCATCCTTCTGGCGCTCTTCGGAACCGGCATGAACCTGATGGTGCTCGCCGGGAGCATCGACGTGTTGTTCGCCGGCTGGGAGTTTCTGGGGATCTCGTCGGCCCTCCTGATCGGGTTTTTCCACGAGCGGCGCAACGCCGTCGATGCAGCCCTGCGGGCCTTCACGACCTATCGCGTCTGCGACGTCGGCCTGCTCGCCGCCGGCGTGGTCATCCACCAAGCGGCAGGCAGCGGCGACTTCACCCAGGTCTTCGCCGGCACGTGGCCGAACGCCAGCTGCCTCCTGCCCCACGCCACGGCGACGCTCCTCGGCCTGCTCCTGGTCTTCGCGGCGCTTGGCAAGAGCGGCCAGGTGCCGTTCACGGGCTGGCTGCCGCGGGCCATGGAGGGTCCCACGCCGTCGAGCGCCATCTTCTACGGCGCCCTGTCGATCCACGCCGGTGCCTACTTGCTCCTGCGGTGCGAGGCGGTGCTCGACGCGGCGCCGGTGGTGGCGTGGCTGCTCCTGGCGATCGGCGTTGCCACGGCCATCCACGGCGCGGTCGTGGGCAGCGTGCAGACCGACCTCAAGGGCATGCTCGCCTATGCGTCGATGACGCAGGCGGGGATCATCCTCGCCGAGATCGGACTCGGCCTGCGCTTGGTGCCTCTCGTCCACGTGGTGAGCCACGCGATCCTCCGCAGCCTGCAGATCCTGCGGTCGCCGTCGGCGATGCACGACCGCCACGAACTCGCCGCCGCGCTCGGCGGGCATCCCGGGCCATCGACATCGACCGTGCTCCGGCTCTTGCCCGCGGGCGTGGTGAAGCGGCTCTACCGGGTGGCGCTCGACCGCGGGCTCGACGAGCCGCTGGTCGCCAGGTTCGTGGTGCGGCCGGTGCGGGCCACGCTCGAGGCCGCCGCGGCCGCGGAGCGTCGCTGGGTGGAGTTCCTCGGCGGGGCGGCGGTCGGCTCCCCGCACCGCGGCGACGACGGAGGTCCAGCATGAGCCAGTTCGACACCACCGCCATAGCGGCAGCGGGCGTTGCGGTCGGTGCGCCCCTCGCGGCCGCGGCCGTGCTGCGGTCTGCCGGCTCCCGTCTGGGTCCGCGGGCAGTCGCGGGCACCACGCTTGGCGGCGTTCTCGTGGCGGCGGCCGTCGTGGCCTGGTGCTGGCACGCGGGTGGGGCGCGCACATTGATCTGGGGTGACCGCCTCGCCGGCGGTGCCATCGTCACGATCGACGGCCTGTCGGCGCTCCTCATGCCGTTCATCGCGGTGGTCGATCTTGCAATACTGCTGGCCGCCCCCCGGCGGGCTCTCTCGCCGGAGGGTGTCTCGCGGACGCTCTGCGGAGTCGCCGCCACGTTCGCGATGCTCGCCACGTCCCATCCCGTGGCGCTCGTCGTGCTCTGGATCGTCTCATCGACGGCAACCTGGGCGGCCGTCCGTGGCACGCTCGGCGGACGGCCCACCGCCCGGGTCTACGCGCTGGCGATCGGCGTGGCCGTCGTGCTCATGGCCGTCGGAACGGCCCTGCTCGTCGCGGATCCGCCCTGGCTGCGGTCGCACGGCGCGGTTGGCGCGGTGGGGGGCTGGCTCGTGGCCGTGGCGGTGATGATCCGCAAGGGGCTCGTGCCGTTTCACTCGTGGTATCCCGCGCTCTTCACGGGCGGCCCGCTCGCCTCGGCACTCACCGCGACCATGCCGCAGGTGGCCTCCTACACGGCCGTGCGGCTCCTCGTCGGCCACGCCGACGGCGTGGGACCCGAACTCGTCTTTCTGTCGAACGCCGCGCTCGTTACGGCCGCCTACGGCGCGGCCCTCGCCGTCGTGCAGCGCGACGCCCGTGGGCTCCTCGGTTACCTGGCCATGAGCCAGTCGGCGATGGTGCTCGCCGGCATCGCGGCGACGGTGCCGATGGAACTCATGGGAGCGCTTGCCGTCTGGGTGTCGAGTGGGCTTGCGCTCACGGGAATCGGCCTCGTCATCTGGGCACTCGAGAGCCGGGCGGGCCGTATCTCGCTCGATTCGCTCCAGGGCCGCTTCGCCGACGCGCCCGCCCTTGCCGCCTTCTTCCTGCTTTTCGGGCTGGCGAGCCTCGGCTTCCCGGGCACGTTGTCGTTCGTGGCCGACGACCTGATCATCTCCGGGGCCCTCGGATCCCAGACCCACGCGGGCATCCTCGTGATCCTAACGACTGTCTTCTCCGGCATCGCCGTGATCCGTGGCTGGTTTCGTATCTTCGGCGGGCCGGTGACCGTGGATGCCCCCCGGCACGAGATCCTTCCGCGGGAGCGGCTTGTGTTCACGGCGCTTCTGGCCATCATCTTCGGGCTGGGGCTGTGGCCCGGCCCGTTCGTGCGATCGCTCGACGCGGTCGCCCGGTCGATCCTCGTCTCTTCTGAGCCGGCTTCCGAGCATGCGCCCACTTCCCTTCCCCAAGGAGCCCATCCATGACCGCCGACGCTTCCGCTCCGCGGCCTGCCATGACCGCCGGAGAGGTGCCGCATGGCACGCCCGCCGGCTTCCTCCACTACCTGAAGCAGGACGCCACGAGCGGCTTCCTCGTGTTCCTCATCGCGCTGCCCCTGTGCCTCGGCATCTCGCTGGCCAGCGGCTTTCCGCCCGTCGCGGGCGTGTTCACGGCGATCGTCGGCGCCGTCGTCACGTCGCTGATCTCGAACTCCGAGCTCACGATCAAAGGCCCCGCCGCGGGCCTCATCGTGATCGTGCTCGGGGCGATGCAGTCGTTCGGTTACACCGGCGGCTCCGACCCGGCGGCCGATTTGCAGGCCTACCGGATGGCGCTCGCGGTGGGCTGCGTGGCCGGCGTCGTGCAGGTGGCTTTCGGCCTGCTACGGGCGGGAGCCTTGAGCGAGTTCTTTCCCACGGCCGTGGTACACGGCATGCTCGCGGCGATCGGCTTCATCATCTGCCTCAAGCAGATCCCCGTCGTGTTCGGCCAGAAGGCCTCGGGTGAGCCGCTCGAGATCCTCCGTGAACTCCCGGAGAAGATCGCGCACTTCAATCCCCATATCACCGTGATCGGCCTGGTGAGCCTGGCGATCCTGTTCGGCCTCCCGCTCGTGAAGACGCGTCTGCGGCCGGCCTGGCTGCGGATGATCCCCGCCCAGCTGCTCGTGCTGGCGGTGGCGGTGCCGCTGGGCATCTGGTTGGGGATCGGCGAGTCATTCCTCGTCAACGTCCCCGGCAACCTCGCGGCCGCCGTGACGACTCCCGACTTTTCCGTCTTCACCTCGGCCGCCACCCGCACGTCCGGCGTCTGGTGGGTCGTGATGTTCGCACTGGTGGGCAGCGTGGAGTCGTTGCTCTCGGCCAAGGCGATCGACCTGCTCGACCCCTGGCGCCGCAAGACCGACATGAACCGCGACCTGCTCGCCGTGGGCGTGGCGAATGTCGCCGCCTCATCGCTGGGCGGCCTGCCGATGATCTCGGAAATCGTCCGGAGCAAGGCAAATATCGACAACGGCGCCCGCACGCGGTTCGCCGACCTCTGGCACGGCTTGTTCCTCCTCGCCTTCGTGGCACTCGTCCCCTGGGCGATCCACCGCATCCCGCTCTCGGCGCTCGCCGCGATGCTCGTGTACACGGGCTTCCGGCTCGCCTCGCCCCGGGAATTCATCAATGTGTTCAAGATCGGCTCCGAGCAGCTCCTCATCTTCGTGGCGACGATCGTGGGTGTGCTCGCCACCGACCTGCTCGTGGGCGTGGGGATCGGCATCGCGCTGAAGTTCGTGATCCACGCCCTCAACGGCGTGCCACTCTCGTCGTTCTTCAAGCCATTCCTCAAGGTGACCGCGTTGGACGACCACACCGTCCAGATCGACGCCGGCGGCTCCGCGGTATTCAGCAACTGGATTCCGTTCCGCCGGCAGATCGTGCAGCTCGGCCTGGCCCAGGGCCACAATGTGGTCGTGAACCTCGCCGGCGCGAGGGTCGTCGACTCGAGCGTGATGGAGAAGCTGGAGGGTCTCGGCCACGACTTCGAGCAGGCGGGGCTGAAGCTCGACGTGGTGGGCCTCGAGTCGCACCGCGGCGCATCGACCCACCCCCATGCCACTCGCCACCGGTCGCTCACACGCCTTCGCCGGGTGACGGTCGTGGCGGAGGCCGCCCTCGAGACGCGGCTCGCACGGCGTTTTCGCGAGCTCGCCGCCTCGGGTCACACGGCGATGCCCTGCCACGGCGCCGGCCGCAGCGGCACAGGCGGCGACGGCTTCGTGCGGATCGAGGCCATCGTGCCGCACGACGCCGCCGATCGGATCCTAGACGCGATCCAGGCCGAGTTCGCGCCGGCCCACCGCGTGACCGTCTGCATCGAGACCGTGGAGGTGCTGCGGCCGGAGAAGTTCTGAGCGTCAGTGACGCTGCCCCCTGCACCACCAACTTCAGCGCCTCTTCCCCGTCGATTCGACGTATTCTGGGAAGATGGCCAGCGTGGTGATGTCGAGGAAGTACCGGTTGTCAATTGGGAGCGGGCAGTCGTGCCAGGCTCGCTCATGCGGCGGGTCTTCCGCGGCCGTCGCCCGGTGCGACCCCTCCGGCGGCGGCCTCTAACAATCGCGCGAGTTCTTCCTCGATCGGCACTCCGGCCGGCCCCTGGAGCGACGCCGCCCAGCTCGCATGCCGCGACGGCTCCCGACGGGCGGGCTTCTGCCCCTTCCGACGCTTTCCCGACCAGGCCCAATCCTCGGCGTCGTCGGTGAGCCGCGTGAGGATCCGCTCGACACCCTCGCGGTGGATCTCTATCCCCTCGCGGTCGAGGTCCGGCGGCACGGCGATCGGCCGGCTCACGACCGCGCGGGCCCGCGAGAAGGGCCGCGGCAGGGCGAACTGGTCCCAGGTGTTGAACCGCCAGGGCCGGTCGTAGCCGAACCCCATCGCCACGATCGGGATGCGGAGCGTGCTCGCGAGGAACACGCATCCCGGCGCGAGCCGGCGACGCGGACCGCGGGGTCCGTCGGGGGTGATCGTAAGGTTCGATCGTGCCGCCCGGTCGGCCAGCTGCCGCAGCACGACCGAACCTCCCTCGAACGTGCTCCCGCGGACGACCCCGAAGCCCATCATCCCGGCGACGCTGCCGAGGACGTTGGCGTCGAAGTGCCGCGAGAGCAGCATGAAGATGTTGGAGTGCCCGCGGAGCGCGAGCGGAAAGAGGATGTTTTCGTGCCAGAAGACGTAGATCTTCGACCCGCGATACCGAGGATCGACCGGATCGACCGAAGGATCTTCGTAGGCGACCGCGTAGTCGAGCGATCCCATCCAGTGCCGGATCGTGGCGGTCGCCGCGAGCGACACGGCACCGATCGCGAGGGGGCTTGAGAGCTTCACCGGGCGGCTCCTTCCGGGGCCGGCTCGGCGGCGGTCGCCGGCCAGACTCCCTCGAACACCTCCTCGGCGGGCCCCGTCATGTGGACCGGCCCCGTCCCCGGCCACTCGAGCACGAGCTCGCCACCGGGCAGCTCCGCCGTGATCCGCGGCCCGCTCCTTCCGGTGAGCACGCCGGCGACGCAGACAGCCGACGCGCCCGTGCCACAGGCCTGCGTGATGCCGCTGCCGCGCTCCCATGTCCGCATCCTCACACGGTCCGGGGCGAGCACCTGCACGAAGTGCACGTTCGTCCGCTTCGGGAAGCTCGGATGCCGTTCGACGAGAGGACCGATCGTCGAAAGCGGCACGGCCTCCACGCGGTCGCAGTACCAGATCGCGTGGGGATTCCCCATCGAGACGCAGGTCATCCGCGGATCGAGGCCCGCCTCGCGCCACCAGGGCGTCGCCTCGCCGATCGCCGGACTCGCGGCGAGCACGACCGGCCCGTCACCGCATCCGGTCACGGGCACGTCCGCCGCCGCGAGCAGCGGCTCCCCCATGTCGACCCGCACCATCGAGCTGCGCGGGCCGGTCCGCTCGACCTCCAGCTCGAGCACTCCCCGGCCCGTTTCGATCGTGATCGTGCTGCGGCCGGCAGCGGGAGGCGTGCGGGCGTGCCCTCTGGCCACGACGAGGTGGGCGACGCAGCGGACGCCGTTGCCGCACATCTCCGACTCGCTACCGTCGGCGTTGAACATCCGCATCCTCGCGTCGGCCCGGTTCGACGGCACGACGAGCACGAGCCCGTCGCCGCCGACGCCGCGGTGCCGATCGGCGACCAGGGCCGCGAGCGACTCCGGGTGGGCGGGGACCGGATTCCGGAAACAGTCGACGTAGACGTAATCGTTCCCGGCGCCGTGCATCTTCACGAACGGCATCGGCTCGGCGGTGACGGGGGGAATCGGCATCAGGAGCTCCGGGAGGATCATTGGACGTTCGAGGGGCCGATTCCGTCGAGGCCGAGCGCCGCCCTGCGTTCTCCACGCTGCGACTGCAGCTTCTGGATCGCCGCATTGAGGGTGGGGAACGCCTCGCTCGTCATCTTCGGGTCCGCCAGCGTACCGTCGACGTGGATGAGCATGAACTGGCCGCTCGCGCCGCCGAGCATCCGCTTCATCACCGGAAGCTGCAGCTGGGAGTCGCCCATGATCGACCGAAACGTCATGTGCGTGTTGCCGTCGAAGTCGAGCTCCCCGTTGCCGACGAGGCTGATGGCGTCGCCGGAAAGCTCGATGTTGTCGAGGTAGAACCGTGGGCCTTCGACGCGGAAATCGACGAAGCTCGAGCCGAACGCGTTGCGGTCGGGGGCCTTCACCCGCAGCATCTTCAGCAGCGCGAGCACGAGCGGCAGCTCGTAGATATCGGCATCCCGAAGCCTCAGGTTCCCTTTCCCGGAGAGCGAATGGGATCCGGCCCGCGACCCCGAGATGTCGATCGCCCCTTGAACCCGTCCGCGGTGACGGTGGGAGGTTCCAAGCCACTCGGCCGAGAGTCGCGCGAGGTCCGCATCCGACACCTCCGCCGACATTCGGAACGAGCCCGATGGGCCCGACGCCACGACGCCGTCGGCCTGGAGCGTTCCACCGGCGACCCGCGCGACGAGCCGCCGCCCGCGGGCCGTGGCCGAGGGAGCGGCCGCTGCGCCGATCCGCAGTCCCTCCGGGTCGACGGAGAGCGGGCCCGTCACCCCGGTCAACTGCACTCCCCGGTAGATGAGGCTGTCGATCGCGAGCTCCCCGGTCGACTGCCAGCGTCGGCCGTCCGACTGCCCGACGATGTGGACGCCGCCGTGAACGTGTTCGAGGGGCGCACCGACGTCGAGCGTGCCCTGCTCGATGTCGAGGTGCATGTCCCAGGCCGCGGAGACGCGGCCGGGCGGCTCGGGCGGGGCGGTCGAGGCCGCCTGCACCTCTGCCGCCGGGGTCGCCGGGGTCGAATAGATGTCGAGCGACCCGGCGAGGGACATCATGCCCCGCGGCCGGACCGATTGGATCGCCTCCTGCAGGCCGTCCGGCAACGCCGTGAGCAGCTCGTGGTCGGTGCGGAAGCGGTCGGCGGAGAGCTTCGTGAATGCGACGTGCCAGCCGCCGTCGGGCTGGAAGCGGCATGTTCCCTCGGTGGCGACTGTCGTCCGCGCGTGCACCCCGCGGATTCCCTCAAATCGCATCAGCCCCTTGTGCCAGAGCAGTTTGCCCGTGAGCCGCTCGAGACGGTATGGAAACCATGACGGCTCGATCGACACCGTGTCGCCGCTGGGCGTGGCCTCCATCTCCACGTCGGTGGACCTCGCCTTGACGCGATGCCGAACCGTCGCCTTCACGTCGACGAGGCCGCGCGGGTCGACGTCGTTCCAGATCCGCCGCATGCTCCCCGGCAGGCTGTCGCGAAGCTCGTCCTCGAGCACCATCCGCTCGCCGGTCAGCCGCAGCTCGAGCTGTCCGTCCCCGTCGGGCAGGGGCTCCAGTTCGCCGGAGCAGCGAACGACGCCGGAGTCGTTCGAGCCCGACACGTCGCGGATGAGCCAACGGCCATCCCGCATGTGAACCTGCCCGCTCACGCCGGAGAGCGGGTAGGGGAAGCCGGCATACGCCATGCTGCACTGCGCGAGGCGGATCCCCAGCGAGTTGGCATGGCCCGCCTCCAGGTCGGGAGACCGCTCGTGACGGAAGACGAAGCCGAACCTGCCGCTCGCCCGCAGGGCTCGAACGATGTCGGCGCTTCGCGGCGGCATCGCGGCGAGCAGCCCCTCGTCGATCCCCATGTCGTCCGCTCGCACCTCGAGCACTCCCCTGCCACCGGAGCCCATGTCCTGGAACGAGCCGTCGACCTGCACGGGATGGCTTCCCGCCTGGCCGGTGAGGTGGAGCGTGAGCGACGATCCGTCGAGCACCACCGTGCCGACGGTCCGATCGAGCCGGTAGGGAAACCGGTAGTGCGTGATGGAGACGTTGCGACACCGCAGCGAGACCTTCGGCTCGATCCGTGATTCCTTCCGCACGACCTGCGCCCGCACGTCGACCTCACCCGCCGGCAGGAGCTTGCGCCACTGGGCCGCCGTGGGCTCCGGCAGGAGCGGCTCCCAGTGACGGCCGACGAGCAGCCGCTCGGCGTCGACGACGAGTTCGAAGTCTGTGGCGGGATCCCAGCGGCTCCACCGAGCCGATCCCTTGAGGAGCGTCGTCCCCGAGTGGGCGCGAAGCTCGCTGATCTGCCCGCCCGACGGGCCGGCCGTGAACGAAGCCGCAATGTCGCTCACGGCGAAGGGGAGCGAACCGTGCTCGTAGCGGCCGGCCTCCACCCGTCCGGTGACCTCGTAGTCGACGGCCGCGAGGTCCGACCGGTTGCCGCGGGCCCGCCACTCGAGGTCGCAGCGGCCGCGGAATCCCCTCGCCCAGTCGAGGGCCGCGGCTCCCGCGCTACCGGCCGCAGATCCCGAAGTGCCGGCCGTGACCATGGCGACCACCGACTCCGAAAGCTCGAAGGATCCGATCGTGCCGGCGAGGTCGAAGCCGCCGTCCGCGAGCCCGACGCGGCCCTGGAACCCTCCCTCGGAGAACAGGTCGCCCGACATGCTTCCGCGGATCGCGATCGTCGCCGTCGCCGGCTCGACCGCCACCTCGGCATGAATCCGCCGCAGCGATGTCCGCACGGCGGAGGACGCATCCTCCACGAGCACCGTCGCATCCTCGATCACCAGTGGCGGCGGAGCGGACGGCTGCCCGCGGCCGAGCAGCCGGGCGATCGTCCAGGCTTTCCCTTCCAGCCGCACCGCGTGAACGACGGGCCGCCTGACCCTCACGTGCGCGATCTCGATCCGTCCCGACGCCAGGTCGGAAAGACTCGTGCTGCACGCAAGCCGGACCTCCTCGACGTGCAGGATCGTGCGGATCGCCTGGGGCAGTTCCGGGGCGGCGAAGGAGACGCCCCGGACGACGATCCCCTCCCCTTCCACGACCTGTGCCGACTGGACCTGCACGTCGATCGACGGAAACGCCTCGCGGAGCCGAAGTTCGACCCGCGCGCGGACCTCCTCGCCGAGACGGCTCGATCCGATGGCGGCCGCCGCGATGACGCCGGCGACCGTGATCGGCACGGTCCAGCGGACGATGGTCCAGAGCGTGTCGGAGATGGTGCTCAAGGCTGTCGGCGTTGATGGACGGTCCGCGGGATTTTGGGGGCGGGACACTAGATCGGCCGACGGCGGAAGGTCAAGACGCCCCCGCTGCGGCGGCCAGCCCCCCGGCCGCCCCGAAAGATTCCCCGTCCCGCAGCCTGCCGGGACCTGCTATGCTCCCCCGTCTTCTCAAGGGAACCATCCGGAGAAACCCGCTATGCAGGCGAAGGAACGGGGCGGCAACGCCACAAACGGCTCGAACGACACCCCCTCGAACGCCCACCGACTCCTCTGGGCAGGCTTCATGGCGATCCTCGCCGCCGGCGTGGGCTTCGCCATCCGCGGCGGCATCCTCGACAACTGGGTTGAGCAGTTCGGCTTCACGCAGGAGCAGGTCGGGAAGATCACCGGCGGAGGGCTCTCCGGTTTCTGCTTCGGGATCATCATCGGCGGCGTCATCGTCGACAAGATCGGTTACGGCAAGCTCGTCGCCCTCGCGCTCGCCGGTCACGTGCTCTCGGCCCTCGTGACCTTCAGCGCCTCGGAGCAAGCCACTGCCTACCAGCTGCTGTTCTGGGGCTCGTTCATCTTCGCCTTCGCGAACGGCACGCTCGAGGCGGTGGCCAATCCGCTCGTGGCCACGGTATTCCCGCACAATCGCACCCACTACCTCAACATCCTCCATGCCAGCTGGCCGGCCGGCATGGTGCTCGGCTCGGTGGCAGGCTGGTACCTCGACGACAAGCTCCACTTGGACTGGAAGTACCAGCTGGCGCTCTATCTGGTGCCGACCGTCATCTACGCGCTCATGTTCCTCGGCCAGAAATTTCCCAAGTCGGAGGCGGCGGCGAAGGGGGCCAGCTTCGTCGACATGTTCCGCGACGTCGGCATCCTCGGGGCGGCGGTGGCCTGCTTCCTGCTCGCCCTGTTCTTCGGCGACATCCTCAAGGACTTCATTCCCGAGCAGGCGGCGGCCGCCGGCTACGTGCTCGGCGGCGTCCTGCTCCTCGCCGTGGCCTTCATGACCCGCTTCTCGATCGGCTCGCTCGTGCTCTTCATCCTCTTCGTGACCCATGCCCTCGTCGGGGCGGTCGAACTCGGCACGGACAGTTGGATCCAGAACATCACCGGCAACCTCTTCACCTCCGAGCAGGGCAAGTGGCTGTTCATCTGGACATCGGCCATCATGTTCGGCCTCCGGTTCTGTGCCCACTTCATCGAGACGAAGCTGGGGCTGTCGCCGATCGGCCTGCTCCTCGTTTCGGCGGTGCTCGCCTTCCTCGGTCTGCGGTTCGCAAGCGGCATGAACACCTTCCCGGCAGCGCTCGCGGCGCTCGGCATCTACGCGCTGGGCAAGACGTTCTTCTGGCCGACGATGCTGGCCGTGGTCGGCGACCGGTTTCCACAGACCGGCGCCGTGGCCATGTCGATCATGGGTGGCATCGGGATGCTCTCCGCCGGATTGATCGGCGGACCCGGCCTCGGCTACTGCAAGGACCGCTTCGCCGGTGCGGCCCTCGAGAAGGCCGCTCCGGCGGTCTACGCGGAGTTCAGGTCGGAGAAGCCGAGCCGGTTCCTCAACGTCGCCAGCACCGAGGCCTTCGGGCTTGACGGCCAGAAGGTGGCGGAGGCCCGCAAGGCGGGCGACGCGGCGACGGAGTCGCAGAAGGCCGCGGTCGCCGCCGATCAGCAGGGCGACCGCGACACTCTCAAGGCCGACTCGATGATTCCGGCGACGATGGCCGTGGTCTATCTCGGGCTGATGCTCTACTTCGCGAGCATCGGCGGCTACCGCCGGGTCGAGATGCGGGGCGACTGAACCGGGGCGACGACGACCTGAACCGGCCCGACGATGACACGGCCCTCCGGGCTCGTCCGGCAGCGAATCCCGTCGGGAAGGTCGATCGGCCGTGCCGTGCCTTGTCCGCCGATCAGGTCCGCAAGCCGCAGGTAGTGGCGGGCCGTCATGTCCCGGCGCGGCCATCCCTCCCGCTTCCAGAGCTGGACGAACAGTTCCCCGAGCAGATGGCGGTCGAGGCGGGCGAGCCGTCGAGGGTCGATGACGATCGAGCCGTCGGCCTCCCGGCGGGAATGGTCGTCGAGGAGGAGGTCGGCGGCGGCCGCCACGGCCCCGGCGATGCCGGCCGCCTGGCGACCGAGCCGCCGGATCGATGCCACCGCGGCCGGATACGGTCCTTCCACGAGAGACGGCAGGATCGCGTGGCGGAGGAAGTTCCTCGCGAACGTCTCGTCGGCGTTGGTCAGGTCGTCCCGCCAGGCCTGCCCGCAGGCGGCGAGATAGCCACGCACCACCGATCGCAAGATGCCGAGCATCGGACGCGCAAGTGCGATGCCCTCGGCGAGTTCGCGAACGACGGGCATGCCGGCGAGGCCGGCGAGGCCGGTCCCCCGCAGGATGGCGTGGAGGATCGTCTCGGCCTGGTCGTCCGCCGAGTGGGCTACGACGACGGCTCTCGCCCCGGCCGCGCCCGCCGCCTCCACGAGGAAAGCGTACCGCAGCCTCCTCGCCGCGGCCTCGATCCCCTCGCCAGTCTCCCTCGCCACGTCGCGGCAGGCGATTCTCCGCGAGACGAACTCGAGGCCCATGTCGCGGGCGACGGCCGCGGTGAACTCGCGGTCGAGCGGAGCATCCTCCCGGAGGTCGTGCTCGGCATGGGCCACGATGATCGGCCGCCGCCTGCCGGGACCGACGCTCGGCAGCACGTCGCCGTGGACCATGGCGTGAAGCAATCCGACGCTGTCGGCGCCGCCGGACACTGCCACCACGATCGGGCCACCCGAGAACGCCACGAGTCGGCACGCCTCGCGAAGCGGTTCGAGCATCTCTTCGCGGGCCGCAGCCCGGTCGTCTGGGATCTCCCGGTGGCCCACGGTCTTGGTTCGCGGCTCTCCGGGCGGCGATTTCATCCGATGTCTCCGGTGATTCCCACCCACTCTACCCCGGTTTCCCGGCGTCGGAAACGGGATTGAGCGGCCGGCGGGCGGGGCCTACTCTCCTGCCGCCGCTGGACCGATCTCCGGCCGGCCGTTCGTCACGGAGGTTCGAGGAATGGATCGCTCACGCCTGGGTTCTGGCTCCGTCCTTCTCGCCCTCGCGGGCCTCGTCGTCACGGCCGCGGCGGGCGGCTGCTCGACGCTCGGCGGACTCGCCTACCTCGTCAATCCCGACGACGTGCCGGCCGAGTCGACGGCGCTCAAGGGCAAACACGTCGCCGTCGTCTGCCGCCCCGTGGTCGAACTGGAATACAGCGACGCCGGATCATCCCGCGAACTCGCCCGTCTCGTCGGTGAATCGCTCGCGGAGAACGTGCGTCGCTGCCGAGTCATCGGCAACACGGAAGTGGCCCGATGGCTCGACGAGAACGACTGGGTCGACTATCCCACGCTCGGCAAGGCCGTTGATGGGAACATCGTGGTCGGAATCGACCTCGAGGAGTTCCGTCTCCACGAGGGCTCGACGCTCCTGAAGGGGCGGGCGAAGTTCCGCATCCGGGCGTTCGACATCGACGAGGGGAAGGTCGTCTTCGACAAGCGGGTGGACGACTTCGCCTACCCCGCGGACGGAGCGATTCCGGCGAGCGACTGCTCGGAGTCGCAGTTTCGCGAGACGTTCCTCAGGCTTCTCTCGCGGCGGATCGCCCGCTGCTTCCACGCGCACGACAGCCGCGAGCATTTCGCCGAGGAAAACCTCACCTTCTGAGCCGGCCGAAGGCGTTCGGTCAGGGCGGCGACCGTTCAGAGCGGCGACCATTCAGAGCTTTGTGAGATCCCGCTTCTTCGGCGGCCGGGCGAGCATCCGCTTCTGGTCGTCGTTGGGCGCCATGGCGACGCCGTTGCCGGCCCCGGGCGGCGGATCGTTGACGCCCGTGTGGGCCTCGGTCCACCGGTAGCCCAGCGGCATGCGGAGTTCGTCGGCGGCGATCATCGCCCAGGGCGTTCCAGGATGCTCCTGCACGACCCGCTCGAGGTACGTCTTCGCCTGCTTGGCAAGCTTCTCAACCTGCGAGCCGACGCTGATCTCGTCCGCCGGCTCGAGCACCCAGGTGTCGTTCCCGGCGGTCTTGAAGACCATTCCGGTCTTTGCCTTGGCGAGCATCTGGTTGTAGGCCTCCGTGCGGATCTTCGTCGCGAGCACCCGCCCCATCGCGAGGTCGTAGCCCGCCTGCCAACGCTTTTCCCGGATCTTCGCCCGATCCCCCTCGCCCTTGGCAAGGATGGAGTAGAGGTTGTTGATCTTCGGCTCGAGGACCGCTGCCACCTTCTGGGCTTCGCTGAGGAGGTTCACGAGATCCCCCTCGTTCTTCTTGGGAAACGTCATTTCAGGGGATTCCATCGGCTGGACTTCCGCCTGCATCGAAGCCTCGAGCAGCGATGCCACCGCCTTATTGGCGGCGACCTTCTGCTTGAGCTTGGGAAGCGACAGGTATTCCGGAGCGTAGGGCCGCATCGCCTGTGGATCGAAGAAATGCCGGAGCTGCGACGACATCGCCGCCACGCTCCGGTCGTCCACCCGGCCCGTCGCGCCACGGTTCGCATGGACGGCAAAGTAGATCCCGCCCGACTCCGCGCACAGCCGCGACAACGCGTACGGGCCGAAGCCTGAATCGATCGCGTCGTCGGCGTAGCGGCCCGAACGCACCCGGACGACCTCCGGGAAATACGACTCCGGCCCCTGCTCGATCTGGGCCCACTGCGGCTCCTGGGCGTACGCGGGGTCGGGATCGATGAACTTGAACCTCACCTCCCGCATCCCGAAGGGCGCGGGCACGCCGACCACGTAGACGGGCATCGCGAAGTCGCGGCAGATCTTGCAAGTCTGGTCGACCTTCTCCTGGTCGTTTCCCACCTCGTCGGTGAACGCGATGATCATCACGTTTCGCATCGGCTGCGTCGTCCTGAAGACCCGGGTCGCTTCCGCAGCCCGCTGAATGGCCTCGAAGGTCATCTCGGCGCCAGAATCGTCGATCGGGATCGAACGGATCGCACCGACGACGTCGCTCACCTCCGCCGTGGGCTTTTCGGTGACCTTGTGCACCGATTTGCCATAGGCGATGACGATGTTGAGCAGCTCCTTCTTCGCCTTTTCCGAGCCGATCAGGCCGAGCTCCGCGAAGACGCGATCGAGGCGGCCGGCGATCGCTTCCCGCTGGCCGGCGAGACTGACGGACTGGTCGAACAGCCAGCAGACGACCGTCGGGCCCCGCTCGAGCGTGTTCTTGATCTCCAGCGTGAGCCTGTCCACCGCGCCCGAGGCCCCGGTCGAAGCCTCGGTGCCGCGACCCTTCGCCATCGCCTGCGCGGCGACCACCGGCGCGGCCGCGTCGAAATCGAGCGGCTCGAAAGATACATCCGCCGAGATGTCCTCGACCATCGCCACGTCCACCTTTGGCAGCTCGTTGAACGTGGGGGCCACCGCCTCCAGTGCCGCCGATTCACTCTCCTTGCTCTGCGACCCCAGTTCCGGCTGCAACTCGGACGTGACGAAAACCTCCTGCGGAATGACGATCGGCTTCTCGCGTTCCATGGGGGCCGTGATCGTGACGAGCGGCTCCGACCGTGGCAGTTCCACGATGCCGACGAGCGCAAGAGCGAGCAGCACGGCGACGTGGAGCACGAGGCTCACCAGCCAGGCCGGCGAATCGCCATCGACGGGGAGGTCCTCCTCGCCGGAGAACTCCTGCCAGCGACGTTTCAGCCGTTCGACGATCGACACGCTGCGTTTTTCCATGGGCCGGACTCCGGGCGAACCCTCGAAAACAAGACCTTCAACCTATCCGGAGAGTTCGACTCCGGCCACTCCTATTATTCCCGGCCGATTGCCGCCCGGGACGGAACGCATTTTTCCGGGATCGGCGGTTTTTCGTACAATTCTCCAGGATGTCGCGGCCCGCAGGACTTTCCATGAAACGAACCTGTTCCATGCTCCGAGTGGCGATGGTTTCCCTGGTCCTGGCGGTGCCCCTTGCGGCCGGACGGAACGCCCACGGGGAGGACGACGGCGAGGCCGCGGAGGGTCCGCCCGAGGCGGAGATCGTCGAGCTTTTGCCCAGCGACGGGCTCGCGGTCACCGCCTGGTACTACCCACCATGGGCCGGCTCGGAGGAGGAGCCGCCGAAGGGGGTGACGCCGGTCATCGTCGTGCACGACCTGCTCGGATCGCACGAGTCGATCGAGCCCCTCGCGCTCGCCCTGCAGCAGAAAGGGATGGCGGTCATCGCGCCGGATCTCCGCGGGCATGGCGAGAGCCGCCGGAGAGCCGACTCTTCGACGAAGGAGAATCTCGACGCCGGCCAGTTCCGCAAGGCCGATCTCGAAGCGATCGCAGCGGTCGCGGGCGGCACCGTCCGCGAGCAGGCGGCCGTCCAGGGAGATCTCGAAGTCGTGCGACGATGGCTGGCCGACAAGGCTGAAGACGGCTCGATCGACATGAAGAAGCTTTGCGTCGTCGGCTCCGGCATGGGAGCCACCCTCGCGGCGTACTGGGTCGCCAACGACTGGGCATGGGGCGAACGGCCGCTCGCCTCCGGGCCGCAGGGAAGATTCGTCCGGGGACTCGTCCTCGTCAGCCCGGTCTGGTCCGGCAAGGGCGTGTCGCTCACCCCCGCGCTCGCCTCGCCGGCGATGCGGGGTGGCGTGCCACTGCTGCTCATCGCGGGTTCGGCCGACCGCGATGCGGCGAGGCTCTTCGACCAGCTGAAGCGATTCCAGCCGGACTCGTGGTTCGAGCAGAAGGCCGGCCAGGAACCGAAGTCGGCTCCTCAACTGGGCAAACCCGCCGATGCCGACCTCTTCTCGATCCAGCTGGCGACGCCGCTCTCCGCCGACAAGATACTGGCGGATCCGACCGTCTCGCCGGCCGAACGGATCGCCGGGTTCATTGGCCTCGCGACGAGCCGTCGTGGCAAGTGATCCGGCCGGTTCACCCGGCTGCGGAATCCCGGCTACAGCGGTTCGATGACGCGGTCGCGCTGCCCCGACGGCACGCCCGCCGAGCCTGGCGGCAGTTGGAGTGCGAGGCCGATCGGCAGGATCTTGGGATCCGCCAGACGGTCGCGATTGGCCGAGAAGATCGCTTCCGCCGCCGCGGGGTTCCCGTAGAACCGTATCGCGATGCCCGTCAGGTCGTCGCCATCCCTGACAACGTAGTGCTGCGGCACGCCGGAGGACGGCCGAAGCTCGGCTCCCCGCGGCCGGAAGTCCGCCCTGGGGCGGGCCACCGACAATGGCGGCGGCGAGTGGGCGTCGAGCAGCGGCGGCGGCGGAATCTCCACGGTCGAACGGTAGGTGGCGTCGAGGGCCGGCGGCCGGCCTGCGAATGCCGGCGGCAGCGGCGGCAGCGGCTCGGCGAGCGTCGCGGGGGCAAGGGGCGGGCTCACGACCGCCGGATCCGAGAGCCCGATGCCTGCTGGCGGCGCCGACTTTTCGAACTCGTCCTTCCAGATCGCCTCCTCCGAACGCGGCTCGGGGGCTTCCTCGCGGATGACGTGCCTCGGCGGCTCCGACGCCCGGCGTTCCAGCGGCGCGGCGCGGGGCGGATCGTCACGATCGCGGCCGCCGTCGCCGAAGATCAACTGCACCGCCGGCATCGAGACCCAGGCGGCGGCGCAGAGACAGAGACAGGCGAAGGTGAGCCTTGGAAGTCGCGATAGCGAGGGCATGAAGAGCTTCCGCCACGAAGAGAGTTCTCCCAAGTATTCCCCCGCCCAGGCACCCGCGCTGCCCGATCCCCGACCGCGGCCGACCACAGCCCATCGACCGCGCCGTTACACGCCGCACGACCGTCAGGGTCGAGCACGGGCAGCCCCTTACAAGCAGAGCAGAGCAGACTGAAGGAGACCGCATTGGCTTGCGGAAGGGAAACCGCTCCGGCGCATTTGAAGGACACCGCATTGCCGCCGCGGGAGCGGACGCATCGTCGCTACGGTGAGGATACACCTGATGCTCCTCAACGTCCGCTCCCGCGGCGTTCAGCATCGAAGTTCGTGTGTGACGCATTCAGTGCCACGTTTGACCGCGAGGGGTTGCCCGTGTGCCCGAGACGGCGTATGCAGACAAGCGAAGCAAGGATTGCGGAGCGAAGTCTGCATCCGAGCGAGCGAAGGACAGGATGTCCGCAGCGAGCGTCCGGCGAGCGGCACACGGGCAGTCCCGAACCCCAGCACACTTGACGAGCCCTGAACAGCCGGCAGTCCGCGAAGTCAGGTCGGCGTGAGCGACGGCCGACCCGCCGGGGCCGCGGACCGCTGCTGCAGCCAGAGCACGATCGGCGACGCGATGAAGATCGTGCTGTAAGAGCCCGTGACGATGCCGACGAGCATCGTGAAGGCGAAGGCGTGGATGCCCTGCCCGCCGAACAGGTAGAGAATGAACGTCGCGATGAACGCCGTTCCCGACGTCAGGATCGTGCGGCTGAGCGTTTGGTTGACCGCCTTGTCGATCATCGCCGCGCTCACCGTGGGGCTCTTGCCCCGGATCTCGCGGAGCCTGTCGAAGATCACGATCGTGTCGTTGATCGAGAAGCCGACGATCGTGAGCAGGGCCGCCACGACGTCGAGGCTGATCTTGAAGTCGTCCACCAGGGCCCAGCCGAGGTAGGGGGAGAGGTACTGGCTCATCGCGATCAGGGCGACCGTCACGAGGACGTCGTGCACGAGCGCGACGACCGCCGCGAGGCCGAAGGCCACGTTCTGGAACCGCAGCCAGACGTAGAGCACGATCATGACGACGCTTGCGACGAGGGCGTAGACCGCCGTCACCTGCGTGTTGCCGGCGACCTTGCCGCCGATGGCGTTCGACGAAAGGTAGACCGGCACGTCGGCCATCTCCTTTGCCATCCGGTCGACGACCTTGCCGAGCGGCTCCGGCCCGACCGCCGTGGCGAGCGTCCAGGTCCTGTAGGGCTTCGAACGCGTTGTCATCTCCTCCGCTTCGAGCTGGAATGGGGAGCCCCCGAGCCCCTCGGCTGCCATCGCCGCCTCGACGGCGGCCTGCAGCCGCGGCAGGCTGATCCTCTCCGGGAAATCGAGGACGACGGTCGTCGGCATGAGCCCCGTCTCGGACTTCTCGCCCTGCGGCCCGCCCTCGGCGGCCGGCTTGGCCGCGGACGACTCGATCTTGCCGTAGCCCATCGACTGCGTCTTGAGCCGGCCGGGAAACGCCTCCTGCAGCAGATTCTCGACCGCCTTCTGGTCCTTGACGGAGGTGTCGATTTTGTAGCGACTGCCCTCGGGCACGTCGGGGGACTGCATCGAGCTGACGGCGGCGTCGGGCAACGTTGCGACGGCCTTCCGGACGTCGGCGGACGAGAGCTCCTGCCCTTCGCGGAACTCGACCTGCACGCTGCTGCCCCCGGTGAAGTCGATGTCGAAGAGCCCCTGGCCGCGGAAGTAGGCGGCCGCGCCACCGAGCACCAAAAGCGCCAGCGAGAAGGCCATCGCCGTTCCCATCCAGGAGACGAACGGAATGTCGGTCTTGCCGAAGAGCCGGGCCATCGAGAGCCGCTTGATCCAGCCGGTCCTCTCGGCGAGATCGAAGAGCACTCTCGAGCAGAAGACCGCGGTGAAGAGGTTGAGCGTGAGGCCCAGGATGAGCGTGACGGCGAAGCCCTTGAGCTGATCCGTGCCGATCGCGAAGAGCACGAAGCCCGTGATGAGCGTCGTGAGGTTGGAGTCGACGATCGTGGAGAAGGCCCGCTGGAAGCCGTTGCGGATCGCCATCCGGAGCGCCGCGCCGCGGTCGAGCTCCTCTCGGATCCGCTCGTAGATCAGCACGTTGGCATCGACGGCCATGCCGACCGAGAGGACCAGGCCGGCGAGGCCGGCGAGCGTGAGCGCCGCCTTGAGGCTGATTACGAACGCGAGCACGAGCACCACGTTGAGCAGCACGGCGAGGTCGGCCACGAATCCCGCGAACCGGTAGTAGGCGAGCATGAACAGGAGCACGGCGGCCGTCGCCAGCAGCATGGCGCGGGCGCCGGACCGGATCGTGTCGACGCCCAACTGCGGGCTGATCGACTGCTCGCTCACCGGCTCGCTGACGAGCGCCGCCGGCAGGCTCCCCGCGTTGAGCACGCCCACCAGGAAATTGACGTCTTCCTGCTTGAAGCTGCCGGTAATCTGGCCGCTCGAGCTGATGGCGCTGCGGATGGTCGGGGCCGAGAGCAGGACGTCGTCGAGAACGATGCCGAGGCGGCTCGTCAGCTGGTTCGCCGGGTCGGGCAGGTTGGCGCCCGTGAGGGCTCCGAAGAGCGACGAGCCAGCCGAGTTGAAGCTGAAGTTGACGCAGGGCTGGAGGTTCTGGTCGTAGCTCGAAAGCGCTCGGGTCAGGAATCCGCCGGTCACGTTGAACCGGTCGAGGACGACGAGCGCCTCCGTGCGGCCATCGGGCGTTGAACGCGTGACGAGCCCCCGCTGCTCGGCCGACCCCATCTTCCCGGCGTCGAGTTCAACCCACCGGCCGACCGGCCGGCCCGCTTCGCTCACGGTGGAGCCGGTCGCCCGCGTGCCCGCCTCGATGACCTGCTTGTGCCTCGGGTCGTCGGGGTTGGCCGTGATGCGGAACTCCAGCACCCCGGCGCTCGACACCACCCGCTTGATAAGGTCGGTCTCCGCCTGGTCAACGGCCGGAACGATCACCTCGATCTGGTCCAGTCCGTACTGGCGGACGGTGACTTCCTTCTGCCCGCCCGGATTCACGCGGCGGCTCACAGCGGCCACGAGTTTGTCCATATCGATCCGGCCCGCGGGCATTCCCGCCTCGCCAGCGGTCTCTCCCTCACCATCGGCGGCCGCCCCCTCGCCCTCAGCGGCTTCGCGGGCCGTCGCGGCCTGCTTCGCGGTGTCGACCTCGTAGACGAGGATCACGCCCCCCTTCAGGTCGATGCCAAGCCGTGGCGGCCAGCCAAGCGCGATCACGACCGCGGCGACGGCGAGCGACGTCAGGACGACGGCAATGCGGCCCCACATGTCCGACACCCGCAGGGCCCGGGCGAGCAGCCATGCCACGACCGAGGGCACGACCACCGTCGCGATCGCGATCGGCCACGCGGCCCAGCCTTCCCGCCACCAGGGCATCGCGGCGGCGGCGGCAGCCGGCTCGGTGACGGCGGCGGCAAGGAGGAGAAGGGAACCGTTCATGCTCGTGCTCAATCCTGGGCCTGGTTTTGCTTGGTGGGGTCCGCCGGTCCGCCGAGCACGCGGCCGATGCTCGCGAGCGTGACGTCCATCTTCACGTTGTTCGTCTCGTCGACCTTGATCGTCACCCGGTCGTTGTCGCGGTCCACCGCGGCCACGATGCCGTAGATGCCGGCGGACGTCACGACCCGGTCGTTCCGCTTGAGGCCTTCGCGAAGACGCTGCGACTCGAGTTGCCGCTGCCGCTCGGGTCGGTAGAGCAGGAGCCACGCGAAGAGGACGACGAACGCCAGCGGGGCGTATTGCAGGAGGAGTTCCGGCAGCGCGGGGGGCTTCCCCTGAACGCCGCCAGGCTGTGCCTGGGCGAGGAAAATCCACGCCTGCGGCGCGGCCGCCAACAGGATCGATGGTACGGAGGCGACTGGGAGGAACGTGATCACGGCGACGGCGGCATCCTCTCTCGAGAGGAGGCCGGAAAGGCTCCCTCGGGAAAAACCGGGATGATAAGGGGCTTGGAACCGTGCGGACAAGCCCGGAAGCGGATCAGCCCGCTTCCGGCGCCGTTCCCGCCGGCGCATCCTCCCCCTCGCCGAGCCCGGCGAGGATGGCGGAGCGTTCCGCTTCGAACCGGCGTTCGACGATCGCGGCCCGCAGCCGGCGGACGAGCCTCGCGTAGAACGTGAGGTTGTGGATCGACACGAGGATCGGCCCGAGCATCTCCCCGGCGTTGAAGAGATGGCGCAGGTAGCCTCGCCCGTGACGGCAGCCGGGACAGGGGCAGCCTTCCTGGATCGGGCCCCGGTCGGATGCGTGGCGGGCGTTCTTCAGGCGGACGAGGCCGTCGAACGTGTACGCAAGGCCGTTGCGGCCGCACCGCGTCGGAAGCACGCAGTCGAACATGTCGACCCCGAGCGACACCGCGCGGACGATGTCCTGCGGAGTGCCGACCCCCATGAGATACCGCGGACTCGCGGCGGGCATGTGACCGATCGTGGCCTCGAGCGCCGCCGCCATCGCCTCGGGCCCCTCCCCCACCGACAGCCCGCCGATGGCAAGGCCGTCGAACGGCATCTCGGCGAGCGCAACCGCGCTCTCCCGCCGCAGGTCCGGCTCGAGGCCCCCCTGCACGATGCCGAACACCGCCTGGTCGGCCTTCGTGTGGGCGGCCAGGCACCGCCTCGCCCAGTCGAGCGACCGCCGCATGGCCTGGGCCACCCGCTCCCGGGCGGCCGGCAACGGCACCACGTCGTCGAGTTGCATCGCGATGTCGGCCCCGAGCGACTGCTGGATCCGCATTGATTCCTCCGGCGTCAGCGCGACCGGGCTGCCGTCGATGTGGGACTGGAAGAACGCCCCCTCGTCGGTGATCCTCGCCCGGTGCGCGAGGCTGAACACCTGGAAGCCGCCACTGTCGGTGAGCGTGGGCCCCCGCCAGCCCATGAACGCGGCGAGCCCGCCGGCCTCCTCCACGATCCGCTCGCCCGGCCTTAGATGCAGGTGATACGTGTTGCCGAGCACGATCGTCGCCCCGGTCTCCGCGAGCCGGCCGACGTCGACCCCCTTCACCGTCGCCGCCGTGCCCACCGGCATGAACACCGGCGTCTCCGCAGCACCGTGCGGCGTCACGAGCCGCCCGGCCCGCGCCGCCCCGTCCGTCGCCTCGACCGTGAACGAAAAGCCGCTTTTCATGCCGAGAGCATACTGCGGCCCCGAACCCTCACGTTTGACCGGTTCGGGGCTGCCCGTATGCAAGAGGCAACTGCGGCAGTCCGCATTGGCTTGCGGGAGGGAAACCGCTCCGGTGCATTTGGTGGATACCGCATTGCCGCCGGGGCGGCGTTCAGCATCGGAGTGCCTGTGTGCCCCAATCAGTGCCACGCTTGACGGTTCGGGGCTGCCCGTGTGCCCGAGACGGCGTAGGTGGCCAGCGAAGCCCGGAGGGCGAGAGCGCAGACACCTCCGAGCGAGCGGAGGGCATGGATG
>JBIIOJ010000057.1:0-13715 GCA_044337015.1 Pirellulales bacterium
CATTCCCGACGGCACGCTCCCGCGGCAACAGGTCTCCGAGGCCTGCAACCGCTACGAGGCGATGATCCGGGAGGCCGGCGGGATCGACCTGCAACTCCTCGGCATCGGCCGCACGGGCCACATCGGTTTCAACGAGCCGGGCAGCGCGGTCGAGAGCCGCACGCGGCTGATCACGCTCGACGGCGTGACGCGGGCCGACGCCGCGAGCGACTTCTTCGGCGAATGGAACGTGCCCCGCCAGGCGATCACGATGGGCGTGGGCTCGATCATGGACGCCCGGCGGGTCGTGCTCCTGGCGTTCGGCGAGCACAAGGCTCCGATCGTGCGGAAGGCTGTCGAGGAGCCGCCGTGCAGCCACGTGTCGGCAAGCGCCCTGCAGCAGCACGCCGACGCCCGGTTCGTGCTGGACCGGTCCGCCGCGGCGAGGCTCACCCGGTTCGAGTCGCCCTGGCTCGTGGGGCCCCTCGATTCGATGGGCCTCGAGTGGACCGACGCCGTCGTGCGGAAGGCGGTGATCTGGCTAGCGCTCTCTCTCGGCAAGCCGATCCTGAAGCTGACCGACGAGGACTACAACGAGCACGGGCTGCAGGACCTCCTCTCGAACCGCGGCCGGGCCTACGACCTCAACATCGACGTCTTCCGCGGGATGCAGGACACGATCACCGGCTGGCCCGGTGGAAAGCCCGGCTCGCCGCGGCGGGTGAGGGGCGTCTCCAGGCCGGCCGCCGGGACGCAGGCCGAGGACTTCCCGAAGCGGGTGATCGTCTTCAGCCCGCATCCCGACGACGACGTCATCAGCATGGGAGGCACGTTCATCCGGCTGTGCGAGCAGGGGCACGAGGTGCACGTCGCCTACCAGACGAGCGGCAACATCGCCGTGTGGGACGAGTCGGCCGACCGCCACGTCGATTTCGTCGAGGAGTTCTGCCGTGCCTTCGGCGTCGGCGCGGGAAGCTCCGGCGGTACCGGGGCGAGCGGCGGCGCCGACGGGCCTTACGGCATCGCCGAGAAGATTCGTGGTTTTCTCCGATCGAAGCCCGCCGGGGCGGTCGACATCCCCGAACTCCAGGCCGTGAAGGGGCTCATCCGGCGGACGGAGGCCCGCGCGGGCGCCCGCTACTCGGGCGTGAAGCCCGCGCACATCCACTTCCTCGACCTGCCGTTCTACGAGACCGGCCGCGTCCGCAAGAAGCCGATCGGTCCCGACGACATCGCGATCACCGTGAAGCTCCTCGAACAGGTGCGGCCCCACCAGATCTACGCCGCGGGCGACCTCTCCGATCCGCACGGAACCCACCGTGTCTGCCTCGCGGCGGTGATGGCGGCGGTGGAGCAGGTGCAGGACCGCGACTGGGCGAAGGGCTGCGAGCTCTGGCTCTACCGTGGGGCGTGGCAGGAGTGGGAGCCGCACGAGATCGACATGGCCGTGCCCCTCTCACCGGACGAGGTCGAGCGGAAGCGGATGGCGATCTTCAAGCACGAGAGCCAGAAGGACCGCGCCCTCTTCCCGGGCCCGAGCGACCCGCGGGAGTTCTGGCAGCGGGCCGAGGATCGCA
Source organism: Pirellulales bacterium (assembly GCA_044337015.1). Taxonomy (GTDB): domain Bacteria; phylum Planctomycetota; class Planctomycetia; order Pirellulales; family UBA1268; genus UBA4655. The sequence goes on from JBIIOJ010000057.1 coordinate 1,557, forward strand.
ATCGGGATACGGCGAAGCTCTACGACAAGCTCGGCCTGCCCGAGTACGAGGCGATCGAGGGCTTCGTGCTGCACCGGGCGGCGCAGTGCACATGATGACTTCGGGGCACATGATGACTTCCCACGAAGGGGGCACATGATGATGTCTGACGACGGGGCCGCATGAAGACCTCCGACGACGGGGCCGTGGTCGTCTGCCAGATGGAGGTGATCCCGGGCGACCCCGAGGCGAACCTCCGCCGCATCCTCCGGGGGATCGACGAGGCCGCCGAGGGCGGCGCGTCGCTCGTCGTCTTTCCCGAGATGGCACTGCCCGGCTACCTGCTCGGCGACGAGTGGGAGAACGACGCCTTCCTCCGCGACCTCTCGGCGATGAACGACGAGATCGTCGCTCACACCCGCGGCCGCACCGCCGCCATCTGGGGCAGCGTGCGGCCCGTCTTTGGCGACCACTTCCCCGTGCTCGGCCGCGTGCCGCCGCTCGGCTCCCGCGGCGAGGATGGCCGCACCCGCAAGTACAACGCCGCCTTCGTGGCCGCCGACGGATCGCTCGTGGGCAACGGCGTCTTCCCGGGATTCACACCGAAGTCGCTCCTGCCGAAGTATCGGGAGTTCGACGACGAACGGCACTTCTATTCGCTCCTGAAGCTCGCGCAGGAGATCGGCGTTCGGCCTGCCGAGTTGCTCGAGCCGTTCGAGCTCGTGATCGCCGGGGCGGCGAGGAAGGTGGGCGTCATCCTCTGCGAGGACATGTGGGACGACGACTACGCCTTCAAGCCGGTCGAGATTCTCCTGGCGAAGGGGGCCGGGATCATCCTCGACCTGTCGGCTTCTCCCTTCGGTATCGGCAAGCAGGCGAAGCGTGACCGCATCCTCGAGGTTCAAAGCCGGGGCTGTGAGTTCTACTACGCCAACTGCACCGGCTCGCAGGACAACGGCAAGAACGTGTTCGTCTTCGACGGCGCGAGCCCGATCTACGTCGACGGCCGCAAGGTGGCCCAGGGGCCAAGCTTCCGCGAGGCGACCGTCGCCAAGGCCACGCCAATGGAAGGGGAGACGCTCGACACGGCGACGGCGGAGATCGCCAAGGTCCGCGATGCGGTGGTCGCGGGCCTGCGGGCGACGCTCGCGCGGCTCAAGGCCGCGAAGATCCTCGTCGGGCTGTCGGGAGGCATCGACTCGGCCGTCGTCGCGGCGCTCTCGGTCGAGGCGATCGGGCCCGAGAGCGTCATCGGCGTCACCATGCCGAGCCGCTACAACACCGCCACGACCCAGAGGCTCGCCGCAGAACTCGCCGGCGGCCTCGGCATCCGCTTCCTCGTCGCGCCGATCGAGGAGGCGGTCGAGGCGACGCGTCGGCAGATCGCCGGGCTCACGGGCTCGCCGGTCGCGGGAATCGTGGACGAGAACATCCAGGCACGGGACCGGGGCGGCAGGCTCTTGGCGGCGCTCGCCGCCCAGATCGCCGCGGTCGAACGCTACGGCGTCGTGTTCACCAACAACGGCAACAAGACCGAGGTCGCCCAGGGCTACTGCACGCTCTACGGCGACGTGAACGGCGCGGTGGCCCCGATCGCCGACCTCTACAAGACGCAGGTCTACCGGCTCGCGCGGCATCTCAACGCGACCGGTGGCGGCCCGATTCCCGAGGGGATCCTCGCGGTGAAGCCGTCGGCCGAACTCTCGGAGCTTCAGAATCCGGAGCGGGGCGGCGGCGACCCGTTCCAGTTCGAGTACCACGACAGGCTGCTCTCGCAGTGGATCGAGTGGAGACGCGACCCGGAGGACATTCTCGCCGACTTCGAGGCCGGCTCGCTCGAGCGGTCGCTCGGCCTGCCCGAGGGCAGTCCGGTCGTCGGCGGCTTCTTCCCCGATGCCGCGGCCTTCATCGACGACCTCGAGCGATGCTGGAGGCGGTTCAAGGGGAGCTTCTTCAAGCGGATCCAGGCCCCGCCGATCATCGTCGTGAGCAAGCGGGCCTTCGGCTTCGACCTCCGCGAGGCGCAGACGGCCGCGCGATTCACCCGCCGCTACCACGCGCTGAAGGAATCGATCCTCGCCCGCGGGAAAACCGCGTGACCGCCGAGCTTGTCGCCGAGCGGATCATCACCGCCGGTTGATCGTCGGGGCCGCATCGACGTCGTCCACGGCGTCGACGAGGAGGTCGGCGAGCTGGTCGATCTGCATCTGCATGACGTCCGCCGGCGAGCGTTGAAACGAGGGATCGTCCCAGAGCGCCACCCTCAGCCGCGCGATCTCGACCCTGGCCTCGAGCTGCCGCAGGGCGTTCTCCGAAAGGGCCGTCGGCTGACGTCGGTGAACCGCGTCGGCGGCCGCGAGTTCCTCCTCGGCGATGCGGACCATCGCCTTCGCCTTGCTTCGCTGCATCTCCAGGGCGTTGCCGTGCGGATGCTCCCGCGTCGCCGCGACCTGCGACCGCAGAACCTCGACCCGGTTGCGCAGCCGCCGCATGTCGGTCTCGGTGAGGAGGCCGGGTGTGTGCCGGTTGAGTTCCTCGGCCCTCGCGAGCTTCAGCTCCGCCAAACGCAGCCGGGCTTCGGCGTAGCGGACGTGGAGCTCGACGTCGGCCGATCCCGGGGCGGTGTCGGCGGCCGGCGGTTGCGGGTCGGCCGCCTCCGAACGGTCGTGCATCATGAAAGTCGCGGCCCAGAGTGCGGCGGCGATCGCGGCCGCCGCCGGTGCGATCGGCTTCATGATTCCACCACGTTTCACTCTGCTCGGCATGCAACACCTCTCGCGTTCGGCACTCTACGGCCTCGCAGGGGCCAGGGCAACCGCCGGGCGGCGCTCGCCCGCGACGAGCCGCCACGCGCGGTGGATGCGTTCGTTGCGGAAGTCCTCGGGGATCGTGCGGTGGCTGATCTCGCGGACCGTGAAGAGCCCGCCGACGGCGGCCTCGTCGAGCTTGAACCGCCGAAAATTGGTCGAGAAGTAGACGACGCCGCCGTCGGAGAGGTTTTCCCGCACGGCCGCAAGCAGCGTTGCGTGGTCCTGCTGCACGTCCCAGGGCGTCTCGCTCTTCGCGGACCGCGAAAAGGTGGGTGCATCGACGACGACGAGGTCGAACGGCTTCTCCCCCCGGCGGGCGCGGTGCTCGAGGAAGGCCCTCGCCTCGTCCCGCACGGTGCGGTGCATGCCGGCATCCTTGAAGCCGTTGGCGGCGAGGTTCGTCCGCGTCCAGTCGAGATAGGTGTTCGAGAGATCGACGCTCGTGGTCTCGATCGCCCCGCCGGCCGCCGCGTAGACCGAGAAGCTGCCGGTGTAGCAGAAGAGATTGAGCATCCGCTTGCCCGCGGCCTCGGCCCGCACCATCGACCGCGTCGTGCGGTGGTCGAGGAAGAGCCCCGTGTCGAGGTAGTCGGAGAGGTTCACCTCGAAGACGAGGCCCCCTTCCTTCACCGCGACGATCGCCTTCTGCCCGGCGACCTTCTCCACCTGTGAGATGCCCCGCGTGCGGGAACGCTTCTTGAGGAACGTCCGGTTCGGGGCGATGCCGAGTTCCGCCGCGGCCGCCTCGACGATGCGGTCGAGCCAGACGTCGTGCTCGACCTCAGTCCGGTCGTGCGGCCGCTCATACTCGGCCGCGTGGAGCCATCCCGCGTAGAGATCGATCGCGAGCGGAATCTCCGGGATGTCTCGGTCGTAGACGCGCCAGGCCTCGATTCCCTGCCGCCGCGCCCACTTGGCGAGGTGCCTCTGCCGCTTCGCGAGCCGACGGCGGAAGTCGCCGATCTGGTCGTCGACGGTGCGGCCGGAAGAAACGTGCCTGCCACCGACACCGGGGGATTCGGATGATGCTTCGCGGGTGCCGCTTTCTGAAAGCGACTGGATTCGGTCGCTCTCACTTTTTTCGGGCCGTTCACGGATCTCCACCTCGAGCAGCTTGCAGTCGATCGGTCCGTTCGAGAGGGGCACGCGTCCGCTCGTCCGCAGGCCGAGTTGCTTCGCGGCCGGCGTGTCGGCCGCGAGGATCGCCGCCCGCCAGCCGCCACAGTGCCGGACGAGCCAGTCGCCGATCCGCCGCATGAGCGCCGTCGCCCGCGGCAGCGGCAGCCGCTCGCCGTAGGGCGGGTTCGTGACGACGAGGCCGTGCGGCGATTGCGGCCGGGCCTCCTCGAAGTGACGCTTCTCGATCGTGATGAACCGGCCGACCCCAGCGGCCTCGGCGGACGCCCGCGCGGCCTCGACCGCCTGCGGGTCGAGATCGCTCGCCGCGAAGCTCCCGGCCGGCTCCCGCACCCGCGCCTCGAGTTCCGCGACGAGCCTGCCGGCGAGATCGCGGTCGCAGTCGCGAAACCGGAAGAAGCCATGCCCGGCACGCCGCGCCCGCAGGAGGCCCGGGGCGATCCCCGCCGCGATCGTCGCCGCCTCTATCGCGAGCGTGCCCGACCCGCAGAAGGGATCAAGGAGCGGCTCTCCCTGCTGCCAGCCGGCGATCGCGAGGATGCCGGCCGCGAGCGTCTCCGAAAGCGGTGCCTCGACCTCCCCCACCCTCCAGCCCCGCTGGTGGAGCGAGCGGCCCGCGGCGTCGCGGTAGACCGTGGCGACGTCGCCGACGAGGTGGAGGGCGACCCGCAGCGTCGCCCCCCGGAGATTCACGCTCGGCCGCCTGCCGCTCGGCGTCCGCAGTTGGTCCACGATCGCGTCCTTGACGACCTGCGCCGCGTAGAGCGAGTGGGTGAGGAACGTGTCATGGATTGCGGCGTCGACGCGGAGCGTGTCGTCGCTCCGCAACTGCTCCCGCCAGTCGATCTCCTGCACGGCCGCGTACAGCGATTCCGGCGACGACGCCGTGAACCTGCCGAGCGGCTCGAGAATCCGGATCGCCGTGCGAGATTCGAGCACCGCCCGGTAGAGCGTCTCCTTCTCACGTCCCGCCGCCGCGGAGAACTCGATCGTCCTGCGGCCGACGACGAGATCGGTCGCCCCGATCGACACGAGTTCTTGTGCGAGCACCCACTCGAGCCCTTCGAGCGTCCGTGCGGTGAGCCGCGGCGCCGCGTCGGCTCGCGGCGCCGGCAGCGGCCGCGGCGAAGCGGGAAGTTCCGGAAATGCTGGCAAGGTCGTCACCCTCCGAGCTTACCGCCGGCGACGAGCTTGGAAAGCTCGACCACCGTCGATCGATCGCGCATGGCGGACTCCTCGCAGAGTCGGTATCACCGATCGAACAAGGACTCCCGCCTCAGGACCGGACGGCGAACGGCTCGCGGAACCGGTCCTGCATCGCCTGCACGCCCATCGGCTCGGTCCGCAGGCCCTCCATCGCCCGCACGACCGCCTCCGCGGCCGGGAGCGTCGTGATGCAGGGCACGCCGTAGAGCACGCTCGCCGCGCGGATGCGGCCCTCGTCGGTGCGGGCCCCCTTGCCCCGAGGCGTGTTGAGGATGAGGTGGACACGCCCGTCGATCAGGTGGTCGATCAGGTTCGGGTGTCCCTCCTGGAGCTTCTTCACGACCTCGACCGCGACGCCCGCCGCGGCCAGGGCCCGCGCCGTGCCGCTCGTGGCGCTGAGCTCGAAGCCGAGCGCCACCAGCCGCCTGCCGAGCCCGACGATCGCCTCCTTCGCCTGGTCGCTCGCCACAGACAGGAAAATCCGTCCCTTCTCCGGCAGCATGATTCCTGCGGCGACCTGGCTCTTGGCGAAGGCGATGCTGAAGCGGTCGCTCACCCCCATCACTTCGCCCGTGCTCCGCATCTCGGGCCCAAGCGCGATATCGACGCCGGCGAACTTCACGAACGGGAAGACACTCTCCTTCACGCTCACATGCGAGGGCACCGGGTCGCTCTCGATCCCCTGCTCCGCCAGGCTCATGCCCGCCATCACCTTCACGGCCACCTTCGCCACCGGCATGCCGGTCGCCTTCGCCACGAAGGGCACCGTGCGGCTGGCCCGAGGATTGACCTCGATCACGTAGAGCGTCGGACGCAGGCCTCCGTCGCCGTCGGGCTCCTTCTTCACCGCGAACTGAACGTTCATGAGGCCCACGACGCCGAGGCTCCGCGCGAGGCCGGCGGCAGCCCGTTTGATCTCTTCCACGACCTCCACGGAAAGACTGTGGGGTGGGATGCAGCAGGCGGAATCGCCGGAATGCACGCCGGCCTCCTCCACGTGCTCCATCACGCCGGCCACGATCACGTCCTTCCCGTCGCAGATGCAGTCGACGTCCACCTCGATCGCATCCTCGAGGAACCGGTCGATGAGCACCGGCTGCCCCTGAGCCACGGCAAATGCCTCGGCGACGTACCGCTCGAACTGCACCTGGTCATAGCAGATCTCCATCGCCCTTCCGCCGAGCACGAAGCTCGGCCGCACGAGCGACGGGTAGCCGATCCGAGTGACCTCGCGACGGGCCTGCTCGAGCGTGCGGGCGATGCCGCTCGCCGGCTGCTTCAGCTCGAGCGTGTCGAGCAGTTCGCGGAATTTCTCCCGGTCCTCGGCCGTCTCGATCGTCTCCACGCTCGTGCCGATGATCGGCAGCCCCGCCGAGGAGAGGGCCCTCGCGAGATTGAGCGGCGTCTGGCCGCCGAGCTGCACGATCACGCCGTCGGGCTGGATCGCGTCGGCAATGTTGAGCACGTCCTCGCAGGTGAGCGGCTCGAAGAAGAGCATGTCGCTCGTGTCGTAGTCGGTGCTCACGGTCTCGGGGTTCGAGTTGACCATCACGCTCTCGATTCCCATCTCTCGGAGGGCGAAGCTCGCGTGGCAGCAGCAGTAGTCGAACTCGATTCCCTGGCCGATCCGGTTGGGGCCGCCGCCGAGGATCATGACTCGCTTCCGGCCGGGCTGCTTCGGGCGGACCTCGCTCTCCTCTTCCCAGGTGGAGTAGTAGTAGGGCGTGAACGCCTCGAACTCGGCCGCGCAGGTGTCGACCGCCTTGAAGGTCGCGACGATCCCTCGCCGCTTCCGCTCCTCCCGCACCTCGAGCTCCGACCCGCCGAGCATCACGGCGAGCTGCCGATCGGAAAATCCATACTGCTTCGCCTGCCGCAGCATGGCGTCGTCGACCGCCCGCAGGCTTCCGACCGACCGCAGCAGGCTCTCGAACTCCACGATCTGCAGCAACTGGTCGAGGAACCAGGGGTCGATCGCGGTGAGCTCGTGAAGCTCCTCTGTGCCGAGGCCGGCCTTGATCGCGTACCGCAGGTACCAGACGCGGTCGGGGTCGGGCGTGGCGACCCTCGCTCGGATCTCGTCGATCGACGGCTCCGCGGCCGTGCCCCAGAGGTCCTTGCCGTCGCAGCCGAAGCCGAAACTGCCCACCTCCAGCCCCCGGAGCGCCTTCTGAAAAGCCTCCTTGAAGGTCCGGCCGATCGCCATCGTCTCGCCGACGCTCTTCATCTGCGTCGTGAGCCGGCTGTCGGCCTCGGGAAACTTCTCGAAGGCGAACCTGGGCACCTTCACCACGACGTAGTCGATCGAGGGCTCGAAGCAGGCCTTCGTCTTCCTCGTGATGTCGTTTTGCAGCTCGTGGAGCCGCCAGCCAACGGCGAGCTTGGCCGCGATCTTCGCGATCGGAAATCCCGTCGCCTTGCTCGCCAGGGCCGACGACCGGCTCACCCGCGGATTCATCTCGATCACGATCATCCGGCCGGTCCGCGGATCGACGGCGAACTGGATGTTCGAGCCGCCCGTCTCGACGCCGATCGCCCTGATCACGGCGAAGCTCGCATCCCGCATCCGCTGGTACTGCTTGTCGGTGAGCGTCATCGCAGGGGCGACCGTGATCGAGTCGCCGGTGTGCACGCCGCAGGGATCGAAGTTTTCGATGGAGCAGATCACGACGGCGTTGTCGTCGGCGTCCCGCATCACCTCCATCTCGTATTCCTTCCAGCCGAGGATCGACTCCTCGACGAGCACCTCGCCCACCGGCGAGAGGTCGAGCCCCCGCTGCACCTTCTGGTCGAACTCGTCGCGATTGAAGGCGACGCCCGACCCCGAGCCGCCGAGCGTGAAGCTCGGCCGGATCACCGCGGGCAGACCGATCTCCCCGAGCACCTCGCGGGCCTCGGCAAGGCTCTTCACGATCCGGCCGCGGCAGGTCTCGAGGCCGATCTTCTGCATCGTCGACTTGAAGATCTCGCGGTCCTCGCCCCGGCGAATCGCCTCGGCCTTCGCGCCGATCATCTCGACGCCGTGCTTCGCGAGGATGCCGCGGCGGTCGAGCTCCATGGCGAGGTTGAGGGCCGTCTGGCCGCCGAGCGTCGGCAGCACGGCGTCGGGCTTCTCCAGCTCGATCACCTTTTCGACCATCTGCCAGGTGAGCGGCTCGATGTAGGTCCGGTCGGCCGTGCCCGGATCGGTCATGATCGTGGCCGGGTTCGAGTTCACGAGCACGACTCGGTAGCCGTCCTCGCGGAGCGCCTTGCAGGCCTGCGTGCCTGAATAGTCGAACTCGCAGGCCTGCCCGATGACGATCGGCCCGGATCCGATGAGGAGAATCGTGTGGAGATCGTCTCGGCGGGGCATGCAAAAATCCCGGATGCGCGCAAAACTGCCAGAGCGTAGCATCCACCCCCGCGACTCATCAACGAACCGCTACAATTTCCGCGACCGACACGACCTGCAGGAGCACCGCATGAGCATCGCCACCCCCTCGCTCGACGCCTGCCGCGACAGGCTGCCCGACGAGCTCAAGGACATCCGCCTCAATCTCGCCGCCGTTCTGACCGGCGAGAACCTCTCCGCCGTGCAGTCCCTCGGCGTGGCGCTCGCCGCCGCCCGGTTCGTCCGATCGAATCCGCTGGCCGACGCGATCGAATCGGATCTCCGCGGCGGAGGGGGCGAGTCGTCCGCGGCCGTCATCTCCGACGCCGTCGCGTCGTCGGGCCTCATGGCGATGAACACCGTCTACTACCGGTTTCGTCACATGCTCGGGAAGGAGAGCTACGAGGCCCGCTCCCCCCGTCTGCGGATGGGCCGGATGGCCCAGCCCGCGACAAGCAAGGCCGACTTCGAACTCATGAGCCTCGGCTGTGCGGCGCTCGCCGGGTGCGAGCTGTGCATCAAGAACCACGAGGCGAGCCTGCTCCACCTGGGGGTGAGCGAGGACGCCTGCCACGACGCCGTCCGCATCGCCGCGGTGGTGAATGCAGCCGCATGCGGGCTTGCCGGCGGCTAGCCATCTACCTATCCTCCGACCCCCGCCCCTACCCTCCCGGCTCCCCGGAGCCTGTTCCCCCACGATGTCCGACATCCTCGAATCGCCGAGGCACTCACGGTTCGGAAGGGCCGTCGGCTTTCGCCTCGTCGGCATCGGCGGCTTCGCCCCGGACAATGTCGTCACGAACGCCGACCTCGCCCGCCTCGGCTGCGATGCCGAGTGGATCGAGACGCGAAGCGGCATCCGCGAGCGGCGGCATGCCCCGCCGGAGATGGCCACGAGCGACATGGCCGTCGCGGCCGGAGAGCGGGCGATCGCGGCCGGCGCGGTCGATCGCCGCTCGATCGACCTGCTGGTGCTCGGCACGTTCACACCCGACATGCTGATCCCGTCGACGGCCTGCATCGTGCAGGAGAAGCTCGATCTCGACGCCCCGGCGATGGACGTCACGGCCGCCTGCGCGGGGTTCGTCTACGCCCTGGCGACGGCGGCGCAGTTCCTCACGGCAGGATCGAGCGCGACGGCGATCGTGATCGGCGCCGATGCCAACTCGCGGCTCGTCGACCCGAACGACCTCAAGACCTGGCCGCTCTTCGGCGATGGCGCCGGCGCCGTCGTGCTCACCCGCGATGAGCGTGCGGCCGCGGGCGACGTCCGGGGCCTGCTCGCCTTCTCGCTCGGCTCCGACGGCCGGGGAGCGGGCCTGCTCGCCTGCCCGATGAGCGGTTCCCGCGAGCCGATCTCGGAAGAGGGTGCCCGCAACCGCCGTCAGTTCATGCAGATGGACGGCAGGGCGGTCTTCAAGTGGGCGATCCGGCTCGCCGAGCAGAACGTGCGGGAGGTCGTCGCCCACGCGGGCCTCTCGCTTTCCGACATCGACTGCTTCATCCTCCACCAGGCCAACGCCCGGATCGTCGAGGGAGCCCGCGAGGCGCTCGGCATCCCACCGGAGAAGTTCGTGATGAACCTCGACCGCTACGGCAACACTTCGAGTGGCTCGATCCCGTTGGCGATGGACGAGGCCTGGCGGGCGGGCCGCATCGGCCCGGGCAGCACGGTCGTCGTCTGCGGCTTCGGCGGCGGCCTCGCCTGGGGCAGCGCCGTCTGGCGGCTCTGAGGGTGGTCGGCTCCGCGCGGCCGCTATGATGTCGGGTTCTCACCCCGGAGCCTGACAATCGATGACCGCACGCACGCTGCCTGCCCGGAAGGACGTTCCCGCCGGCGACACCTGGGATTTGAAGAGCCTGTTCGCCTCAGACGGCGAGTGGGAGCAGGCTCTCGCGTCGTGGGAGAAGCGGATCGAGGGCTTCGCGGCGTTCGCGGGCACGCTCGGCTCGTCGGCCGGACGGCTCGCGGAGTGCCTCGCGTTCGACCTCGCGATCGACCGCGACGGCGACCGTATCGGCACCTACGCCTTCCTGCGGGCGAGCGAGGACCAGGCCGCGCAGGATGCCCAGCGAATGGTCGGGAGGTTCCAGCACGTCGCCACGCTCGCCGGGGAAAAGGCGAGCTTCATCCGGCCCGAGATCATGGCGATCGACCCGGCTGCACTCGCCCAGTGGATGAACGAGCCCGTGCTCGCCCCCTACCAGCTCGTGCTCGAGCGGCTCGTCCGGACGCGGCCCCACGTGCTCTCTGAAAAGGAGGAGCGGCTCCTCGCCATGCAGGGCACGTTCGCGGGCACCGCTTCGAAGGCGTTTCGCCAGCTCACCGACGCCGACTTGAAGTTCGGCACGCTGCGAAACGGCCGCGGCGAGGAGGTCGAGCTCTCGAACGCCTCGTTCATGACGTTCCTCCACGACGTCGATCCGGCAGTGCGGAAGGCGGCCTTCCACCAGTACTACCGGCAGTACGAGGCCCATTCGAACACGCTCGCCGCGACCCTCTCGGGCTCCAACGAGCGCGACGTCTATTCGGCGAGGGTCCGCAACCACACGACCGCCGTCGGGGCCGCGCTCTTCGCCGACAACGTGCCGATCGCCGTCTATGATCAGCTCATCGCGGCCGTGCGGGCGAACCTCCCGGCCGTCCACCGCTATTACGCCCTGCGGAAGCGGGTGCTGGGCCTCCCGGAGATCCACCACTACGACACCTACGTCCCGCTCGTCGCCGAGCTCGAGAAGCGGCACACCTGGGACGAGGCGGTCGGTCTCGTCATCGAGTCGCTCGGCCCCCTCGGCAGCGACTACTGCTCGCGGCTCGAGAAGGGCCTCCGCGGCCGCTGGTGCGACCGCTACCCCAACGCCGGCAAGCAGTCGGGCGCCTTCAGCTCCGGCACCTACGAATCCGACCCCTACATCCTCATGAACTTCGAGGAGGAGGTGATCGAGCACGTCTTCACGCTCGCCCACGAGGCGGGCCATTCAATGCACACCCGCTACTCCGCGGAGCACCAGCCCTACCAGTACTCCGGCTACACCATCTTCGTGGCGGAGGTGGCGAGCACGTTCAACGAGCAGCTGCTCACGCGGCTGTTGCTCTCGCGGGCGACGAACCCACGGGAGCGGGCCGCGATCATCGCCCGCGAGATCGACGCGATCCGGGCGACGATCGTGCGGCAGACGATGTTCGCCGAGTTCGAGCGGAAGAGCCACGCCTCGGCCGAGGCGGGCGAGCCGCTCACGCTGGAGCGGATCCGCGGCATCTACCGCGAACTGCTCGACGCCTACTTCGGCCCCGGCTTCGCGATCGATAGCGAGCTCGAGCTCGAATGCCTCAGGATCCCCCACTTCTACAACGCCTTCTACGTCTACAAGTACGCGACGGGCCTCTCCGCCGCGATCGCACTTGCGAAGAAGGTGGCAGAGGGGGGCCCGAAAGACCTCGAGGCCTACCTCGGATTCCTAAAGGGAGGCTCGTCGAAGTGGCCGCTCGACCTCCTCCGCGACGCCGGCGTCGACCTCGAAAAGCCCGAGCCCGTCGCCACCGCCCTCGCCCGCTTCTCCGAGCTCGTCGAAGAACTCGACGGCCTGCTGTGAACACGGCCCAAGGCTGACGGAGGCCGCATTGCCGCCGTGGGGGGGGGCCCCACCGCCCGA
>JBIIOJ010000293.1:0-4076 GCA_044337015.1 Pirellulales bacterium
GGGCGGATCTGGTCAACGGATGGAAACACCCGCGACACGATCCCTTGCGGAAGACATTTCCCTCGCGGGTCTTCAACCTGCTCGTCGGCATGTTCACGGGTCTGCCGCTCCACGACCACAACTGCGGCCTGAAGGCGTTTCGCGCGGAGGTGTTCCGCGGCATGCCGCTTCCCGAGGGCATGCACCGGTTCCTCCCGGTGCTCGCGGCCTCCCGAGGTCATCGCGTCGTCGAGATGCCGGTCCACCATCGGCCGCGGGTGCGCGGACGGACGAAATACGGACCGTCGCGTTTCGTCAGCGGCCTCGTCGATCTCGTGCGGTTCACGGCGGGCCTGCCCCGCATCGGCCGCGACGGCACCGTGGGAGGGCTCGCCGCCTTCCGCCACGCGCCGGGCGACCCGGCCGCGGTCCTCCGTCGCGCGGCGATCGCGATGCTCTGCACGATCGCCTGCTTCATGGCAGCCGGCCGGCTCGCATCCGTGGCGAGCGTCGACAAGCTCGCGCTCGAGAAGCGGCTCGTCGACGACCTCGTGAAACGAGAGCAGGCGGCGGGCCGCACGATCGCGCGGGCCGAGGCGGCGGAGCGGATCCGCCGTGACAAGAGGCTGTTGCGTCCGTTTCTCTCGGCGAACGACCGGAGCCGTTGGCTCACCGCGAGGGCGATCGTGGAAAAGGGCACCTTCGCGATCGACGAACTCGTCGGCGAGCCGGGATGGGACACGATCGACGCCGTCGCACACCCCGATGCGAGCGGCCGACTGCGGCTCTACTCGAGCAAGCCGCCGCTGCTTTCGGTGCTCGTGGCCGGCCCCTACTGGCTCCTCCACCGTCTCGCCGGCTGGACGCTCGCCGATCACCCCTTCACGCTCGGCCGCTCGCTCATGGTGCTCTTCGGGCTCGTGCCGTTCGCGGCGATGGTGCTCGCATCTGCACGGCTCGCGGAGCGGGTCGGCACGACCGACTGGGGCCGGCTCTACGCCGCCGCGGTCGTGGCGTTTGGAACGTTCCTGCTGACGTTCGTGACCGTGCTCAACAACCACCTGCCCGCGGCGGCCTGCACGGCCATCTCGGCGGTGGCGGTCTGGCGGATCTGGATGGAGGAGGAGCGATCCGCCTCGGCGTTCCTCACGGCCGGTCTCTTTTCGGCGCTCGCCGCGGCCTTCGACCTGCCGGCCGTCGCATGGACGGCCGTCGCCTTCGCGGCGTGCCTCGCCTGCGATCCGCGGAAGACGGTCGCAGTGTTCCTGCCCGCGGCGGTCCTCGTCGCCGCGGCCGCGATCGGCACCAACCGGCTCGCCCACGGCACGTGGCTGCCCGCCTACGCCCATCGTCACGGTCCGGACAGCTGGTACCGCTACTCGATCGAGCTTCCGGACGGCCGCGTGCTCACGAGCTACTGGGAAAACCCGGCGGGGATCGACCGGGGCGAGCCATCGGCGGCCCGCTACGCCCTCCACGCCCTCGTCGGCCACCACGGCATCTTCTCGCTGACGCCGGCGTGGCTGCTCGTGCCCGGCGGGCTCGCGGTGCTCGCGGGCCGCGGCGACCGCAGGCTCCGACTGGCCGCGGCGGCGGTGGCCGCCGTTTCGGTCGCGGTGCTCGTCTTTTACCTCACACGCAGCCAGCCCGACCGCAACTACGGCGGAACGTCGAGCGGATTCCGATGGGCGTTCTGGCTCGTGCCGCTCTGGGCGGCGGCCGCCGCCGCGGCAGCCGACCATCTTTCGACGACTCGACTAGGACGGACGGTGGCGCTGGTGCTCCTTGGACTCTCCGTGTTCTCCGTGGCCTACCCCTCCTGGAACCCGTGGACCCATCCCTGGCCCTACGCCTGGATGGAATCGGCGGGCTGGATCGGACCGTGAGTCCCCGGTCGATCCACCACCACGTCCATCACCACGGCGGTGGCGACTCGACGACGACGGGCGATTTCGTGTCGGGATCGAGGTATTCGATCCGGGATGCGTGGAGGGCGATCGGCGGCACGATCGATCCGTCCGAAGCCTCCAGGAAGGTCGTCGTCGAACCGTAGATCGAATCGCCGAGCACCGGCATGCCACGGGATGCCGCCTGGATCCGGAGTTGGTGCATGCGTCCGGTCAGCGGCATCAGTTCGACCCGGATCACGCTCCGCTCGCTCCCCTCGCACGGCCGCGCCGCCTCGAGCAGCCGCACCTGCGTGACCGCCTCCCGCGCCTCCTCGCACGGCTCGTCCGGCGACACGATCCTCGCCCGCGGCTCGTCTCGAATCTTGGCGATGCGATCCCTCCATTCCGCCCAGGCTTCGCCGGGCATCTCCCGGGCGGCGACGAGCTCGAGCCGGGCGACGTACCGCTTCGCGACCTGACGCCGCTCGAACTGCCGCGAGAGCTGCCGTGCGGCCCGCGGCGTCAGCGCGAAGAGCATGACGCCCGACACCGGCCTGTCGAGACGGTGCGGCACGCCGAGATAGCCGCCGCCCCGGCGGGCGAGCCACCGCCTCAGGCGTTCTTCCATCGAATCGATGCCGGCCGCCGCCTGCGTCGCGATGCCCGCCGGCTTGAGGACGGCGACGACCCCCGAGGCCTCGTGGACCACCGCGACATCGCGGTCCGCATCGGCATGATCCGGCCGGGGCTTCATGAAACGATCAATCGTCGGGAGTGAGAGAGGCGGACCAAGGTTGTCCCTCCTCGAGCATACGTTCTTCCGACCCGGGGGTTGTCCGGGATGAAACGCACCGGAGATTTCGCCATGGCAAGTCATCATGATTTTGACTCCGTCCGTCTTCACCAGGCCCGATTCCGTCTCCTCGGTTCCCACGAGCATGCTCGCCGTCGCTCGATCGTCCTCGGCCCCGCGATCCTCGTTCGTCCCGTCGGGGTCCGCGGCCCGTGGACCCTCTCCGTCTCGGAAGAAGGCCCGCTCGAACCGGTCTTCCCCCGCTGCCCCGAGCGGCTGTCGAGGACGATCGTCAGCCTCGCACGCGACGGCCTTCAGCACAGGATGGCCACGGCGATCGCCGTGCCGGGCGACTTCCAGCGCCGGCGGGTCCCGATGGACGGCCGCCTGCTCCACGGCCGCACGACCGTGAGCCGCACGATCTACGGCTGGGCGCTCGCCTACCGCTTTCCCGATTCGACCGGCCCCGCCCTCGTCGATCCGCACGACGAGGTGCCGGACCTGCCTGCCTTCTACGACTCGGCGCCGGAACTGCTCGACCGGGTCGGCTACCTCGAGGCCCGCGGGATCGAGACACGGCCGATCGCGCTGCTCGTGCACGATCGCGATTTCGTCTGCGACGGCCGCGGTGGACGGATCAACCGCTACTTCCCGACGCTCGTCGATCCGCGGCCGGCGTCGCCCGATTGAGCAGGCATGCCACCGGCGGCGATTTCACCGACGAGCCGGTCGGCGCCGTACACGACCTCGAGCGCGTGGAGGATCGCACGGGCATCGACGGCGACGGCCCGACTCTGTTCGTCGGAGTAGACGAAGCCGGCCGAGAGCGACTGGATGTTGCCGTCGAAGATGAGGCCCACGAGCCGGCCTTCACGATCGACGACCGGGCTGCCGGAGTTGCCGCCGATGATGTCGGCCGTGCAGACGAAGTTGAACGGCGTATCGGCATCGAGGGCGGACCGCTTCGAAACCCACGAGGCGGGCATCTCGAAATCCTGCTCGCCGGCATGGGCCGCGGCATGCTCGAAGCCGCCGCCGATCGTGGTCCAGGCCGGAACGTCGCGTCCCTGCTCGCGATATCCACGGACCTCGCCGAACGCCAGCCGCAGGCTAAACGTCGCGTCGGGATAGTCGGATGTCCCGCGGACGGCGAAACGCGCCTTCGCGATGCGGTCGTAGGCCTGTCGGTCCCGCTCGACGAGCTCGTCGACGACCGCACGATGCCGCCGGGCTTCGGGATCGACGAGCCGGGCGATCCGGATCATCGGGTCCTTCGACGCCGCGACCGCCTCCCGCCCCCCCTCGACGAGCCGCTTCCTTTCTGCCGCGTCGAAGAGCCCGCAGCCGCTGACCGCAGCGGCCGCGCGGTCGCGTGGAGAGAGGCCGTCGAGGATCCGCATGCATAGCGGGTCATC
>JBIIOJ010000294.1:0-4072 GCA_044337015.1 Pirellulales bacterium
ACGAAAACAGAATCAACACCCAACCTTCATGAAGAATACACCGTGGATCATCCCGCCCGCCATAGCCTATTCCGGCAATCGGAACGGTTTTCTGGCCGATTCCTGAGCTGAAAGAGTACGCCGAGCCTCCGACCGGCGATACCGGCCATTCGGCCGGTATGAAATGGCCGCGAAACCCGGTTTTCGGTCCCGGGAGGGGCGGTGGCGGCGTTCCGCCGCTACCGAGAAGCCTGTCACATCGGATGGAGGGGCGCGGGGGCTTGACGGATGTGTGTACATAAGTATACTACTCTGCGTGTCGCGTCCGGAGGAACGGTATATTGCTCGGATGGCTACGCATCCACGCGACGACATGATGCCGATCCCGGGGCCCAGCGTCGTGACGTTCGGCTTCGACGTGCTCGACCGTGTGGAGCAGGCTGTGGCGATGGTCAAAGAACGACTGAAACGGGCGGTCGGCGCGCTTGATGCGGCCGGCATTCCCCATGCGGTGGCCGGCGGGAATGCCGTGGCAGCCTGGGTGTCGCGGATCGACCCCGCAGCCGTACGGACGACCGTCGATGTCGATATCCTCCTCGTGCGGGCCGATCTCGACCGGGCGACGGCCGCCCTCGAGTCGGTCGGATTCGTTCATTCCTTCACGTTCGGCATCCACATCTTCGTCGATGGCCCGAATGGAAAGGCTCGCGAAGCGGTGCACATCCTTTTCGCCGGCGAGGTGGTGAAGCCGAACGACCCCGTCGCCACCCCCGATCTGTCGGCCACCGACGCCCACGACGGCTACCGTATCGTCGATCTCGACCGACTGATCACGATGAAACTCACTGCGTTTCGGCTCAAGGATCGCGTGCATCTCCTCGACATGATCGACGTCGGCCTGATTGACGCCTCCACGCTGGTCCGAGTGCCACCGGTCTTGCGGCCGAGGCTCGAGCAGTTGCTCGCCGACCCGAACGGGTGAGACGGGGTGCACCGCGGAGCCGCAGAGTGGCACTCTGCGGTTCGGCCAAGGGGGCGGTAAGGGGGCCATGGTGCAGACTGACAGTCCGCACCTACAACGGGGCTTGCTGCGCGGCGTCGTGTCAGCGACGTCACCGCGGCGGGGCGGAGAAGATGCCGAGCTCGAAGCCGCGGGAAACGGCCTCGGCGCGATCGGTGGCGCCGAGCTTCTCGAGGATCGTCGCGACGTGGCCCTTGGCCGTGCGCATCGAGATGCCGAGCGCCCGTCCGATCTCCTCGTTGCCGTGGCCCTTGCGCACGAGCGCGAGCACCTCCACCTCGCGGGGCGTCAGCCCGGCCCGCGTCGCCGGCGCCGCGGCAGGCGCGGACCGAACCCCCTTGGCGCCGCAGGGCTTCCCCGCGCGGACGTCGCGGATCGCGGCGATGATCTCGCCGGCATCGATCTGCTTCGTGAGGTAGCCGCACGCGCCCGCCTTGAGCGACGCCGCCGCCTCGTCGCCGGAGTCGGACGACGTGAGCACGAGCACCCTTGCCGTCGGGGCATGGGCCTTCAGCCAGAGAAGTGTCTCCAGGCCGCTCATGCCGGGTAGCCGCAGGTCGAGCAACACGACGTTTGGCCGCAGCCGAGGCACCTCCTCGATCGCCGCCTCACCGCTGGCCACCTGCCCCACGATCGCGAGGTCGCCCTGCGAGGCCAGCAGGCTCGCGAGCCCCTCGCGAAAGACCGGATGGTCGTCCACAATCAGGATTCGGATCGTCGCTTCCATCCGTCCGCGGCCAGAGCCCGCTCCCTGCGATCATGAACCCGCTTGCACCGACCTCGACGATAGCCCGCGGGCCGGGCCGCTTTCAACCCGGCCGTTTGGTCCGGTATGCCGTCGGCATCATGGCCATCGTGCTCGCGACGGCCGTTGTCCACGAACGCCCCGTGCGGGCCGACGACGCGGCGGAAGGGGTGATGCCGATCGCCGACGTGAAGCAGCTCACCCCGCAGGAACTGCTCTCGCGATCGCCCATCCGGATCCGAGGCGTGGTCACCTGGCCGAATGAGAGCGAGATCGCCCGAACGCAACTCATCGTTCAGGACGAGACCGCCGCGATCTACTGCCAGCGCCAGCCCGGAGATGTTGGCCCGATCGAGCCTGCGATCGAGCCCGGCCTCGAGGTGGAGGTCACAGGCCGCGGCGAACGCGGCGGGTTTGGGCCGCGGCTGCGGATCGAGAGCGTGCGGGTGCTCGGCTCGGGCAAGATGCCCGAGCCGCGGGACGTCGACCCCGTGAGGGTGATGGAAGGAGCTCACGACATCGAGTTTGTGCGGCTCACCGGCGTCGTGATGGGATCGAAGCCGGATGGCCCGGCCGTACGTCTGCTCATGGAGGCGGAAGGGAAACCCTTCACAAGCCGCATCCTCTCGCACCATCTGCCCTGCAATCCAGCCGAGCTGGTCGATGCGGTTGTGGCCGTCACAGGCATCGCGTGGCCGCGATCGAACATGCGGGGGGAGAACATGGGGCTCGAGGTCTCGTGCTCCAGCCCCGGGACGTTCACGCTCATAGAAAAGCCGCCGACGAAGCCGTTCGACTCTCCGCGGATGGACATCGACTCGATCGCGAGATACGCCTCGCTGAAACGGCCAGGCCGCATCATTCAGACGGAGGGCACGCTCATCCACGCGATCCCCGGCGAGGCGATCTATCTGCAGGACGGCGGCAGCGGCATCACGGTACGGTGCGACTCGACGGAGTCGTTCGTGCCCGGTGATCGCTTGGCGGTGGCCGGGTTTCCCGACCGTAGCGGCCCCATCGTCGGCCTCAAGAACGCGTTCGTGAAGAAGCTGGCGGTGGGCCTGCCACCCGCGCCGGTTCGCATCACGCCGGAGGCGATCCTGCAGGCCAATCTCGCGGCCTGGAAGTCAAAGACGATGCTCGAAGAGGGCGATTCGATCGGCTGCCTCGTGCGATTTCCGGCAACGCTGGTCGAGGCCCGCCGCACGGAGATCGGAGGCGAGATGCTCCTGCGGGCCGGGGAGAGAATCGTTGCGGCGAAGCTGCGGGAGAGTGATCTGCCGAAGCTCTCTCGGCTTCTGCCCGAAAGCGAGCTCGACGTGACGGGCATCGCGACCGCGGGCTGGGGACAGGATCTGACGAAAGAGCCGCCCGACCGGATCGGACTGATCGTGCGATCGGCAGACGACGTCGTGCTCGTGCGGTCGCCGTCGTGGTGGACATCCCGCCGTCTGCTCGTCGCGCTCGCGACGGTGGGGGGCGTGCTCGCCGCCGCGGTTGCGTGGGCAGTGGCGCTGCGGCGGGAAGTAGCCCGGCAGGTCGCACGACTCGCCGGCGAGATCGAGAAGCGGCGGGAGGCGGCGATCGGGTTTCGCGCGGCGCTTGCCGAACGCAACAGGCTCGCCAACAACCTCCACGACACGCTCCTCCAGGGCCTCGCCGGCTCCGTGCTCCAGCTCGACTCCTGCCGGTTCGCGCTCCAGGGCGGCCACATGGAAGCCGCCAAGGGGCAGATCGAGAAGTCGAAGAGGATGGTGCAGCATGCGGCCAACGACCTGCGGAATTCGGTCTGGGCCCTGCGGGTGGCGCCCCTCGAAGGTCGCACGTTTGGCGAGTCGCTCGAGACGATGGCCGCGCATGTCGCCGTCGGCGACACGCCGCGGATCACGGTGCACGCATCCGCGACGGTCCGCGACCTGCCGGAATTCGTCGCTGGCAACCTGCTGCTCGTCGCGCAGGAGGCGATCCGCAACGCCGTTCACCATGCGGAGAGTGCGACCGTGCACGTGCGGGTGGACCGCAATGCGGCGACCGGTATCGTGACGCTCGCCGTGCGGGACGACGGCCGGGGCTTCGATCCCGCGGCCGCGGCCGGCGTCGCCCAGGGACACTTCGGCCTGCAGGTGATGCGGGAGCGGATGGAGGGAATCGGCGGCACGCTCGCGATCGAGTCCGCGGCGGGCCGCGGCACGACGATCACGGCCACCGTCTCCCCCGACGCGGAGTGAAGCCGAAGCGTCGATCCACCATGTGCAGACTGCCAGTCTGCACCTACAAGGAGGGGCGGACGATCAACCCTGTAGCCGCAGAGTGGCACTCTGCGAAAT
>JBIIOJ010000058.1:0-13650 GCA_044337015.1 Pirellulales bacterium
AGTTTCCGGCAGATCCGCTCGAGAGTTGCCATCAGTTCGGGATAACTTCCGGGCGTCTCGAAGCGGACGGCATCCGCCTCGGCGTGACGACCATCGAGCCCCGCGGGAACGACCGTGCAGCGACGGGCGTCGATGACGATGCCGATCACTTCCGTCGACCGCGATGCAAGACGCAGTCGCTTCTCGGGCCGCCCAAGCCGGCCGGGGATCTGTTCGGATTCGAGTTCCTCGAGCAGTCCGATTCGCAGCAGAGCGTCGGCTGCCCGGGTCACCGTCGGGCCGGTCATCGCCGCCGCATCCCTCAACGCGGTCCGCGACAGCGGACCATGGGTCAGGATCGCGTCGAGGATTCTCCGCTCGTTGAGCCGTCGCAGAAGGAGGGAGTTCGCCCGGGGGGCTGCTGACCCCGTCCAGGTTTTAGTCGGCTTCGAAAGAATCTTGGTCATTCATCATCCCCGGATTCTCGTTTATTTATATACTCGTCTCTTTATTTTCCAAACAACTCGAATTAAATTGAAGCCTTTGGTTTTGAGAAGGGCTTTCCCCACCATGCACTCGACATCCCAGCTCTGTCGCTGGGGAATTCTCGGAGCCGCCGGAATCGCCCGCAAGAACTGGCAGGCGATGCATTGCGCCGGCAACGCACGACTCGTGGCCGTCGCGAGCCGGGACCCCGGCCGGGCCTCGGCGTTTGTCGCCGCTTGCCAGCGGGAGGTGCCTTTCCAGCAACCGCCCAGCGCCGTCCGCGGCTACGAGGCACTCCTGGCCCGCGACGACATCGATGCGGTCTACCTCCCACTCCCGACCGGACTGCGGGCGGAGTGGGCGATTCGGGCGGCCGAAGCAGGAAAGCACGTCCTGGTCGAAAAGCCGTGCGCCGGGAGCGTCGCCGAACTGGAGTCGATCATCGCCGCATGCGATGCGGCCAGAGTTCAGTTCATGGATGGCGTGATGTTCATGCACAGCCGACGCCTCGACGCGATCCGTGATCATCTGATCGATGCTCCGGGGGGCATCGGGCGGCCGCGGCGGATCATGTCGCAGTTCAGTTTTCGCGGAGCGGACGATTTTCTCGTCGCCGACATTCGCATGCGGAGCGACCTCGAGCCGTTCGGATGCCTGGGCGACCTCGGCTGGTACACGATCGCCTTTTCGCTGTGGGCGCTCGCCCCGCGGCTGCCGCGGAGGGTGACGGGCAGGATCATCGCCGCGGGCGGTGCTGCAACGAGCCCGCGACCGGTGCCGATGGAGTTTTCCGGAGAGCTGATCTTTCCAGGCGCTGCCGGGGAGCCGGACGTGACGGCCGGTTTTTTCTGCTCTTTTCTCGCCGAGCATCAGCAATGGGCCCACGTCAGCGGCACCCGCGGCAGCCTGCGGGTGGACGACTTCGTGCTCCCCTTCGCCGGTGCTGAATCCGCGATCACCCTCTCGAATCCACGGTTCGTCATCGAAGGATGCGATTTCCGGATGGAGCGCGACGATCGCACGGTGACCGTGCCGGAACACTCTCACGGCCACCCGACCTCGCAGGAGGCCCTCATGTTCAGGGATTTTTCTCAGCTCGTCCTGGACCGTCGCACCGACCCCACGTGGCCGGCCCGCTCGCTTGCGGTGCAGCGGGTGATGATGGCCTGCCTGGCTTCGGCGCACGATGGCGGCCGAGAGATCGAGGTTGCACCATGACCGCCTCCAGACGGACCTCCGCTGCGATAGCCACGATCATCCGCGTGTTGGTCGTCGATGAGCCCGGCTTGCGCATCGTGGCCCAGGCTGACGCGGCGTCGGCCGGCCGGCGGCGGCAGCCTCGAGTTCGGCCGCCATCTCGGTGATTCGCTCGAGCCAGCCCTGGCTCGTGAAGCGGTTCTGGATCTGCTCGGCCCAGATCGGGAAGGCGAGCGGCGTGAGTCGGCCAGGCTCGACGACCGCAAGCTCCCTGGCGAGCATGCGGTCCACCGCCGCCGACAGCCGTCGAAACTCGAACTGCTGCTCGAGCACCTCGCGGCGGGCCTGCGCGAGGAGCATGTTGCCCGGGTCGTGCTCGGAGAGCACATCGAAGATGAGGCCGGCCGACGCCTGGAGGTTGCGGCTGGAGACCCTCCGCGACGCCCCCTTGCCCCCATCCGACACGAGCCCCGCCACGCGGGCCACCTCCTTGAAATGCCGCTTCGCCATCTCCGTGCCGTTCACGCAGGCAAGCAGGTCCTCGAGCAGGTTCGCGGGGGAGAGCATCCGTCGCCAGAACGCCTCGTGCCTCGCTTCTTCGAGCCCCGAGCGGCCCGAGATCTCGAAGCCCCAGTCGTTCACGGCGAAGGTGAGCGTGCAGGGGGAGGCCTGCGCGATCCGCCAGGCCACGACCGCCGCCAGCCCCTCGTGCGCGAGCCGCCCCTCGAACGGAAACACGAACGCATGGACGCCGTCCTTGAGCGGAACGACCTCGACGAGCAGCCGCTCCGGGCTGGGCAGAACGCTCCAGGCCGCCTGGGTCGCCAGGAGGGGCCGCACGGCCTCGAGCTCGGGCAACGTTTCTCGCGGCGATCGACCGCCTGATCGTCGCCGCGACGGGTGGGCCGGTTCGCCGGCATCCGCGACGATCCGCTCCACCGCCGAGGCCAGAAGCGTCGAGAGCGGCATCCGCCCGCCGTTCCACCGCGGCACCTGCAGGCCGACAGGCCCTCGGCCGGCCCGCTTCACCCAGGCCGTGAGCCCGTCGAACCGAAAGAGCGAAAGCGGCTTGCCCGCGAAGAGAAACTTCTCTCCCGGCTTGAGCCTCGACACGAACGACTCCTCGACCGTGCCGAGCCGTCCGCCGCTCGTCCACTTCACCTCCACCGCCGCGTCGCTGACGATCGTGCCGATCGTCATCCTGTGACGCCGCGCGATCTTCTCGCCCGCCACGTACCAGCGGCCGAACCGCTCGCGGATCCGCGCGTAGTCGGGATACGCGCCGAGCGCCGGGCCGCCCCGCGCCGCGAAATCCATCGCCCACCGCCACGACCGCTCGTCGAGATCGCGGTAGGCGGCGGTGGAGCGAACCTCCTCGAAAAGCTCCTCCTCGCGAAACCCGCCGCTGCAGGCGACGGTGACGATGTGCTGCGCGAGCACGTCGAGGGCGCCCGTGAGCGGCCGCCTCGCCTCGAGCGTGCCGTCACCGATCGCCCGGCGAGCGGCGCCGCACTCGACGAGTTCGAGCGCGTGCGTCGGCACGCAGACGAGCCGGCCGACGGCGCCGGGGCGGTGGCCGCTGCGGCCGGCCCGCTGGAGAAGCCGGGCGATCCCCTTGGGGCTGCCGACTTGCACCACCTGATCCACGGGGCCGAAGTCGACGCCGAGATCGAGGCTCGAAGTCGCGACGACGCAGCGGAGCTTTCCGCGGCGAAGCCCCTCCTCGGCCGCCTCCCGCAGGTCGCGGTCGATCGAGCCGTGGTGGAGCGCGATCGACCTTCGCCAGTCGGGCCGTGCCTTCACGATCGCTTCGTACCACCGCTCCGCCTGCGAGCGGGTGTTCGTGAAGACGAGCGTGGTCGCCGCCCGCTCCACGGTCTCGATCACCTGCGGCAAAAGCCGCATCCCCATGTGGCCCGCCCATGGAAACCGCTCCATCGGCTCGGGGACGAGCGTCTCGACGACGAGCTCGCGGGCAACGTCCGCCTTCACGAGCCGCACCGCGGCCGCGCGATCCGGCCCCACGAGCGCCGCGGCCGCCTCCTGCAAATTGTCGAGCGTGGCGGAGAGCCCCCAGGTGACGATCTTCGGCGCGATCGATCGCAACCGGGCCAGGGCCAGCTCCGTCTGCACGCCCCGCTTCGTCGAGAGCAGTTCGTGCCACTCGTCCACGACCACCATGTCGAGCTCGGCGAATGTCTCGTGCGCGGTCTCGAGCGACAGCATGATCGAGAGCGTCTCGGGCGTCGTCACGAGCGCCTCAGGCATTCGCTCGCGGAGCTTTCTCCGCGCGGCGGCCGACGTGTCGCCCGTTCGCAGGCCGACCTGCCAATCGACGCCGAGAGCCGCAAGCGGCTCGGCAAGCGCCCGCGTTGTGTCGGCCGCAAGCGCCTTGAGGGGCGTGATCCAGACCACCCGCAGGCCCCGCTGCGACGCCGGCATGCCATGAGACGCCCACGCGGCCCGCGACACCGCCGCGAGCCACGCCGCGAGCGTCTTGCCAGTGCCGGTTGGCGCGTGCAGGAGGCCGCTCTCCCCGCGGCCGGCCGCCTCCCACACCTCCCGTTGAAACGGAAACGGCCTCCACCCGCGAGAGGCGTACCAGGCGTCGATGCTGGAGAGGCGGTCAGCGATCACGGTTGATACCCCCAACCACACCCGCGAAGCTGCGTCCTCCATGAAGTCTTCTGAAGGAGACCGGATTGGTTCGCTGGTCGGTAAACCGCTCCGGCGCCTCCGGCGATCGCTACTCCCCGCTCCAGCGGCATGGCTCGCTTCCCGTAAGCCGCGTATCGCCTGCGGCTTCTCCGCGCTTCACCAACCAGCTCCTCAGCACCCAAGTGCCTGTGTGCCCCAATCCGCACAACGTTTGACCGGTTCGGGGCTGCCCGTGTGCCCGAGACGGCGTATGCAGACAAGCGAAGCAAGGATTGCGGAGCGAAGTCTGCATCCGAGAGAGCGAAGCACAGGATGTGCGCAGCGAGCGTCCGGCGAGTGGCATACGGGCAGTCCCGAACTATCACGTTTGACCTCGCTCATGCGCCGTGCAAGAAACCTCGGACGCATCCTCGTGCCGCCGCAGGAGGCCAGCGAGGTCGGCGAGGCTTCCGGCGTCGGCGGGCAGCTTGTCGCGTCGCCACCGCTTGATCCGCGGGAACCGCACGGCGAGGCCCGCCTTGTGACGCGTCGAGCGGGCCACCGACTCGAACGCGATCTCGAAGACGAGCGACGGCTCGACCACCCTGACCGGCCCGTGCTTCTCGAGCGTCGTGCGGCGGATGATCCGGTCGACCTCGACGAGCTCCGCGTCGGAGAGGCCGGAGTAGGCCTTCGCGACCGGCACGAGCCTGCCTTCGCTCCAGACGCCGAGCGTGTAGTCGGTGTGGAGCGTCGCACGACGGCCGTGGCCGGCCTGCGCGTAGAGGAGCACGGCGTCGATCTCGAGCGGCTCGACCTTCCACTTCCACCAGTCGCCCCGCGTCCGGCCAACGCCGTAGCCGCTCTCGCACCGCTTGAGCATGAGCCCCTCGACGCCGCGGGACCGCGACTCGTCGCGGAGCGTCGCGAGCGACTGCCATGAGCCCGCCTCGACCACGGGGGAGAGGAACAACCGATCGTCGCAAGCGGCCTGCTGCCGCGGCTCAAACGGCACGGACACGATCTCCTCGAGCCGCCGACGCCGCTCTGCGAGCGGCAGCCGCCGCAGATCCTCGCCGCCGAGTTCCAAGAGATCGTAGGCGACGAACACGACCGGCAAGTCGGCGAGGAGCTTCTTCGTGAGCCGCTTCCGCCCGATCCGCTTCGACAGGGCCTGGAAGTCGAGCAGGCCTCTCTCGCCAACGACGAGCAGTTCCCCGTCGAGCACGCAGTCGATGCCGATCCGCCGCCGAAGGGCGGACGCAGCCTCGACGATCTCGGGGAAGGCGTCGGTCGCGAGCTCCTCTCCCCGCGTCCAGATCGCCACGGACTCTTCTCTCGCGATGAGCTGCGCTCGCATGCCGTCCCACTTCCACTCCGCCTGCCATGCGTCGACGTCGCCGAGCGGTTCGGGGCCGCCCTCCAGGGGGCTTGCGAGGAAGAACGGATAGGGACGCAGCCGGTCGGTCGCGGCTCCCTCGGCCGCCATGAGGCTCGCGAAATCCTCGGCCGACGGCGACGAGAGCCCCATGAGGCGGTGTGCCATCGTCGCCGGATCGACGCTCGCCAGTTCGGAGAGGGCCCGGGCCACGAGCGTGCGGGCGACGCCCATCCGGAATCCACCGGTGAGCATCTTGTGCCAGAGGAACCGCTCCTCGCGGCCGAGCTTCCGCCACGTCTCGACCACGATCCGCTTTCGCTCCGCCGCGTCGAGCCCCTTCATCGCATGGAGCGTGTCGCGGACGATCGACGCCAGCCCGTCGGCGTCGTCGGCCGTGGCGACGGCGTGCGGTTGTCCATCGGCATCCTCGGCCCGCGACGCCGGATCCGGCAGGACGAGCGCGAGCGTCTCGGCGAGGTCGCCCACCGTCGCGTAGCACTCCTCGAGCAGCCAGAGCGGGATGCCCGCGGCCTCCGCGGCCCATTCCCGCAGTTCCGTCGTCGTGACGACCCGCCGCTGCCGGTCGCCCGAGAGCATGGCGAGCGCGACAGCAGCGTCGTCGGCCGGCGCCTCGCGGAAGTAGTCACGGACCGCCGCGACCTTCTCGTTCGTGCGGGTCGTCGCGTCGAGCCGTCGGCAGAGCGCCGTGAACCGCTTCACGCGACCTCCACCGGCTCGGCATCGCCCGACGCATCGCCGGGCTCCCCGCCCGATGCTTCACCGCTCTCCTCCTCCGTCGGCTCTCCCTCGACCTCCTCGCTCGGCTCCGCCTCGACATCCTCGCTCGGCTCCGCCTCGACCGTCTCGCCGGTGAAGCGGGTCGGGAGCACCGAGGCGTCGAGCCCCTGCTCGCGGAGCAGCCGCGAAAGCGCCGCCGACGAGCCGTGCGTGACGAGCACCCGCGTCGCCCCGCTCGCCTCAATCGCCGCGAGCAGCCCCGGGAAGTCGGCATGGTCGGAGAGCACGAACCCGCGGTCGAAGCCGCGGCGGCGGCGGACGCCGCGGATGGCCATCCAGCCGGAGGCCATCGCGGCCCGGGCGTCGCCGAACGTGCGGAGCCAGCGGCCGCCGGCGGCGCTCGGCGGCGCGATCACCATCGCGCGGCCGTCCCCCGCCTTCCGCGTCTCGCGGGTGCACTGGTCGATCGGCGGCAGCCGGATGCCGCTGTCGCGGTAGGCCTTCACGAGCCGCATGACGGCGCCGTGGGCGTAGATCGGGCCGATCGCGGGGTCGAGCATGGCCGCCAGCCGCTGCGCCTTGCCGAGCGAGTAGGCGAATAGCACGCTCGTGCGGCCCTCGTCGCGGTTCTCCCGCCACCATTCATTGATCGCCCCGGCGACCTCCCCCGGGTCGCCCCAGCGGTAGATGGGAAGCCCGAACGTCGACTCCGTGACGAGCACGTCGCAGCGGAGCGACTCGAAGGGCTCGCAGGTCGGGTCGGCCTGGAGCTTGTAGTCGCCGGTGACGACCCAGGTGATGCCCGCATGCTCGAGGCGAACCTGCGCGCTGCCGAGGATGTGGCCGGCCGGCGCCATCGAAACCCTCACGCCGTTCATCGACACGCTCTCGCCCCGCCGGAGCACGTCGATCGGGCGGTTGCCGATCCGCTCCCGGAGCACGAGCTTCCCGGTCGTCCAGCAGAGGTAGCGGCCGCAGCCGCTCCGCGCGTGGTCGGAATGGGCGTGGGTGATCACCGCACGGGGCACGGGCCGCCACGGGTCGATGTGGAAGTCGCCCGCGGGGCAGTAGAGCCCCGAATCGCTGACGGTGAGAAGGTCCTGCATCGGCCGGCCTCGGTCGCCCCGGGGAAGGCGGCCGGCCGGTCGCGTCGGGCGGGCCTAGCGGTAGGCCTGCGCGCCGACGGCGGGAAACCGATAGCCGCCGAACCCGAATGGAGCGTAGCTGGGCCAGTCGCCCGGGACGAGTCCCGGGGGCGTGCCATACATCTTCCAGGTGGGCGTCCGCGGGTTCGTGGGCGGCACGAAATACTTCGGACGCTGCGTCATTCCCGTCTTGTAGGGCGACTTCCCGGGCTGGTAGGGGGCCTGCTTCTGCGGCGTCCCGTGGGAGAGCGCCCGCGACTGCCGCCCGATGAACCAGCGGTTCGTGTCGGCAGCGAGGGAGGGCATGGGGGCGGCGATGATCGCCGCGGCGACGAAAAAGAGCCGCAAGGCTCGGGCAGACCGCATGGGGAGTTCACACCGTGGGGAGAAGGCCGGCTTCAGGAGCATCGGCCAATCGGCATCCCCTTCCCGCAAAAACTTCACGACGGGAAGCCGCTGACGGTCGTGCGGGTTGCGAGGGCGGACCGCCTGCACAGAAGCCTGTCGGGACGGAAGGAGAGTTGTGGAATGACGCGGTGGTTCAGAAAGGCTCTCGCCAGTTCGTTACCCCCTGCCGCACGGTGATGAGCCGCTACGCGAGCTGGTCGCCGTAGCGGCGGCGGACTTCCTCGAGAAACGAACGGCACCAGCCGTCGAAACCGGCGACGCAGCGGGCTGCGTTCTCGGCAGCGGCCGTGACACGGACTGGGTCGAGGTCGAGATCGTAGGCGTGTCGAAAGAGATGCCGAAACCCCTTGAGTTCGCGGACGTCACGGATCGCATCGCCGGGGAGGAATGCAGGGCGAATTCCCTTGAGATCGAGCGTCACCCGTTCGATCAGCGTGTCGTGATACCGGCCCGTCTTTTCGAGATGGTTTTCGAACGATTCGCAGAGCCGCTCGAAGGCCTTCTCGAGGATGTTGTAGATCCGGTTGATTTCGAAGGCGGCGGCGGCCCACCGGCCGTCGGTCGATTCGGCGAGACGGTCGCGGAGCGTGGCGATTGCACGGCGCATGGACCGGCCATCCTGTTCCCAGCCGTCCTCCAGGATCTGCATCGCTATGCGATCCATCGTTCGCCGCTCCCTTCGATCACGGACTTCAGCCGCGTGCGATCGATGAGGCAGACGTCCGCCTCGCGGCCCACGTCCGCGGAGAGAAGGCTCTGCAAGTATTCGAGGGTCATGCCGGAGGGCAGCGATTCCAGGGCGACATCGACGTCGGACCACTCGTGAAAGCGGCCCGGCTTGACGAGCGAACCATAGACCCACACCACCGTGCCCGGCACGTGCCGCGACAGGGACTCGCGAAGAAGACCACGGGTGCGTTCGGCAAGCGCCGCGTCGTCGCGCCGACTTCGTTCACGATGTGAAGCCAACAACCACATGCATGCAGAATACGCTCCGCACAACCGCCGGGCCAACCATGGAAAAACCGGGGTTCACACGAAAGCCTTCTCGCCGGCCCAGCGGATCCTGAGCGGCATCTCGAAGACCTTCTCGAAGAGTTCGGTCCGCCGCTCGGCGCCCCAGAGGTCGGCCTCCGGCTTCTCGTCGGCCACGACGTCGATCGCGACCGTGCCGTCGTCGACGCCCACCAACACGTCACGGACCTGCTGCGAGCGGCTGCGGTCGAGCCCGCCGGCGAGCCGGAGGATCGCGGCCATCTGCTGCACCCGCCGCTGCTCCTCGGGGGAGAGCCGGGAAAGGTTCTCGTGCTTCCGCTTCGGCAGCGCGCCGCGGTGATACCTCGCGATGTTCGCGACCATCTCCAGATCCTGGCCGCGGAAGCCCGGCAGCCGGCTGTTGCGTATGAGATGGTAGCTGTGCTTGTGGTGCTGCTCGTAGTTGATGACGTAGCCGACGTCCTGCAGCTTCGCGGCGGTCTCGAGGAGCGTGCGGTCCGACGGGACGAGCTCGAACGGCTCGACGAGCTGCTCGAAGATCCTCCCGGCGAGCGTCGCCACCTTGCGGCCATGCTCCGCCTCCCCCGAGCAGGCCGCCGCGAGCCGGTCGATCGCGGCCTCGCGGTGGGCCGGATCGTCGGCGTCGCTTCCGAGTGACTGCTCGATCATCTCCCTCACGAGCCCGTCGCGGACGCCGCGGGTGTGCACGAGGAGGGTGTTGGTGCGAAACCGCCGCATGAGCCCGTCGATGATCGCGAGGCCGGCGATGATGATGTCGGCCCGGTCGGGCGTCATGCCCGCGATGCTCCGCCTGGATCGCAGCGGCGTCTTGCGGAGCCGGTCAAGGAGGTGCCGCACCTCCGCGTGCGAGACACGATAGCCGCCCACCGGCAGGTCGGCCTGCCGCTTCGAAGCCATCATGAGCTCGGCGAGCGTCGTGAACGTGCCGCCGCACCCCACGAGGAAGTGCGGCGCGAAGAGCGGCTTGGGAACCCGCTTCTTGAGGCAGGCGTTGATCTCGTCCTCGAGCCGCTCGCAGGGCTCCTGCTGCCCCTCGGCCGTGCCGAACTGCTCGGTGAGCCGCACGGCGCCGAGCGGCGTCGAGGAGATCGACTCGATGAGGCTGCCGGTCGCGAAGACGATCTCCGTGCTGCCGCCGCCGATGTCGGCCACGACCACGTTCTTGCCGGTGAGGTCGAAGGCGTTCTGCACGCTCGCGAAGGCATAGCGGGCCTCCCGCTCCCCCGTGATCACCTCCACCTCGAGGCCGACCTGCTCCCGCACGCGACGGCAGAAGTCGGGGCCATTGCGGGCCTCGCGGACGGCACATGTCGCGATCGTCCGCAGCTGCGTCGCCTGGAAGCCCTCGGCGATCTGGCGGAAGGTCTTGAGGGCCTGGATCGTCTTCTCCATCGACTCCTCGTCGAGCGCCCCCTTGGAGTCGACGCTGCGGCCGAGCCGCGTCGGCTCCCGCTCCTCGTCGAGGATCCGGTAGGCGCCCCCGCGGAGGGCCTCGGCCACCAAGAGCCTCACGCTGTTGCTGCCGATGTCGATGGCCGCAACCCGGCAGCTCATCTCCGGCGACAGGAAGATCTGCTTTTCGTCCATGGGCGATGCGTCCTCGAAAGCGACGCCCATCATACCGTGTCGGGCCATTTCGCCGGTCGCAGTTCCGGCTTCGGGTAGACTCGTCGTCGGCCACTTCACGATTTTTCCGCGACTCCGTGTCACTCCCTCCCCCGCCGTCGCTGCTTCACGCCTCCGACCGCTGGTCGCCGTCGGCCCCGTGCGCGGTCGCTGTCGGAAACTTCGACGGCGTGCACCTCGGGCATGCCGAGATCGTCCGCCGTCTCACCGGATTGGCCGCAGCCCGGCGGCTGCCCACGGCCGTGCTCACGTTCGATCCCCATCCCGCGGCGGTGCTCCGGCCCGAGTCGGCTCCGCCGCCGCTCTCGACGCCGCGGAGGCGGGCGGAGCTGCTCGCGGCGCTCGGCGTCGACGCCGTCTTCGTGCAGGCGACCGACCAGCAGCTCACCTCGCTTTCGGCCGAAAACTTTTACCGAGACATCCTGCGGGGCCGGCTCGCCGCGGCCGCCATCGTCGAGGGGGCCGACTTCCGGTTCGGTGCCGGCCGCTCGGGCGACGTGTCGCTGCTTTCGCGGCTCTGCCGCGACGAGGGCATCCCGATGGAGGTCGTGGAGCCGGTGATGGCCGATGGGGAGCCAGTGTCGAGCTCGCGGATCCGCTCGCTCGTCGGCTCGGGCCTCGTCGCCGAGGCCAACCGGCTGCTCACGGCGGCCTATCGCCTCTCGGGCACGGTCGTCGCGGGCGCGAAGCGAGGCCGCGCGATCGGCTTCCCCACGGCCAATCTCTCCGGAATCGAGACGCTCGTGCCGGCCGGGGGCGTCTACGCCGGCAGGGCGAGGTCGCCGTCGAGCGCGTCGCAGGCGTGGCACTCCGCCGCGATCCACATCGGGCCCAACGCCACCTTCGGCGAGACGGGCGTCTCGGTGGAAGTCCATCTCATCGGTTTCGAGGGCGACCTCTACGGCCAGCAACTCGACGTTGACTTCCTCGGGAGGTTGCGCGAGACTCGCCGCTTCGCGTCGGTCGACTTGCTCGCGGAGCAACTCCGTCGCGACGTCGCCGAGGCGGCGAAAATCGTCACGCATTGACGACACGCGCAACACCTGCGGCTCACGGAGAACCCATGCGACTCGACTGGGCAAGCCTGCTCGACCTCCTGAAGCAGTCCGACGATTTTCTCCTCACGAGCCACATCCGTCCCGACTGCGACGCGCTCGGCAGCGAGCTCGGCATGGCGGCCGTGCTCGAATCGCTCGGCAAGAAGGTGAGGATCGTGAACGCCCAGGCGACGCCACCGGGCCTCGCCTTCATGGATCCCGACAAGAAGATCGAGTCGCTCGAGGGGGGCGTGAAGCCGGAGAGCCTCCACGGCTGCGGCCTGCTCCTCGTGCTCGACACGAGCGCCTTCGCCCAGCTCGGGGCGATGGGGGACGTGATCCGTGCAATCCGTCCGAAGGTGGTCGTGATCGACCACCACGTCAGCGAGGACGACCTCTGCGACCGCTGGTTCAAGGACACGGCGGCCGAGGCGACCGGCCGGATCGTGACGGAGATCGCGCTGCGGCTCGGGGTGAAGCCGACGGTGCCGATCGCCTCGCCGCTCTTCTGTGCGCTGGCGACCGACACGGGATGGTTCCGTTTTCCGTCGGCGAGCGGCGAGACCTTCCGGATCGCGGCGAGGCTCGTCGACGCCGGCGCGAGCCCCGCTGCGACCTACCGCGATCTCTTCGAGCAAGACACGCTCTCCCGTCTCAACCTCGTGGGCCGGGCCCTCGCGGGCGCCGTCACGAGCCACGACGGGAAGGTGATCAAGAGCGAGGTGCGGCAGGCCGACTTCAAGGCGACCGGCGCCCGCCCCGGCGACACCGAAGACCTCATCAACACCACGCTCACCGTCAAGGGCACGCAGCTGGCCTATATTCTCATTGAGCTTGCCGACGGGAAGGTGAAGGTGAGCTTCCGCAGCCGCAGCCACGTCGACGCAAGCAAGCTCGCCGCCGAGTTCGGAGGGGGCGGCCACAAGGCCGCCGCCGGCGCCACGCTCGACGGCCCCTTCGAGTCGGCGCTGGAAAGGGTCGTCGCCGCCGTCGACGCCGCGTGGCGCGCGGCGTGAGGAGATTCCCGTGACACGAAGGAAACTCGCATGACGCACCACGACACGCCCTTGCCCGCCGGACGGCGGAATTTCCTCGCTGAAATTCTCGCGATCCTCTGCGGCGGCCTCGCCACGCTGCCGCCGATCGTCGCGGGGCTGTGGGCGTTCTTCGATCCCTTGAGCCGCAAGGGGGCGGCGGCGAAGTTCCTCCCCGTCACCGACATCGCGAGCGTGCCCGACGACGGCATCCCGCGGCAGTTCGCGGTGGTCTCCGACCGGGTGGATGCCTGGACCGGCTTCGCCGCCGAGCCGATCGGCGCGGTCTACCTGCGGCGGGAGAAGGGGGCCGACACGGTCGAGGCGATCTCCGCCACCTGCCCGCACGCCGGCTGCTTCGTCGAGATCGACCGGGCCGAGAAGTGCTTCCGCTGCCCCTGCCACAACAGCCGCTTCACGCTCGACGGCGGCATCGTGGCCCCGAGCCCGAGCCCCCGGGCGATGGACACGCTCGAGTGCGAGGTGGACGGCAAGGGATCGATCGCCGTGAAGTGGCAGAACTTCTACACCGGCATCGCCGATAAGAAGGTGAAGCCATGAGCGACCCGTCGCATCGAGGCCGCACCTTCAGCGAGCGACGGGGCCTGCTTGGCGGCCTCGCCGACTTCCTCGACGACCGCACCGGCTACCGCGCGGTCGTCCACGCGGCGCTCTACGAAAACGTCCCAGGTGGCGCCCGCTGGCGGTACGTCTGGGGCAGCTGCCTCGTCTTCGCGTTCCTCACGCAGGTGATCACCGGCCTCTTCCTCTGGGCGAGCTACTCCGCCAGCGCGCAGACCGCCTGGGAGAGCGTCTACTACATCCAGCACGAGATGACCGGCGGCTGGCTGCTTCGCGGCATCCACCACGTCATGGCGCAGGCGATGGTGGTGCTGCTCGCGCTCCACCTGATGCAGGTGGTCATCGACGGGGCCTACAAGGCGCCCCGCGAGGTCAACTTCTGG
>JBIIOJ010000059.1:0-13621 GCA_044337015.1 Pirellulales bacterium
GGGCGGCCACGTCGGGGCCGGCGGCCCGTCGTGTCGGATCGACCGAACAAAAGGGCTGCGATGCCACGGGATCCGAGAGCCAGGAACCGGTTTCGGGAATTCATGGGGCACCTCTGGGTTGGGAACCGTGGTGGGACCATGGCCAAGGATGGCCGAAGGAACGTCCGCGTCGAGCCTCCCGTACGTTCACGAAAAGCTGCTGGCGGCACGCGGCACGAGGCTGCACTCGAGGTGCACGTCGTGCGAGTGCGTTGCGTCAGCGTTTGCCCGGCGATCTGCCCCTGAAAGACCGACGTGGAGCGTGCGTGATGACCTCCCTGCTCCAATTTGCATCCTGTCGCCATGCGGCGCGGGAGTCAAGGAATCGGTCGAATACTTTTCTCCAACCCAAGCCGTCTCGCTCGAGAGGGGCAGGTCAGGACGGTGTCAGCGTGATCTGGAACACCTGGTTCGACGCACCGGTCGCCCGGAAGGTGTTGCCGGACGTGTTCGACACCGTGGAATAGATCCCGCCGAACATGTAGCCCACCACGGTCGGGCCACGTAGGCTGTTCAACTTGATGACGCTGTTGGCATATGTGGGCAACGCCTTATTGATGAAGAAGGCCGCGTTGGCGCCATAGTTGCCGGTGCTGCCCGGGGTCACGGCGGGGATCGACGACAGGATGTATTCCTGGAACGACCCGTTGCTCGCCCGAACGAGCGACGTCACGTCATCGATCCACGGCAACTCGGTGTCCTCGGTGAGCTGGCCGTTGGAGTAGTCATAGAGACTGATGCCGCCCATCCGGACGTCATGCATCGACCGGGTGCGCGAATCGTACAGCGGAATGTTCGCCGTGGTGTATTGGCTGAAGAACTGCTGGTAGGCCGCGTCGATGAGGACGCCGCCATTCCGCCCGATCAGGATCGGCGCCTGATAACCGATCCCGCTGCTACCGGGGGTGAAGACACCGCCCAGGAAGGCAAGTTGCGCCTTTCCACCCGGTCCGATGAAACTGACGAGATTGCCGTCGCGGCGCCGGAAGTTGACCGGATCCCGCACCGCCCGGTAGTTGGCGATGGCCAGGCTGCGGCCGTCGTCGACGATGCGGAAACTGCGTATTTCACTGGTGTAGACCTGGCTGATGCTGGCCGTCGCGCCGTTGTAACCGCCCTGAAAGTTATGCCCGAAGGCGAGGTAGGTCCGGCCATTCAGCGGCGCCATGGCGCCGCCCGTCACCGCCACCCGCGAATCCGACAGCTGGCGAATCCTGGCCAGCCTGGCCACATCGCCGCCATTGATGACCGCCTGGACCAGCCCCTTGATGCTGAGCCCCGTCAGCGCGCCGTAGGTCGTGAAGTTCCTGGTGTACGCGGCCAGGGAAAAACCGGTCGCATTCGACAGAGCCGCGTTGCTCACCGTGATCGTGTTGCCGTTGATGGCGGTGATCGTCGTTCCCGGCAGGAAAAGCGATTGCCCCGACGGGAAGGGAAGAACTCCCGACACGGTTTGCCCGACCGAAAGATTTTCCAGTCCACTCGTGACGGCGATGTCCCTGCTCAGGTGGGTCACGTCTGCGGTGAAGTTCACCGTGCCGGGCACGGAGTAGCCGCCCGCCGTGTAGAGCGTGTCACCACGCGCGTACGACGCCTGGTTGGTCGAACTCAGGGAGTTGGCGATGGCGGCCGGCACGTCGGTCTGGTTCCAGGGACGCGACCAGACCTGCCAATTGACCGGATTGATGACGTAGATGACGTTGTTCTGAAAGCTGGGGGGGAAACTCTGCTCGCCGCTGGGCGAGAAGTCGTGCAGGCCATTGGTGCGGCCGCCGAACACGAGCCACAGACCGCTGGGATAGGCGGCCGAGGGAGGCATCTGCGCATAGACGGCAGACTGGATACCGGGCAGGAGGGTGATGCCGGGAGCGCTGACGGGGGTGATGTTCAGCGTGTAGGGCAGGTTTGCGATGGTGGCGACCACCGGGGTCGGCGAGGACGCCGTCGGCTGAGGCGGCGGGGCCGGTAATCCGCCCGACGGCACCGTCACGAACGCCGCGGGCAGGTTGTTCGCGGCGCCATTGAGCACCAGTGGCGTGGGAACAGGAATGGTCACCGAGCCGACCGGGACCGTGCCGGTGCTGCCCCTCCCCGCGACCACCGAGCCGGAGAGGGCCGTCGCGCCCGGCAGCACGGTGAGCTGGTCGATGTCGCCATTGAGTTCGCGCCAGACGTTGAGGCCACTGCCTCCGGTCGCCGCCACCACCACCCGATCGCCACTGAAGTCGGTGAACGAAAGTCTTCTTCCCACGGCGAACAGTCCGTAGAAGTTTCCACCGGCCGTGTCATCGTTGTCGCCGTCGAACGTCTTGCCGTTGCTGGGATTGCCCGCGCCCCCGGCGCCGGCCAATGGGTTCGAGGCCGGGTTGCCATTGGTGATGGGCAACTCGCCATTGATGAAGATGCGATAGAAGGTGGCCAACTGCAGCGGCCGCGCAAGCGTCAGGGTGACCTGCGAGGATGTCGATGAGATGTCGCCGTATTGCGCGGCGACGACCCTCAGCCGCGGACCGCTGGAGGTCACCACCTCCGGATTCCCGCCACTGGGTGCGGTGACGCGATAGTTCGTCAGGTCGGTCGCCGTGCTGGACAGCAACGGCCCGTCGAAGGTCAGGACGAGCGACCTACTTCCCGGCGTGCTCGTGATGGCGGTCAGCACGGGCCCGTTGCCGTCCGCCGACGACAACACCCGCCGCTCCTCCAGCGGCTCCAGCAACGGGCGGCGGCGGTCCTCTCGCAGTGCCGGATGCCGATGCGGTTCTGCCCGTGGTGAATGGCCTGATGCGGGAATTCCGGCGGGTGATCCTCACGCAGGACTGGCACCCCCCCAGACACGTCTCCTTCGCCTCCAGCCATCCCGGTCATCAGGTGTTCGGCCGCATCACGCTGCCCTACGGCGAGCAAGTGCTGTGGCCCGATCACTGCGTCGAGGGAACGCCAGGTGCCGCCTTCCACCCACGCTTGGAAGTCCCTGCCGACGCTCTGATCGTTCGCAAGGGCATCCACCGGGGCATCGACAGTTACTCGGCCTTCTCACCGTCATCGAGTCGGGCTGCCGTGGCATAGACCTCGACGGCTCCGTGGCTGATGCGTGGAGCCGGATGGAGAAGGCGGGGGTGCGACGGGCATGAACCGGCCCCGCGAACGCCTACGGCCGCAGCAGTAGCAGGCCCCAGTGCCACCTCGCGATCCCCGGCTCATGGCGAACGAAGGAGCAGCGACACCGGGTCGTCGATGTGCAGCAGTTTGATCGAGAGATTACTGTCTAGGGACGAGACAACACCATCTGCTACAGCTTCATGTACGACCTCATCGGCGACATCCACGGCCACTCCGCAGCCCTTCAGAGGCTCCTGAAGAAACTCGGCTACTCCCGACAGAAGGGCCTCTACCGCCATCCCGATCGGCAGGCCGTCTTCCTCGGCGACTTCATCGACCGGGGGCCGCAGATCCGGGAGACGCTGGAGATCGTCCGGCCGATGGTCGATTCGGGCGCGGCCCTGTCGGTCATGGGGAACCACGAACTCAACGCGCTGGCTTTCCACACGGCCGATCCCGAAAGGCCGGGCGAACACCTCCGGCCGCACAACGAGAAGAACAGCCACCAGCACGCCGAGACGATGCGGCAGATTCCAGCAGGTGATCTCCAGTCCTACCTCGCGTGGTTCCGCTCCCTGCCGCTCTGGCTCGATCTGGACGGTCTCCGGGTCGTGCACGCCTGCTGGGATGAGACCCGCATGGCGCAGATCAGCGGGCCGATCACGGACGATTTTCTGTACTCCGCCTGCCTGCCCGACGGAGCCTTGTTCGAGCCCGTGGAGGCGATCCTGAAGGGCAAGGAGGTGAAGCTGCCGCCCGGGACGACCTTTCGCGACAAAGACGGCCACGAACGGCTGGCTACACGGGTGAAGTGGTACGAGCCGCCGGACGGGCAGACCTACCGAACCTACGCGATGGCGAGCGAGCCCATCGAGTCGGACGATCCTCTTCCGCAGGAAGTTCACCGCGCCGCCGTGCCGTATCCCGAAGACGCCAAGCCGGTCTTCGTGGGGCACTATTGGCTGAACGGCTCGCGTCCCGAGTTGCTCCGCCAGAACGTCGCCTGCGTCGACTGGAGCGTGGCGAAGGGTGGGTTTCTGTGTGCCTATCGGTGGGATGGCGAGCGCACGCTGGACTCCTCCAGATTCGTTTGGCTGGGTGAGGTCAAAGGTATTCTTGGCGAACGCCGTAGTTAGACCGAGAATCAGCTCGCCTGCTTCTGGGCCCAGGACTCGGTATCGTCCTTGCTGATGACTCCGAAGCCGTCTGCATGGGGTCGGGGCTCCTAACCCATACCATCGCGTGGCCGGCCGCCGATGCGGGCCGCCAGTTCCTCGAGCGGGACGCCCTTCGTCTCCGGCACCATCGCCAGCACCCAGACGAGCTGGAGCACCATCATCCCGCAGAAAAATGCAAACACCGCGCTCGGCGGGAACAGCACGACCAGCAACGGAAAGACGGTCGTGAGCGCCGCGGCCATCACCCAGTGTGTGGTGCTGCCGATCGCCTGCCCCGTGGCCCGGAAGCGATCGGGGAAGATCTCAGAGATAAACACCCAGATCACCGCCCCCTGCCCCACCGCGTGGGAGGCAATGAAGGCGAACAGGCACCAGGGCACGATCCAGGACGTGCCGGTGGCGAACGCCCAGGAGCACAGCCCCAGCGACA
Organism: Pirellulales bacterium; assembly: GCA_044337015.1. Taxonomy (GTDB): domain Bacteria; phylum Planctomycetota; class Planctomycetia; order Pirellulales; family UBA1268; genus UBA4655. Next base: position 4,747 of record JBIIOJ010000059.1, read on the forward strand.
CGATGTAGCCGACCGAGCCGATCACGAGGAGCGTCCGCCTTCCGAGCCGGTCGATGAGCCACAGGCCCACGAACGTGAACACGAGGTTCGTGACCCCGATGCCGATCGACTGCAGGAGCGCCGCCTTCTCGCCGAGCCCCGCCATCTCGAAAATCCGCGGCGCGAAGTAGAGGACGGCATTGATCCCGGAGAGCTGGTTGAACAGAGCTATCAGGAACGCCAACAGGATCGGCCGCCGCAGGGAGGCCGCGTCGGTGACCGATGCCGGCGACGAGCCATGGCCCGCGGAGGCCGCCGTGGCCGCGACGATCCGATCGGCTGCGGTCTCCAGTGCGGCGGGCGAGGCGGATGGATCCATTCGGGCAAGCACGCCGATGGCCCGCTCGCGGCCGCCATCCCTGCCGGAAAGCAGGAGCCAGCGAGGGCTCTCCGGGATCGCGAGGCAGGCGAGCGTGTAGAAGCAAGCGGGAAGCGCCTCGGCCCCAAGCATCCACCGCCAGTCGTTCGGGACGCCTTCGAGGAGGTAGTTGGAGAGGAAGGCGGCGAGGATGCCGAGCACGATGTTGAACTGGAACATCCCCGCCAGCCGTCCGCGGGCGTTTGGAGGCGAGATCTCGGAGATGTAGAGCGGCGCGGCCACCGTCGAGATACCAACGCCGAGGCCGCCGATGAACCGGGCGACGATGAACGACCAGACGTCGGTCGCCAGTCCGCTCCATACGGCCGACACGAAGTAGAGGATGCCGATCCAGAAGAGCGTGGGCCGACGGCCAAAGCGGTCGGTGGGCCAGCCACCGAGCATCGCGCCGACGACCGTGCCGTAGAGGGCCGAGGCCATCGCCACGCCGTGGACCGCGGGACTGAGCTGCCAGAGGTCCTGGATCGTCCGCTCGGCGCCGGAGATCACGACCGTGTCGAAGCCGAACAGAAACCCGGCCAGGGCAGAAACGACCGACCAGGTGATGATGTGACGATTCATAGCGAACCCTTTGACACGGCAGTCCATGCTCTGCCCAGAAGATAGGCCCCGAGCGGGGGACCATGAAAGCGGAAACGGTCCGCATCGGGAGTCGCCGCCCGTACACGGCCGGAGTGTAGCCTCCGCGGCGCGGCCGAGCGTGCCAGGCGTTTCCGCCCGCTTCCGCGTGTTCTCGATCGATCCCGCCGGAGCGGTCGTCCCCGTGCGGCACGGCAACGAGCGTATGAACGAGGGTATGATCGGGTCGGGCTTGCCGTCTGTCTTGCAGGAGAATGCACCGATGCCGAGGGTGGCGCGAGCGATGGTCGTCTGGGTGGCGGGAGCCTGCCTCGTCGCGCGGGGTGCGGAGCCGGCCACGGAGGTGCTGGAGAACTCAATCGGGATCAAGCTCGTGAGGATTCCCGCGGGAGAGTTCGAGATGGGCCACGACGACGACGGCATGGCGACTCGTCACGCCAAGCCGGCCCATCGCGTGCGGATCACGAAGCCGTTTTACCTCGGCATGCACGAGGTCACGAACGCGCATTGGAAGCAGGTCACGAACGCCGAGCCGGCCGGCACATGGAAGGACGCCGACAGGCCGGTCGCCCAGATGGACTGGGGGCAGGCGGCCGGGTTCTGCACGCGGCTCTCGGCGCTGCCCGCCGAGCGAAAGGCCGGGCGGGTGTACCGGCTCCCCACCGAGGCGGAGTGGGAATATGCCTGTCGAGCCGGGACGACGACGCACTACGCGTTCGGCGACGATTGGCAGCAGCTGCCCGACTACGGCTGGTTCGTGGACAACTCTCGCGGCCAGACGCAGCCCGTGGGAACGAGGAAGGCGAACCCGTGGGGCCTGCACGACATGCACGGGAACGTGTGGGAGTGGTGCAGCGACTGGTACGGGCCGTATGGGAAAGACGCCGTGACCGACCCTCAGGGCGCGGCCGCGGGAACCGAACGCGTCATCCGCGGGGGCAGCTTCCAGCATTCCGGCGGGTATTGCCGTTCGGCGGCCCGCGTGGCCGAGGCCTACGGCTGGCCCCCGTATCGCCCCCAAGACTCCTGGGGCTTTCGTGTGGCCATGACCGAGCCCGACCCGCCTCCGCCGGACGACGCCGCGAAGTGACCGCGCCGGGCGAAGAGTGCGACGATCGCAGCGCGTGCTGGAGCGTGAGCGTGAGCGGACCATGGGTCAAATAAAGGTGACCGCCGCCGTCATTGTTTGGCACCGTTACTGTTCGAAGCGGTAGAGGAACGAGTCGCTCGACAAAAGCGACGTCACGAGCGACTTCATACTCCCCTGCGAGTTCACGTAGGCCGCGTGTGCTTCGCGGAGCGTCTGCGCGTCGCGGACCGTCTCGTTGCGGCCCAGGAAGAAGCGGAAGGCGTACCGCACGAACATCTCCTCGGCCCGCTTCGAGTTCGCCAGCCGCTCGATGAGATCGACCGCATCCGTCACCGGCCCGTCGAGCGAGCGGTCGCCGCTGTCCACGACGGCCCCGGACGAATCGACCGGCTTGTTCAGCTCCTGCATACGATAGCGGCCGAAGTGGTCGTACGCCTCGAACGGCATGCCGAGCTGGTTCATCCGATAGTGGCACTTCCAGCAGTAGGAATCGCCGCTCACCACGGTGAACCGGTCGCGAAGCGTCCGTGCGGGATCGTCGGGCACCTTCGCGCAGACCGTCACCGGCACGTCGGGCACCGTGCCGCCGAGGAGGTGCTCGAGGATCCACTTGCCGCGGCGGACCGGGTCGTTGTCGAAGTTGTGGGATTGAGCGACGAGCCAGGCCGGCTGCGTGAGGATGCCGCAGCGGGACTCCGGATCGAGCGTCACGAGCCCGTCGGCCTTGAAGTCGGGCGGGAAGTTGTAGATGACGAAGTTGTTCGTGACGAACGCCTCCCGGGTGGAGAGCAGGCGGCGGAGGACGTCGCGATCCTCCGCGACGATGCGGGCGATCAGGGTGGCGGTCTCGCGGACGAGTTGGTCCGCCCTGTAGGCCGCATTGAGCGGCGAGGGTGGCTCCTTGAAGACCTCGGTGGCCTTGCGGTAGTCGAAGTACTCGTCGAAAAACCGGAGCACGTGGGCGTTGACGGCTCCAGGCTTTTCGGCGTCGAGCAGGTCGCGGACGAGTGTCGCCACGTCGGCCTGCGTACCGAGCGTCGTCTTCGCGTCGGCGAGCGCCACCTGAAGCCGCGGTGGCCGCGTGTTGCCGAAGAGCGTCTGCTGGATCGCGGCCGTGATCGCCTCCTTCGCCAGCCGCCGGCGGCCGTGGACGTCGGCCTCTCCGACGCCGACCTCGAGCCGGTAGTAGGCCTCAGGCCGCAGGAACGGATAGGAGATCGCCGCCCGCACGGCCCGCTCCCGCCCGTGGGCCGCGAGCACCTTCGCGTAGAGCGAGCGGACGAGTTCGGCCTCATCGGACGTCGGGCCGCGATCCATCGCCTTTCCGTAGGCCTGCTTCACCGCCGCGTCGATTGCCGCCTCGGTGGGCTCGGCCTTGGGGTCGAGGAGCGGCTTGAAATGCCCCGTCACCCAGGTCTCCACGAACGCCTGCGCGTTGGAGAGCACGACCTCCGCCGCCGACTCGTCGATCTCGTAGAGGCTCGCGTAGTCGGAGATCTGCTGCCCCGGCAGGAAGGAGAAAGGTTGCGTGCCCGGGACGCGATTTCCGTAGACGTCGGGCCGCACCCTCCAGGCCCGGGCCGGGGTGGCCGGCGCCGGATGGGCCGGCCCGCGGAAGAGCGGCTCGTGAGGAAGGTAGTTGCCGTAGTTGGGTAGCGCCAGCTTGTCGACCACGTGATGGCCGCCGTCCCGCATGGAGCCTGCCACCCAGGCGAGCACCCGCGCTCGCTCGTCGGCCGACGGCTGCTCGGCGTCGGCCGGAGGCATGAGCGCCAGCTGCAACTGCTCGTGGATCTTCGCCCAGACGTCGGGCGAGGCGGTCGCGAAGGCGTTCACCCCCTCGAGCGACACGCTCCCTTCCTTCGAACCACCGGCATGGCACTCGCCGCAATACTTCGCGAGCCAGGGGCCGATCGGCGGGGTGGCGTGCTCCGCGCCATAGGCGCAGGCGACGAGTGTGCCGGCCAGCGTCGCTACGGCCGCGACGAGCAGACTGGAGCGAGGGCGGATGCTCATGGCGTGGTCTCCTCGTGGAGCACCGAGAGCTGGAATTTCCCGAGCGCCGTCGGGGGGAAAGGCGACGACGGCTCGTGCCGCAGCGTCACCACGAGCGACGAGATCGGACCGGCCGTCACGCTCTCGGTCGGATACCGCCAGCGGGCCGCGTCGGAGCCGGTCCGCGATGGCAGTCCGACCGTGAATACGGCCTCGTGGGCCTTCCCGTCGCCGGGCCAACTCCAGTGGGTCTCAGGCTGTCCATCGACGATCGCGGCAAGAGGCTGCTTCATGTCGGACCGACCGGCGAGCAGCCTGACCGGCGCTGCCGGTCCGCTGCGCCGCTGCGCCGTGATGGAGACCTCGGCGAATTCCACACCCCCCGACGTGCCGCGACCCGGGCCCGATTTGGGCAGGGCCGGATCGGGGAGCAACTCGAGCCTCACCTCGCGTGGCTCGATGCCCGCAGGCACTGGACAGGTGACGGTGTAGACGTCGCCCCTCGCGACCGTGCCCGTCACAAGCACCGTGCCGTCGGTGGCCGGTGTCGCCGTAGCGCCGCTCTCCGCCGCGAAGCTGCCCGGCACGAGCGTCGTCCAGCGGGTCACGGAAGGCTCGACCTCCGAGCCCTTCCGGCGGAGCACGAGCCGCAGGCCGAAGATGCTTTCCTGCACGCTCGTCCAGCCACGGAAGGCCGAGCGGCAGGAGCTGGCGGTGCTCGCCCAGCTGCCACCCTTGCAGACGTAACCACGGGCGTTGTCCGTCACGTTCTCCGGACTGGCCGCCCATTCCTTGTGTTTCTCTGGGGGCAGGACGGGTGCCAGCCGAGAGCCGCGGTAGATCGTGCTCGTCATCTCCGACACGTTCCCGTGCATGTCGTGCAGGCCCCAGGCATTCGGCAGGTAGCCGGCCACACGCGCCGGACCCACGCTCCCGTCGGTCCAGGTCGGATGGGCGTAGGAGTAGAGGCCGGACTGCCGGGCGGCGGCAAACTGAATGGAGTCGGGTTTCGGGTTCGACCATTTCGTGACTTCCCCGAACGACTGGCTCTCCCGGAGCGTCCTGTCGGCGAAGTTGCCGTGCCTCGCGAGTCCGGCCGGATCGTCGCCGAACGAGTAGGCCGTCTTCGTGCCGGCGCGGGCGGCATATTCCCACTCGGCCTCGGTGGGCAGTCCATACACCCAGCCCTCCGGTGCGGTCGCGTTGGCCGCGGCGAGGATCTTCGCGGCGTGAGCCGGCGACGTGAAGTTGAGCGGCAGCAGCTTGTGCTCACCCGTCGAACTGTTGTCCTGTCCGCCGAGTGGAAGGCTCTCGCGGTAGCAGATCTCGTGCTTCGCCATCCAGAAGCCCTCGGCGAACGCGACGGCCGCCTGCAGCTCGTCCTGTTCCCGCTCCAGCTCGGACGCCGGGCTGCCGATCGTAAATTCGCCGGGCGGACACCAGCAGAAGACCATGCCGTTTCGGTCGACCCACTCGGCGCCGGCCGTCGGTCCGGGGCCGAGCGTGTCGGGGGGTGAGACCGCCCTCGATGCCGGTTCCTTCAGGCGGCCGAACTCGCCCGGGGCGAGCGACGACCGCGTCGTGTCCGAAAGGACCATCAGCACCGCGTCGAGCGTCTTGCCGGCGGCCAGGCTGGCCACGAGCCGCGCGGCCAGCGGCGACGGGCCGGCAGCGCCGGCCGGCCGGAAGACGACGAGCGTGTCGGGCGGCGGGTCGAGCGGCGGCAGCGTCTCCGGGGCGGCTGGTGCGGCCGCACCCCCCGCAGCCGGCGGCTTGCCGGCGGCCGCGGGGGGTGGCGTTGCGTCGAGGATCACGACGTTGATCCGGCTGCCGCAGGGCAACTCCTTCGGGCCCCCGCGCGGGCCGAACGGCGCCATGACGAGCGTCCTGAGAACCGCCGCGAGCAGATATTTTCCGCCGTCGACGGCGAGCAGCGCCGTGTCGCTTCGCGGCGGGTTGGTGCCGCTGACGGCCGGCACCGGCACCGCGTGGCCCGAAAAATAGACGAGTGCCGTGCCGTTGGTGGGCACCGAGGCTGCGAAGGCGGTCACCGCGTCGCCGATGGCCTTGGGCGTCGCCAGGTTCTCCGCCTTCGTGACCGTGAAGCCACCTCGGCCGAGTGCGTCGGCCACCGCCGCCACGTCCTGCGGCGGCGCGGCGAGCGGGCCGCTCTTGGAGTTCGACTGCCCGATGACGAGGGCGTGGCGAAACTCGGCGCGGGACGCGGCTGGCAGCAGCGCCGCGATCACGGCCGCGAACAGGCCACCGGCCCGCAGCACGATGAACCGACCGACCATGCAACCTCCCACGCCGCCCTCTCCAGAGGGCTTACGCCACGATGTGCGACCACGGCTCCCGCTGGTCGAGGCCGGCCTCGAGGAGGAAGCGGTCCTTCATGCCGAAGTGTTCGACCGGCGCCCCGGCCGCATGCAGCAGCGCCGTGTAGAACTGCGCGACGGTCGCGTGCCCTTTCGAGCCGTACTTCGGCAGGTTGATGAACCTCCCGCCGAGATTCAGCCGACCGCCCAGGTTCCCCACGAGCACCATCGGCCATTCCATGCACTGCGAGTGGTGCGTCTCGGCCGACTCGCTGAGGTAGACGATGAGCGTGTTGTCCATCATCGAGCCGTTCCCCTCGGGGACGGCTTCGAGCGTGTCGACGATCTTGGCGATCAGGCCGGCATTGAACTGCCGGATTTTCACCCGCATCGCCTGCGCCTTCGGGTCGTTGGCCCGGTGGCCGATCTCGTGGGTGTCGATCGTGAGGCCGAGGCTCTTCCAGGTCACGTAGCCGGTGCCCGAGCAGAGCGTGACGGTGTTCGTCAGGCCCGTGAGGAGCGCCGTCGCGGCCAGCTCCGCGTGGGCTTCCATCCGGGTCGTCTCCGACTTCGTGCCGTGGAATTCTGGCCGCATCGGCGGAATCTTCGCCGGATCGACGTCGCCGAGCCGCGCCTGCCGCCGGCGGATCGTGGTGAAGGCGTCGGCCACCCGCTCGAGCTTTTCCCCCTCCACTCCCGGCAGCCGGTTCCGCACCCGTCGGATATCCTCTGCGAGCGTGTCGAGCACGAGCGACTGCGTTCCGACATCGCCCTGTGGGTCGCCGCCGACGAGCTTCCCGAAGAGCACGTTGTGCGCGAGTACCGGATCTTGCATCACCGAGAGCTTCTGGTTCGGGCCAAAGGCCGAGTAGCCGGAGAACATCGGCGGCGCGTTGGCCGGGTCGTTTTGGAACCCGAGCGACACGATCTGCCGGATCGCTGGCGCCGTTTTCGCAAGGGCGCAGTCGATCGTGATGTCCTTGGGACCGGCGACGGCTGGATAGGAGCCCAGCGCCCCGTGGCCGTTGCCATGGCCGCCGCCCGCGACGCGGCCCGACAGGCCGGTGAGGAGCGTGAGCCGATCGACGTGCTTCCGGAGCGGCTCCATCGCCTCGCAGAGCTGACCATCGGGCCCGCCCAGCGGGATGTCGATCAGGTCATCCTCGCCGTTGACGGTTTCGAAGTGATGATCTCCACCCCGCGGGTTCTTCATCTCCTTCCGCTTGAAGCCCTTGGGATAGATGTGCTCGGGCCAGAGCCCGTTCCCCTCCAGCAGGAACACGAACCGCATCGGCTTGACGCCGGCGGCCTCCGCCTCCGCCCGGGCGACCATCGGGGCGAGATATGGGGAAATGGCCCCAAGGGGAAGGGATTTCAACAGCGTGCGGCGGGAAAACATGGCGAGCCTCCGTGGGGAGCGCCAAAAAAATCCGTGCATCTCGCTTTTTCTACGACCGGATCCGGCACGGACGTTATTCGGAGCTTGAATCCTACTTTAGCTATGGCTCAGAGACAGGAAACGTTACGCTCGGCCCGCGGAAACGCGGTGACGCCGCCCCAAACTTGGTGCCAACCGGGTTGTCAGCCATCCTGACTAGGGGAGGCAGGTATTTTCTGACCCGCCCGCTTCCGCCGGGGGCTTGTGGCTGGGAACGGGGCCCGCAAGGCGAACTACGGCGCCTTCTTCGTGGCGGCTTCGCTCAGCGGATTGCGGTTGTTGCGGAGCACCGGCGGCTCGGGGCTTTGCCAGCCTCGCGGCGCGTTCACGACGACGACCGGCTGGCCGGTGTTGTCGTGGATCCGCAGGTTGTCGGCGATCAGGCCGCCGCGCGAGTGTCGCCAGCAGTGGATCGCGAGGCCGCCGCTCTTCATGATGTTTCCGACCACCTCGTAGCCGTCGAGGTTGAAGTTCGGCTCGATGCAGGTGACGGCCGTCTCCATGTAGTTGTGGTTGCACTTCACGTCGCGGAGGCGGCCGCGGTGCGAGGGATGCCCCAGCAGGTAGGCCGCGCCGTTCGGATTGAGCGTGCGGGTGCCGAGGATCGTGATCCGCTCGGCGTCGAACGACTCCCCTGGGCCGACGCCGCCCCCCGGCAAAAACTTCCCCGTGTGCTCGCCGTAGCACATCACGGAGCGGTTCGTGTCGGTCATCGTGATGCCCTGGATGAGCACGTCGCGGACGCGGCCGTGGACGAGCACGCAGGCGTTGATGTCCTTCACGAGAAAGCTCGGCTGCACGTTGCTGCTGGCGTTCATGTCGATCGTGCCGAGGCCGGTGATCCGCACCCGCTCGATGTATTCCGGCTGCGTGCCGTGGCCGATGCGGATGCCGTAGGCCTCCGGGCCGTCGTAGGAGACGAACCACGTGCTCCCCTTGTTGTGGCCCGTCGTGCTGCCGAACCGAACCTTCACGCCATGCGCGAGCTCCTGCCAGCCGCCCGTGATCGGATTGCCCGTGTGCGGCGTTTCGTTGAA